>JAWXCH010000192.1:0-14336 GCA_034440595.1 Planctomycetota bacterium | reverse complement strand
TGGTCGGAGTGGTTGGCACGGTGTCGGCGATATTACGCGGCGGCAAACGCCGCACAATTTCATCCAGCAGATCCTGGCGATTGCGGTTTTGCAAAGTGCTGACCCGTAGCGGCTCGCCAAAGCCAAGCTGATGAAAGTCCGCCGCCTGATTGTCGTGCACGCGATCGTCGGCCTTGTTGGCCACCAGCAGCACTGGATGATCCACCCGTCGCAGCCGTTCGGCCACCACGACATCCAACGGCACCACGCCATCGCGCGTGTCGACCACAAACAGAATCAACGTGGCCAGATCGATGGCCGTCTGGATCTGGTGTTCGATATCGTCAGTTAGATTATCGATGTCTTTGACACCGATCCCCCCGGTGTCGACAATCTCAAAGTACCGCTCTTGCTCGTGCATCAAGAACGCCAGCCGGTCGCGCGTCACCCCAGAAGTTGGATCGACAATGGACAGCCGCTTTTGCGCCAGCCAGTTGAAGATACTAGACTTGCCGACATTAGGGCGGCCAACGATGACTACTTGAGGAACTCCCATGACCGATATGCCAGAAAGACTGAATCTTGCGCTAGAAAATGCAAATCCGCCGATCCATCGCGCTAGAAACTGGACGGACAGCGGGCGTGTAGGAATTAGGGTTGTGTGCCACTGGCTTCGCCAGTGTGAATCGCCTTTTTGCGCTGTATCTTCTCGGCACTGGCGGAGCCAGTGGCACACAGCGTTATCTGTGGCTTCGAGGGAGTATGCACTGAGCCAAGCGATGTGCCGTTCATGATACCCCAGTGGAACGCAAGTCGATAGGGCTGTTGAAACCCGCCGCCAGTCGCAATACTGGTGGTAGCGTGCCACGAACCTGCACGTTCCAAGCTGTTTTTATCGTGATGAGCATTTACTGATCTGCCGTATTCATCCCGAATCCCTGCTATGTCCGTTGACAATCCATCAGCGCGTGCCGCCTGGCAACAGTTGCAGAGCCTGCAAAGGGGAGGCGTTACGCACCTTCCGCGAGCAATGCGCGAGGCGATTTCGCTGCTTGCCGAACAACCATCCCCGCCCGTCAGTGGAAAGGAAGCCGAACCTATGGCCAAGAAGAGGCCACCTGTTGTGACGCCGGTCGCACCAGCTACTCCGTCGCGAAGTCCCCGCAGAGACGACTCCGTGTCGTTTGCTCCCGTTGCGACTGCGCCAAAACCTCTGGCCAAGCCTTCTGCGGTCAGCATACCACCCATTGTTGTACCTCCACCAAGTGTCGAACCATTTGGACTCTCGGTCCCTCCACAACTCCGGGCACAGGCCCTCGAAATCATCGCGCGCGAAGTCGCCGGTTGCACTCGTTGTCCTGAACTGGCCAGCACGCGAACGCAAACGGTATTCGGCACGGGCGACCCCAATGCGCAGCTCTGCTTTCTTGGCGAAGCACCCGGCGCACAAGAGGACGCACAAGGGGAGCCGTTCGTCGGTCGCTCCGGTCAGTTGCTCACCGACATGATCACCAAGGGAATGAAAGTCCGCCGCGAAGACGTTTATATCTTGAACATCATCAAGTGCCGTCCACCGGACAATCGAAATCCGACCAATCAAGAATCGGCCAACTGCCGCGAGTACCTCAATCGGCAATTGGAAGCGATCCGTCCTAAATACATCTGCTGCCTTGGTTCCGTTGCCGCCAAGAACCTGTTGGAAACTGAAGTCTCGATCGGGCGACTGCGCGGCAAATTCCACGACTATCGCGGCATTCCGGTTCTCTGCACCTACCACCCGGCCTATGTGCTGCGAAACCCCATCAGTAAAAAAGATGTCTGGGAAGACCTGCAACTGCTGATGAAACTGATGGGTTTGCCAACGTAAAACGATTCACTCCAACCCCACCTTATACGGCTCTCCGGCAATCTCTTGCACGTACCTCGGGATCGCGTAACCCGGCAAGCGCTGCCTTAGTTGCTCCATCAGCGCCAATCCCTCGCTGATTGGCACTTCAAAATGCGCCGCGCCTTGCACGCGATCCAATTGATGCAGGTAGTAAGGTATCACGCCCAAATCAATCAGCCGCTCGGATAGCTCGGCCTGTGCTTCGACCGTATCGTTCACACCGCGCAGTAGGACCGCCTGATTCAAGACCGGTATTCCAGCCTGCACCAGCCGCCTCACCGCCGTGCCCGCTAGCTCGGCCGCGTGATTGGCATGAATCACCACCACCGTGGCCAGGCGCGTGCCGGTCAGCCAGGCCAGTAGCTCGGGCGTAACCCGCTCGGGGATCATCAACGGCAGCCGCGTATGAACCCGTAGCCGGCGGACATGCGGAATGGCGGCAATTTGCTCGGCCAACTGGCTCAGCGTGCGGTCGACCAGCGTCAGCGGATCCCCTCCACTGAGGATCACCTCATGAATGCTGCAATCCGCGGCAATTTGCTCAATCGCGGGCTGCCAGGCCTCCACCGAACGGGGCGAATCGGCGTACGGAAAGTGCCGCCGAAAGCAGTATCGGCAATGGACGGCGCAAGCCCCAGTTGTTACCATCAGAACGCGGCCCGCGTACTTGTGCAGCAGGCCGGGCTGCAGGCTTGCCGCCGCATCTCCGACCGGATCGACCGAGAAATCGTGTCGCTCGCGGGTCTCCTCGTCCAAGGGCAGGACTTGGAGCAAAAGGGGGTCGCGCGGGTTCCCTTTTTGCATCCGCGCCACATAACTGCGCGGAGCAAACAGCGGAAAGTCCTGCGCCGCCGCACGACTGGCCAGCTCCAACGGAAGCTCCAGCTCCTGACACAGCACCGCCGGGTCGCGAATCGCGTCCTTCAGCGCCTGCTGCCAGGTGGAAACCTGTGGCCCAGTGGCTTGGCGCGCATCAGGTACGGCGGGCAGGGGGATGGATGCAATCGTCAAGATGGTTGATCCGGTAAGCGAGTTGATTGGACAAATGAAGTTGGTTCGCGGTCTGCCAGGGGAGTTCCCTGGTTCACGACCCCGTTTAGCATAACTGTTTCAAAACCTAAATCGAAGTAGGAAATCCAACGTGGGTAGCTACAACACCAGCCAGTTCAAGAAAGGTCTGAAGGTTCAGATCGACGGCGATCCTTATTTGATGGTCGAATGCAACTTTGTGAAGCCCGGCAAAGGGCAGGCGCTGTACAAGTGCCGCCTAAAAAACCTGAATCGCAACACGATGCTGGACCGGACGTACAAGAGCGGCGACTCGCTCGACGAGGCCGACGTGACCGAGATCGAGGCACAGTACCTCTACTCGCAAGGGGATCAGTTCGTCTTCATGGACAACACCAGCTACGAGCAGTACGAGCTGACCAAGGACCAGGTGGGGGATACCTGGAAGTGGATCAAGGAAGGCACGCCTTGCTCGATGATCCTGTTCAATAACAACCCGATCAGTGTCGATGCTCCGAACCACATGGTGCTGAAGATCGAATACTGCGAACCGTCTGTGCGTGGGAACACCGCGACCAATCTCAACAAGCCGGTCAAGCTGGAAACCGGGGCCGAGATTCAGTGCCCGGCGTTTGTGGAGATTGGCGAATACGTGAAGGTCGACACCCGCACCGGGGACTATATTGAGCGGGCCAAGGCCCCGGAGTAGGTGGGTGTCCAGTGCGGCGCAAAATCACCTCTCCCGCTTGCGGGAGAGGTCGCGGTATCAGCCGCGGGTGAGGGTGCGCTCAGTCGCCTTTCGCTCCGTCGAAAGATCGCCTGCTTCCGCGAAGCGCGTCTTTCCCGCGCAGGCGGGAATCCAGTCCTTCCTCGCTCAACTGCTATACTTTCTCGCGCAGCGCGATTCGCATGCCGCACACCTTCTGTCGATCAATACAACGTCCAGCAAAAGCGGCAGACGGTTAGCGTTACGCAGCATAAGAAAATGACTAGCAGGATATCTCGTAGTGAGTAGACCAGACTGAAATGGTCGCGAAAACAGGCGCGGAGCAGCAGGGTAAAGAGGGTCAGGTGTAGCAGGACACCGGGGATGAAGGTTTTGTCCATTAGAATACGGACTGCGATTCGCGCGTGTGCCCATTCCGGCGGCAACATAAGTCCTAGATGCTCAATTGGCGATGCAAACCCGGCTGCCGAAAAGGCCAGGCAGATGAGAGCTATGATTAGCAGGGAAGGGCGAAAGCCAGCGTCGTGTGCCGAAAGTCTTAAGGCTGTATACAGGATTAAGAAAAACGCAATGCAGAGCGACCATAAATTGCCTAAGCGGAAACAGTTGGTGGCAGAAACCCGCGAATGGCCGCTCTCCCAAACGAAACTCGATCCAGTTACAATTTGTAGTGCCGAAAGCGCAAAGAGCAGCAGAGTGATGTAGATGATAAGGACGAAGTCGAGGTTGATGCCGTGCGATCGAGATTCTGGCGATTGGTCAGGCATGCATTGGTCGTCCATTGCGAACCGCGTTCGCCCTGGTTAATGGTTCCGAATTGACAACATTGCGCCAGCGACCCTGCCCGCATGCTAATCGAGCAACCACGACTTGCCAACTTTGCGGAAGCGGATGTCCAACAGCGTCGGGGTACCATAATTCCCGCATTGCCACCAAGAAATCTAGATGCCTACAGCGGCTCAAGCTTTCGATTGGCCAATGCGGCGGCGAGAAAGAAAGTAGGGACGTCCCGCCACGAGGAGTGCAAAGCTCACAAGGGCTAGCGTTATACCGCTCGGTTCCGGTATGACAATTTTCGCAAGAAACATCTCATGGGGATCTCCGGCAAAAAGGACTCGATCATTTAAGAATCCTGTAATATAGGCATTTCCCAATCCGTCCGCAGCAATCGCCAGTCCTCTGTCATCGCGATTCGTGCCAAATTGCTCAATCCAAAGTTGATTCCCCGCAGTATCGTATGCCGCGACAAGTACGTCTTGAAGGCCCAATGAGGATTCACCCAGTGTTCCCCCGGTCACTCCAGAGATAAGCACGTTACCAAGAGGGTCAACCGTGATTCCGTAGCTGTCATCGAAGAGCGACGTGCCAAGTTGTCGCGACCATTGTTGATTTCCGGCTCCATCCAGTTTACTCAAAAACGCATCAGTGCCACCTGCGTTTGGACCGCCTAAATTTCCTTCCGTTCTCCCTGTAATAAATACGTTCCCTGCATTATCAACGACAATTCCGCGAGCTTGGTCTAAGTTGTTGGATCCTAGACTAGTTATCCATATCTGATTTCCGGAACTATCATACTTGGCAACAAACGCATCGCTGTGACCTGCATTGCCCCCGCCAAGATCGCCTGTCGAGTATCCTGCAATGTAAATGTTGCCCAGTAGGTCAGTTGACACTGCATGCGCCTGATCTTCTTCCATCGTCCCGATTTGTCGATTCCAAATCGGTGTTCCTGACGAATCGTACTTGCTTAGAAAAACATCGTAGCTCCACTTATGAGAAGCTCCCAAACTTCCTTCCGTCCACCCTGTTACATAAACGTTACCTAGGCCATCCGCGGAAATGCTTTTCGCAATATCCGGCTCATTGGTTCCAAACTGCTTCGTCCATAGCAGTGCTCCGTTTTCGTTCAATTTGGCAACGAAGGCATCAACTTGTCCCAGCGGTGTGCCTAAGGAACCATCTGTCAAGCCTGCAATGTAAATACCACCTGATTGGTCCAATGTTATTCCGTAAGCTAGGTCGGCTTCCGCAGTTCCAATTTGAGTCGACCATTGCAACGCTCCTGTGGAATCGTACTTGCTCACAATGGCATCGCTCTTCCCAAAATTAACCGCGCCGATCGTATCCGTAGTACGTCCGGCAATGTAGATGTTTCCCACGCCATCGGTAACGACGCCGTTCCCTTCGTTCAAAGAATCGTGCCCCAGCGTCCGAATCCATTCGACCACCTGCGCGTTGCTGGTCTCAGTCAGTGACATGGCAATAGCCAGCGCACATACAAAAATTCCGGTGCGACTTAAGATTCGGCGCAGGTTCGATAGAGCTAAATTGCGGATCGAGAATCCAGTCACTTTCGAACAGTGCTGTGATCGGAGAGCATAATCAAAGCTCTTAGTTGCCATCTTGATTTCCCCCAACTAGAAAAAACTGAAAATGTTTGAGTGACTTTCAGAGAAGCCACCCTTTTATACCTAGAAAGATCTTAACTGTCAGCGTCGACCGATGCAACAACTGACGTAACTAGGTGGATATTTCCCATACTTTTGGAGCGAAATTCACAATCGAGTAGAATTCGAGCGTTTTCCAGAGAAGTCTGACTACATCGCCGCGTCCAAGGCTTCCCCAATCGCCCCCACCAACTGCGCGACCCCCTCCGCGATTGAAATCGTGACACTTTCACCTTTCTTCAGGTTCTTCAATTGCACGGTGTTGGCGGCGAATTCGTTTTCACCGGCGACGATGGCGACCTGGTACCCGCGGCGGTCGGCGTATTTTAGTTGCTGGCCTAGTTTCTTTGGCTCGGGAAAGACTTCGACTCCTAGCCCGGCGGCGCGGAGTTGTGCTGCCAGACGCAGATAGTCCTTCAATCGCGTACTATCAAAATACGGAATGAAAACCTGAGCGGGGGTGGTCACCGCCGGGATCATGCCCAGCTCTTCCATTCCGGCCAGCAGACGATCCAGACCCAGCGAGGCACCAATGCCGGGCAACTGCTGATTGGTGTACAGTTCTGCCAGATTATCGTAGCGACCACCAGAACAGACGCTCCCTAGTGTGGGGAGCGCGCCGAGGAATGTTTCAAAAATTGTGCCGGTGTAGTAGTCCAGCCCGCGTGCGATGGAGACGTCGAGTTGTACGCGATCTGGCGAGACACCGGCGGCAGCCACGGTCGAGAGCAGTTCGGCTAGGCGCGCGACTCCTTCTTCGCCGCGCTCGCTACCGGCCACTAGTTGCGGCAGTTGCTGTAAGATTTGCTCGTTGGAGCCGGACAGCTCGGCCAGTTTAATGACTTCGCTGGCCTGCTGCTCGGTCGCACCGGCCACGTCGATCATTTCTTGCAGGACTTTCTCGGGGCCCGCTTTGGTCAATTTATCCAGTGCCCGTAGGACGGCCGCGGATTTTTCAAGTAGGCCCAGCCGTTCGAGCAGGCCGTTTAGCACCAGCCGGTTATTGATGCGGATTTGGAACGAGTCGAAACCAAGTGCCTGGAACAGGTCGTGAATCACCAGCACCGTTTCGATATCGGCAGCCGGGGAGAGGGTGCCGATCGTGTCGAAATCGCACTGCATGAATTCGCGGTAGCGCCCGCGCTGCGTGTTCTCGCCGCGCCAGACAGTGCCGATATGGTACCGCTTGAACGGCAGGCCCAGCTCGTTGGCGTGCTGTGCGACAAACCGAGCCAGTGGGACCGTCAAGTCGAAACGCATGCCGACGGAGCGGCCACCATGATCTTCGAAACGATAGAGCTGCTTGTCGGTTTCGTCGCTCCCCTTGCCGGTCAGGACCTCGAGATACTCTAGCGCCGGTGTATCGATCGGGCTAAACCCATACGAACGGTAGACACGGCGGGCGGTTTCAATGAGTCGCTCACGCGGGATCATGGCCGCGGGGAGGTAATCGCGAAATCCGCGGAGCGTACGTGGTTCGATTTTGGTCAAGGCGAGAGGATCAGTAAGGGTTCAGAAAGTGTGACAGAAGATCTGCTAATTGGCATCGACACAGGTATGCTCGAAAATCCAACGTGCTTCGGCTACGGCACCGGGACGGTGCCTGCTACATTACAACAACGGGAGTAGCGGTGGCTTTGGGCTGCGAATGTTTCCTTCCAGCGAACCGAGTGTGGCTTCGACAAATTCGACCACCTGTTCGGCGGTCTCAAAGTACTGGTCGTAAACCCAGTCGTCTTCGTATTCGCAGTTGTCGGTGGTGTATTCGCGGCAGATGGGTGGCCGAGTTGTGTAGATTCCGCACAAGTGATCGGCCCGCAGGTGTTTGCAGGGGGTATGGACCAACAGATACCAGTCTCCCTCGTCGACAAACACCGTGGCATGCTCGTGCAGCAAGAACCAGCGGATGTAATCAAACGCCTGGCGATCTTCCGGCTTGTCGATCGGCAGGGCAAAGTACCGGCAGCACTTGGCCGTGCAATGTTCGCAGAGGACGACATCGGCCGGGACATCTTCACGCCGCGGTTTGATCTTGGGAGCTACGACAGGAAGTTCGGCAGTGGCCATATTGGTCGATAAGTTGAGTGAGTTGCTTTGCACCGGTCATATTAGCGTCTCATCAGCCTAGCAAAACGACCTGCCAATTGCCAAGCGCCCGGCCCAAGCCAGAGGCCGGATTCCCGACGACGTATCACGCTAAGCTGTAGGGGTTTCACGCAAAGCCGCAAAGCTCGCAAGGAAAGCGAAGGCATTATCAAATTAGATTTCTGTGCTTGAATCCTGTTCATCCCGTGTATCCTTGTTTCAATCTCATTTTTCAGACCAGGACGCCGAAGATCATTCAGGTTCCCTGTCTTCTTTGCGTCTTCTCGCCTTTGCGCGAACTCCTTCGCCTCTGTTTCCAAACTGCCCGAATTCCCTACAATAGTTCGAGCCTTCATTCCCCGTAGCCTGTCAGCTAGGGTTGTTCTGATGAAACCAATCCTTGTCTTTCAACATGTCCCGCATGAGGGGCTGGGCCTGCTGGCTGAGTTATTTCAGCAGCGAGAGCTATCGGTGCGGCAGATCGATGTTCTGAAGCCGGGCGCGCTTGCGGATCTCGATCGAGAGCGAATTTTGGACGATTCCGCTGGCTTGGTCATCCTGGGTGGCCCGATGAATGTGGACCAGACTGAGCAGTTTCCTGCTCTGGCCGAAGAGCTGCACTGGATTCGCAGTGCCATCGAGCAGCAGTTGCCTGTACTCGGTATCTGCCTTGGCTCGCAGTTACTGGCCAAAGCGCTCGGTGCCAAGGTGTACCCGAACAAAACAAAGGAGATCGGTTGGTACCCGTTGGACCTGACCGATGCGGGCATGATCGATCCGTTGTTTGTTGGCAGTGCCCGGCAGGAGACGGTTTTTCAGTGGCACGGTGACACGTTTGATCTGCCTGATGGGAGTCGGCTGCTGGCGACCAGCCCAGTTTGCCGGGCGCAGGCATTTGGCTATGGGGCAAACGCTTATGGGTTGCAGTTTCACATGGAGGTCTCGACCGATATGGTTGAGACCTGGCTGGAAGAACCAGAGAATTCCTGCGAGGTGGCGGCGCTGGATTATATCGATCCTGCCAAAATTCGTGCCGAGTTGGTCGAGGCACTGCCCCGCATGCTAAGCTTTGGTCGCAGGGTCTTTGGCCGTTTTGCCGATCTTTGCCAGCAACAAAGTCAGGTATAATTAAGCAACTGCCGGTCGCATCGATTGGCGTTTCCAGATTTCAAGTACACGCAATGCAAGTCATCATCTCAGCCGTTGGCCCGGACAATCGCGGTTTGGCCGACCCGATCATTCACTACGTGACCGGGCAGGGGGCGAACATCGCTGAGATCCAGATGTATGACCATGACGAAGAGCGACTCTTTGCCATGCTATTGCGGATCGAGCTGCCTACTGACCGGTTCGACGATCTGAAGCAGGCCATGCATCAGATTGGACAGGAGACACTGCTTTCGATTCGCGTCTGGTCGATTGGTGCTCGCGTTGGTAAACCGCGATTGGCCATTTGTACGACACTACGCACGGAGACTCCGTTGTCGCTGCTCCGCGCGATTCGCGATGGACGGGTGCGCGGCGAGGCGGCGGTGATGATCGGCAATCGGCCGAATTGCCGTGCCCTGGCCGAGCAGTTTGATGTCCCCTGGCACAATGTAGGGGACGAGCAAGGTAACGTCGACGACGAAAAGCTCGTCGAAGTCTTGGACGAGTACGACGTGGACTACGTGGTGCTGGCCCGGTATATGCGCGTTCTCTCGGCGGCGGCCTGTTGGAAATATGCCGGCGGACGGATTATTAATCTACATCATGGCCTGCTACCCAGCTTTCCCGGTATGCGACCCTATCACGACGCGTACGCCAGCCGGATGCTGACCTATGGTGCGACCTGTCACTTTATTGTGCCAGAGCTGGACGCAGGGAATCAGATTATCTATCAGTCGACGTTCACCGTTCCGCCTGGAACGAAGATCGATGAGATCGTTCGCCGCGGTCAAGAGGACAACGAACCGCATTGCCTGATCGAAGGGGTTCGGCGCGTTGTCGAAGGAGAGGTGCTGCTGCATTTTCACCGTGTTGTGGCGCGGCCGTTGTAGTTAGCTTCGTCGTATGAGCGTCGCGAAAGTAAGTAACCGGACGCTAGCGCGTTTCGGCTGATCGTGTATAAGGCTTTCGATATTATCAGCCACAGGGCGCTAGCCCCTGGTTCTTACGGCAGTGACTTCTACGGTGCCTCTTCGTAAGCCTGGCGCTCGAACGGATTGTCCCAATATCCATCTCGCCCGCGAATGCGCAGCACCAGCCAGCAGAGCAAGTAGGCCGGAATGAAGAACGGCCCCCAGCGTTCGTACTGGCGAACGTGGACCAACTCATGCGCACGGGTGCAATTCAGATCCGCCAGCGACCGGCCTAGCACTACGTGACCGAAGGTGACAGCGGCGGCACCCCGCAACGGCGGAAGTCGCCGCAGAACCAAGGCGATTGGCGGGCCCCAGAATTCCAGCACGCGTCCGACTCGCTGCATGCGACCGCGCCAGGGTATGCTAGCAAGGCCGATGGTCAGGCCGAGCAGTGTACCGGGGGAAGCCCAGAGGATGCAGAGCGGCGTAACGATCCAGCGAAATCCAGACACCGCGTGATCCCTTGTTTCTTCAGAGAACCGTTCGAGAGGTCGCGCGGTTTCTCTATGCTATCATACAATCCGCGGTATCTTAGACAAGTTAGCCGAAATAGGAAGTCTCGCCGTGGCGATTCAGGGCAGATAGGAAATCCACTGTTCCCGTGCGAAGTGCAGCAACATTTTCTGTCTCGGCAATTGGCGTTATTGCCTGCGTATCAAAGTGCCGATAAATAGGGCTGTGCATGGTTGTACAACAACTTGCACCTTTCTTCGACAAGGACGTTCGCGTGAAAGGCTCCAGACCATGCAAGCATTCGCCATATCAGTTGTCTTGATGTCCGGTGCCTGTGGCATGCCAGCAGCTCCATCCGCGCACGTTTGTCCGAATCGCGTGGCAATTCAGGCCCCAGTTTCGGCCAGCGCTACAGCAATCACCGTCAATCGAGCCAACGCGACGGTAACGCCGCAAAACGGCAGTCCGATTCGACCAGCGTCTCGTTAAGCCGCTGCTTGAGTTTTTGCGCCCGGCGTTTTGCACGAACAAGTTTTACACGGTTGCTCGCTGCAGTTATTCTCGCGGCTTGCCGCTATCCTGTTGGATTGTCCGGAGCGATTTCGTGTTCTTGGTTCGGGTTGCTTGACAAAATTGTTTCGAGCACCACAATGAGCCGAGTAGGATTTGAATTGCACTTCACCTCGCTGCAAGTTACGCGGCGGTTCATTGTTTTTCGCGGTGCGGTTTTCCATTCCACGGTTCCAACTCCACGCTGCTTTCGGTCGGTCTGGCTCTTTGAGCAGCACTACCGCATGATCGCCTAGTGGATTGAATCGGTTTGCGCACATTGTATTTTCGACTGATAGATATTGCGAGAGGATAGGGGGGCGATGACTGTAGGGATCGATAGTCGACGGCTCAGGTCGTGACTCGGAGGTCCCCTCCACCGTTCGCAATAGTTACAGTGTGCCGGTATTTAGTGTGCTACCTGTCAATAACCGCACGTGGTTTCGTCACAGGCACTGATTTCGTATGACCGCCTGTCTGATCGCACTTGGATCGAATCTGGGGAACCGAGCCGATACGCTGGATCGCGCGGTATTGATGCTGCGCGATACGCCGGATGTGCGTCTGCTGGCCGTCAGTCAGTGGCACGAAACCGAACCGGTTGGTGGTCCCGCTGGGCAGTCGGCTTTTCTCAACGGTGCGGCCGTCATCAAAACCGAACTTTCCGCATTGTCTCTCTTGCAACTGTTGCAGCAGGTTGAAGACTCACTTGGCCGTATCCGCCAAGAACACTGGGGGCCACGCACGATCGACCTGGATTTGTTGCTCTATGGTGACCGGCAGATTGACCTGCCAGAGCTAAAGGTGCCTCACCCGCTCATGACCACGCGGCGGTTTGTGCTTGAACCGGCTGCTGAAGTGGCACCTGAGATGATTCATCCCACCAATGGGCTGACCATTTCCCAATTGCTGCAGCAACTGGTAAATTTGCAAGATTGAGTTGCCTTCGATCGTAAAAATTGGTGATCATTCTCGCATGCCCATCGTTACTACCATTGCCGAACTACGTCAGGCTGTCCGCCGGGCACGCGCCGCTGGCCAGAGAGTTGGAGTGGTCCCCACGATGGGTGCCCTCCACGCCGGACACCTCAGTCTGGTGCAGGCTGCCAGCAGCGAGTGCGACTTCACTGTGGTCACGATCTTTGTCAATCCAACACAGTTTGGTCCCAACGAGGATTTTTCGCGCTACCCTCGGCGACTGGACGAGGACATGCAACTGCTCAGCGGCGCTCGCACCGATTTGGTTTTTGCACCGACGACCGAAGAGATGTACCCGGCTGGCGAATGCACGACGGTGGAAGTGACCGGCATTACTGCGCCGTGGGAAGGTGAGGTCCGCCCGCACCATTTTCGCGGCGTTTCTACTGTCGTGGCCAAACTGCTCAACGCCGTCGGTGCCGACGTGGCTTTTTTTGGCCAGAAAGATTTTCAGCAGGCAGCGGTCATTCGCCAGATGGTAGCGGACCTGAACATGCCGGTGGAAATCCGCGTCTGTCCGACCGTTCGCGACAGCGACGGCTTGGCACTCAGTTCGCGCAACGCTTATCTCAGTGCCGAAGAGCGTCGCAGTGCGCTCGTCATTCCGCAGAGCCTGCAAAAGGCATTGCGGCTCGTCCAGGAGCAAGGCGAGACTTCCACCGCGCTGATTGAGCGTGCCATGCGTGAAACAATCGAAACGGAACCCGAGATCGTCATCGACTATATAGCGATTGTCGATTCCAAAACGCTAACGCCTCGGCCCATCGTCGGCCCTGGCACAGAGGCACTGGTGGCTGCCCGCGTGGGTACGACGCGCCTGATTGACAATATGATTTTGCGTGCGGAGTAGACCAATCTGGCGAAGTCGCGAATCTACTTTTCGGCAGGCAAACTCTCCAGAGCCGCAACGGCAGCCTGGGTGAGTCGTGCCTCGGGAGCACCGGTCGACAGTTCTTTCAACAACTCTCGAGCCTCGGGCGAATTGACCTGTTGCAGAATCTGTACCGCGCGAATCGCGCGAAGCTGGTCAACTGGCACGACGAGTGGCTTGGCGGCGAACTGATCCAGCAACTGACGGATTCGGTATCGTACCTCAGCGGATTCTGACGTTTGCAACGCCTCGCGTAAGAACGGTTCCGCGTTCTCTCCCAAAGCGGCAGCTTGTTCGCTGGCTTGCTCGCGCAGGGTAAATTGGTCGTCGTCCATTTGCAAAACCAGTTGTGCAATCTGATTGCTCGTCTGCTCATCCACTGGAACTGGCTTTATGCGTTCTTGCAAGATCGCCAAACTTTCGCTTTGCGCCGTGGCCAACTTCCAGACGGCACGTTGCACTCTGCCTGGGTCCGGTGAGCCAAGCTCGGTCCAATGTGCTTCAATCTGTTGCGGATCCAAGCTTGGTGTGTTCGTGCGGAGTTTCTCCATGACCGGCTTTAAGTCCCACAGCAAAATGGTCGTGTCCTGACTCCCTGAGACCAGCATCGGCTGCTTGCCATCCAAGTTCATGCTCAGTGCAAATACTTGTCCGTGGTGCGCGGAAAATCGTGCAACCTCCATATCGGCTAAAACATCGTACACGCGAATGAGCGCTTGCGCGGCAGTCGATTGGTCCGGTGAAATGGCAGACGCAGGCAGGAGTGCTCTTGGCCGATCTTTGGTGCCCCCCTCTTGCATCCGGAGCATCACCGCGGTCGGGGGGATGGTTTCGGCCCAGGCGATCAACCGCCCGTCCGGCGAGCAGGTCGCTGCCGTCAACCGCGAGCCGTTCGTGAGCTTTGGCATAGGCGTGATGGACTTGGCCGTCAGCGTGTCCCACATTGCGATACGATTACTGCTCGCTTCCAAAAACAGATTTCCGTAGCCCGCGAACTGCCCACCGGTGACCGCGCTGCCCCCAATGGTTTGAAATCGAGCTACTTCCCGCTGCCGCGCCAAATCTTGCACAACGATCTGAAAGCCGCCATTTGGCACCGAGCCTCCCGCTCGTGTATAGATGGCCACCAGGGACAAATTGGGCGAGAACGCTAAAGGAAATCCCCCGCGTGTTTCCGGTGGATATGCTTGAGAAACCGCCCCTGTCTGCGGTTTTTGCAAATCCCATG
>JAWXCH010000191.1:0-20627 GCA_034440595.1 Planctomycetota bacterium | reverse complement strand
TTTCACCACGCGCTAGACGCGGGGGGGGGCGCGACATTATAATGCGGACCATTGCGAGACTGGATCGGTTCCAGGCTCGCTCCATATGGGAAATGCCGGATATAGCTTCTGCGCCTAGATCGGTTCCAAGCTCAACGAATTAGTCGGGTGTCAGTTAACGACAAGGCGAGGTGGACGCTGTCCTCGCCCAAATTTTTCACTGGGAGACTGCTCATGTTTCGGACTTTATCGGTGTCGTCGGTGTGGTGCGCGGTAGGGTTTCTTGTCGGAGTTGCTGCGCCTGCCCAGGGCGCGCTGTTTAGTTTTGGCCCGCAGGATGGGTACGACGTCCAGTCCGGGTTAGTTTACGGCGATGTCAGCTACTACAACGCCGGCCAATTCGGAGCTAATGCGGGGGGCGGTCCTGGCCCCACGCAGATCACGGCCGACTCAGGATTGTGGTCCGTTGTGGGCCCTGCCGGCGGTTACTTCGACAACCCGGTTGACCGTGCAAGCTATACCTTGGGCACTCCCCCATATTCGGTTTCAGACCCCAATGCCGTGGCTTCCTACTTGGTGGGTGGACACTCCGGGGGACGCACGGATAACTGGAATCTGGCGATGCGTAATGATCGGCCGCTGGGCACCGGTGCGGCGGTGTACGAGTACCAGTTCGACTCGTACGACTTTGGCGGGATCTCGCCGGCAAGCGTGACTTCGGGACCGGTGCAGGTCGGATTCTATTTCTGTCCCAATCCCGGTGACTCGTCGGGGACCGGGGCCGCGCCGACCGACAAGTTCACGATGTCTTTCAAGGACAGCGTGGGCAACATTGGTTTCGAATGGGGCTATGCTCGCGACAACTCAGTGACCTGGCGCACGAGCCCTTCAAACTCCTGGAACACAACGTCATTTATTGCCGATCAGACCAACTGGGACGGCCTGCGCGTCGATATCGACCTGACAGCCGACACGTTCTCGATGGACTACTACGATGTCTCGGCGAACACTTGGACCAACATTGTGCCGTCCGGGACTGGCATGGGACAGGCCCTGAATGACTTGACGGTGTTGAGGTGGCAACTAGAAGATGGTCTCTTTTCTGGCGTCGGTGGCAAAAACTTCTTTGACGATTTCTCGGTCACTCCGGTGCCCGAACCTTCCACGATCGTGATGTTCCTGATGGGCGCAGTAGCGCTTGGCACGGTGGCTGTGCGACGGCGGAAGAGATAAGCCGCGTCAGGAATCGGGATCAGCCATCGCCCGCCGTGGGAGCCAGGCCCACGGCGGGCGGTTGCGCACTGGTCCAATCGGCTTGCAAAGGTTTCGGCTATCGCAGTTGAGATGGTCCTGCGGGGAGCGACTGTACTGGCTGACCCGGAGCTCGCCGCGGATGGAATCTTTTAGGGTAGTGTCCGCCGAGAGGATGGACACTGCCAGGCGTCGCAATAGGGCCAAGGTCTGGGGGGCGTGCTGCGTACGAATGCGGCCCTTGTCTTCTGAGAAAGTTACATCGAGCAAGCAGTGCAAGCGGCTCTCGATACTCCAGTGTTGGCAGATGAGCTTGGCCAACGTTTTCAGGTCTTGCCAATCGGCCGTGCCGCCCAGCGAGGCGGGTACCGGCAGCACTGTGTACTCACGCCGTTCGCTGCGGCCGCAGTTGGTTTCCGTCGTGACGTGGCGAGCCATGCCGGCCGGACGCGCGCGAGCTTCGAGCGCTGCGGTGAACGCCTCGTCCACCTCGGCGAGCAGCTTCTCGTGATTGTCTTTGAGCGCCAGCACATAGTTGCCGCTAGTCAGCGACGTGCCGATTGTTAAACTGGACGGTCGGGTAAACTTGCCACTTCGGCCAAGCACGTACGTGAGACGAAAGCGGAGAGACTCTTGGATCAACGAGGTAACCACCGGCTACCACGCTACGCGTTAGTCGCGGGCCTGAGCGGATGTGCGTTGATAGGAGAGCCGGCAATCGCTCGGCGCTGTCTATCCTCTATCGCCAATGACCGTTTGAGGGCAGCATGAACAACCAACCATCTCCACCACGCCGCCGCTTCCGTTTGCGTTTTAGCCTGCGGACACTGCTGATTCTGATCGCGCTTTGTGCGGTCGCTGTCGCGTGGGTTGTGCGCTGGGATCAGCGCGCCAAAATTCAGCGAGAGATCGTCGCACAGCGCGGGTCCGAGAAGATTAAAATCCACGGATGGATAGAGGTAGATTCAGGTGTGGTGTATGAGGGGGATTATTCCCCATTATGGGGAAACACACCCATCCCAAAATGGTTGCAAGGAACGCTGGACCATCATCACGTTTACAACGTCGTGGGGATCACGCAATTCGTTGATTCAAAAAATGCGATTGAGCGAATGGAGAGGCTTCCAGCCTTGCGCTCACTGGCGATCTTCGTTGATCGTAATTCAGCGATCTCTGCATATGAACCGCTCAGGGACTTACCAAATATCACGGCATTTGGCTTGCACGAATCTTCATATCCTAGGGAACCTTCAAGAGTGACCTTAGACGAGGTCATGTCTATTGCCGGAACCATGCACCAGTTAACGTCCCTAGAAATTGGTGGTCCGTCTATCACTGATCTTGGTTTGGCCGAAGTCCAACGCTTACCCAATTTGCGGCGGCTGTCTATCAATTTTACAGTACAGATTTCAGACAATGCGCTTTCGCAGTTAGGTAAGCTACCCCAACTGCACGAACTAGATCTGAACTTGCTTCCCTTTGACGCCGAAGAGTTGCGAACGCTGGATTACGGCAGCCCTACACAATTCGCGAAAGCTCGTTACCAACCAATCACTGCGGCATCGCTGGCGTTCCTCAAGAACCTTAAGTCGCTCCAAAGTTTACGCCTTGTAGGTAACGCAGGGATCGATCCTGATGCAATAACGCACCTGTCGGACCTGCCAAAGCTGCGTTCCTTGCGAATCATCTCCGCCAAAATCTTGGATAATGAACAATATTCTTCCATATTCTACGATGGCGCGGCAGCCACGGATGAAACACTTCGTGAACTCGCAAAACTTCGACATCTCCGAAGTCTCGCGCTGGATGTCCCCAGCACCGCGACAGATGCTGGCATGGCCGAATTGGCAAAGCTGACGGAATTGGAGGAATTGAAGCTGACAATCAGTGAGAAAGTAACGGATGCAGGAATGAAGCAGTTGGCCGCGCTCAAGAAACTCCGCACGCTGGAGCTGCTCCCCAATTCACATATTAACATTGCCGCGCTGAAAGCAGCTCTTCCCAATTGTCAGATCAGTACTTTTTCCATTATCTGGGAACTACCATCAGTCGAGCCGCCGAAGCCATGAATTAGTGACCTACCGATGCGCCAGCGGGGAAAGTCACCAATCGCAACGCGCCGCGTCGATTTGCACTTTACGCGCTCCGCTAGCGCGTCGCGGCTAACATTGTTCGACCGTTTCCGGTGAATCGGGGCGCTCCTGAAATCACTGGCAGAGCCAGTGGCACACCGTCAAACGTGCTGCGCCTCGCTGGCGCGTCGGGTTGCCCCTACAGCGACCCACGTGCAAACTCACCCAGCCGGTTCGCCAGCTTTTTCTTCGTCGACCAAAGGCCGGCGGATGGGGTCGGAATGAAGTAAAACCGCTCCCCTTCGTCGGTCACATTCCAACCTTGCTTGCGGTGCTGCGGTTTGAAGCGCTGCATCGCTTCGCCAAGGTCCAGGTACGAAAAATTCACCTGCTCGATCTCTTCGCGACTTAGGTGCCCTGGTGCATAGGTAATTCTAAATCGCCCCTCCGACGAGCCGTGGATCAGATGCGCCGTGGCGTGTGCCAGATCCTGCATATCGGCATTCTGCCGGTACTGTTCCATCACGCGTGGCGTGCCGCAGTACCCGTACTTGCGAATCAGTTCGTCGACCTCGGGCTGTTCACCAAAGCGTTTCAGCCCTGGTGCCAGAATGATCAGCTCACCACCGTTGGCCAGCGCCATCCGGGTGCGATAGACGGCCTTGTTCGCCACCCAGGTGCTGAAGAACTCGTCTCCTTGCATCACGCAGACGACCTTGGTCAGCGGTTCGTCAAAGGTGGTGATGTTTTGCGAACGGGACTGCATGGCCGCTTGCAGGTAGGTATCGAGTTCGTCGCCGACGTATAGCCCGGTGTGGACCAGTTGATCGTGCGAATCCCGCGCCATGACGACTTGTACATACAGATCTGGCAAAAGGCCAAGGTACTTTTCCTCCGCCCAGTTGAACAGGTGGCGGAGCGGCGTGATGAGATTGCCCAGGTTGCTTTCAATGCCACAGGCGGCGGCCATCATGTGCGAGGCACAGATCATGTCCTTGCCACCCAGGCCGATGAAGTAGTTCTTGTTGTGGTTGGCAAAGCCAAGGACCTCGTGCGGCACCACGTGCCCGACGTTGATGATCAGATCCCACGGCTCTTCGATCAGCATCCGATTGAGCGTGACAGGGATCGGCCAATCGACCAAACCTCCGCAGGCTTCCTTCACGACATCGGCCGGAATCTCACCAATGTTGACCGAGCCATCGCGCCAGTCGTGGGCATGAATCCGCTCGTTGGGGATACTGCCGAACATCTGCCGGTTTTCTTCCGGGGTGTGCGGCACATGCTGACCGAGCGTTGGGATGACATGCACCTCCGCCTCGTCCTTGAAGGCGTTGTAGAGCATCTCCGTTAGCCGACCGGAACCGGAATGCATCCGCGTGATATCCGGCGGCAACAGGAGCACGCGTTTGGGCTTGGCACAGATCCGACTGCGGCACTCAGCCACGGTCTGATCCATCAGGGTTTGCAGACGTTCCCAAGTAATGTGAGTGCTCTTTTCAGCGATCCAAGGCATGGCAGTTGTAGCTCAGGCGTAGAGATTGGATAGATAGTCGATCGAGGTGCATCACTATCTTACCGCAGCTTGCGGGGGGCGTGCAACTTGGCAGGAACAACGCAAGATATCGAAGCGATGTTAGCCGCGACGCGCCAGCGGAGCGCGTCGCCGATTCGTTCAATCGGCCGCCTCAGATCGCTCTTTCGTCGGAGCGAAAGGCGACTGATCCCTCACCCTTCGCTGGGGCGACGACCTCTCCCGGTGGGAGAGGTGAATTGTGCCGCGCGTGAATCTGCAAGCGGACTACTCCTTCACTTCGACCTTCTTTGCCGGTTCGCTTTTTGGCGCACCCTCTCCTGTCGGAATGATTTTTCCAAACAGATGTCCGCCATGATCGCCGCCGTCCCAGGTGCCGGCGTATTCGTTTTTGAAGAACATCACGCGGCAGGTGAATTTGCCGAAGCCGGGCACAGTAAAATCGTCCAGCGTGATGACCGGTGTGTCGCCAGCCCAGAGAATTTTGAGTGTCAATGGCAGAGTGACATCATAGGTGCCGTATTGGATGCGTGTCTCAAAGGTCCAGTAGTCGTCCTTGGCTTTGGCGACTTTGCCGAGTGTGTACTTTTCTGGCTTGGGTAGCGCACCGGCTTCTTGGCCGCGCGTGGTGAAATTCCCCTCCAGGACTGCCCCAGTCATTTTTTTGGAGAAGGCGGCTTCGAGTTCGGCTTGAGTGGGCTTGGCTGCTAGGGCTTCCTTCTTGTCCGGGGTCGTTTTTGCAGTGTCCTTAGCGGCAGGTGGCTCGGCCTGGGATGCAGCAATTGTGAATAGTGCTAAAACGCCAACCAGGAAAACGAAGCCAAGCCCGTGGTTATTTCGCGACATGCAAGAATTGTCGATGTGAATAAGCATGGGAGTCCGGTCCTTGATCGAGACAAACAATGCCGCCAAGGCGGCGTCAGACGGTTCATCACATCATACCGCGCAGCATTTCGCGTCAATAGAGTCCTAGTGTGGTGGTGAGATTACGGCAGTGAGAATTCGGCAGTGAGAATCTCGCAGATTGGCCAGTTCTCCGTTGCGTTGCACGGCCCGGCATGAGAAAATGCACGCCCCCTGTCCCAACCGTACATCCAACTCAACTTCATTATTGCCGTGTCCAGTCTGCAAGAGATTACCTTTGTGTTCGGCCAGCCGGTTGCCGGCAATCCAACGCAGTATCTGATGGAAAAGGCGTTTGTGGCCGCCGGTCTCGACTGGAGATATCTGACGTTGGAGGTGACGCCGGAGCAGTTGCCGGCAGCGGTCGCGGGCGTGCGAGCGATGGGGTTTCGAGGTGGCAATATCACCATGCCGCACAAGCTGGCCGTGCTGCCGCATCTTGATGAATTGAGTCGCGCTGCCAGCCTGATCGGTGCGGTGAATTGTATCGTCAACAATGATGGTCGTTTGCTCGGCGAGAACACGGATGGCAAAGGATTTGTGCAGGCGCTGCGTGCATCGCTGGACCCTGCCGGTAAGAAAGTGGTGATTCTGGGTGCTGGAGGAGCAGCGCGTGCGATCGCCGTTGAACTGGCAATGGCCGGTACTGCGGAGATCACCGTCGTCAATCGCTCGGCCGAGCGCGGCGAACAACTGGCACAACTGCTCGTCAGCGAACTATCCGCCACAGCGTCATTTCAGCTCTGGGAAGGTGACTACTCCGTGCCGCAGGGGACCGACCTGTTGGTGAATGCCACCTCCATCGGGCTATTCAACAGCAGTGCCCGCGTGCCGTTAGTTTTGGATACGTTGGCGGCCTCGTTGACTGTGGCCGATGTGGTGTTCAACCCGGCCAACACGCGGCTGCTGCACGAGGCGAGTAAACGGGGCTGCCCGACCGTGGATGGGCTAGGCATGCTGGTCAATCAGGCGGCTATTTGCTTTCAGCTCTGGACTGGCATTTCGCCCGACGTGTCGCTGATGCGCGAGGCGCTGGAGGAGTTTCTCAGCGTTTAAGGATCGCTGCCCCTGGCAACCGGTCCCACTGGAGCGGTTCCACCGGTTTTGACGGCTCGCTGGGCCAGGCGTTTGAGCACGTATTCATGAGTGGCGAAGGGGCAAGGTTCTCGGACTGTACTTCCTGCGATTTTCTAAGCAGATTCTGGCATGGCGGCAGAGTAAAATAGAGTTTCCGCATTCGCGCGATGGATTTAGATGCCACGACTCCCTGCACACGACCAAATGACCATGAGATTGTGCCGTTTCAATTTGAAGCAGCGAATTGTCATGGTGCTGTGCGCTTGGTGTGCGCCGGGAATTCTGCTGGCAATCGCATTCACTTCCAAAGTTGACGCGCAGTTGGCAACGGTGCCGGACAAAACTTCAACTGCCGCAGATCCAAGTTGGCAGAAGTCGCGGCAAGAGTTGCAGACCCGTTATGGTGCTGAACTATCGTCGCTGGCCGATTGGTGTGAGCAGCAGAAGTTGACCGCTCAGGCCGAGCGGGTGCGTGGCTGGCAGGTGACGCGGAAGCCGGATCGGATCTATATCTTCAAGCTGCCAGATTCGCTGGCCGGTTCGGTTCGTGGGGATAGTGCAACAGATCAAAGTAATAATGCCGAATATGTCAAACGCTTCAGCACGCTGCGTCAAAAGCAAGCAGAGCGATTGTTTGCGCTGGCCGAAAAAGCCCATACCGCCAAGCAGTACACGCTGTCGTATGATCTGGTCCGAGAGGCTTGCCGCGAAAATCCTGATCAAGCTGCGGCGCGCGAGATTCTGGGGTACGTTCGTTATCAAGATCGCTGGGTGCAAGCTGACACGGCCCGGCGGCTGGCGACTGGACAGGTTCTGACCGAGAAGTTTGGCTGGTTACCAGCGGATCACGTTAAACGGTACGACGCGGGGGAGCGTTATTGGCGTGGCAAGTGGATCGACACTGCTCGCGACGAAGCGCAGCATGCCAATATCAAGACCGGCTGGCGTATCTCGAGCGAACATTACCTAGTCACGACGAATCACAGCTTGGAACAAGGGGCCGAGTTGGCGCGCCGTTTGGAGAAGCTGCACGACGTTTGGAGTCATGTTTTTGTGGAGTACTATACCCCGCGAACCGTGATGGAGAACTGGTTCCGCCGTGCCAAGCAAACGACCGATGGCGACGGCAAAACGGGCACTGCCAGCGGAGTGACTAAGTTACCATCCACTGCACGGCGTCAGTACAATGTGGCCTATTTTCGCAATCGCGAAGAGTACAATCAGGCGCTTCGCCCGGCGCAGGCGCAGATCGAGATGACGCTGGGGATCTACTTTTCGCAGACTCGCGTGGCGTACTTTTTTGCGGATGAAAAACAGTCGGAAGGAACGCTTCTGCACGAGGCGGTGCATCAACTGTTTCAGGAATCTCGCCAGACCATTAAGGAAGTAGGCAAGAAGAACAACTTTTGGATTGTCGAAGGGGTGGCGTGTTATTTTGAGTCGCTGGTCGAACACGACGAGTACTACACGCTGGGAAGTCTGGACGAAGGACGGGCACCGGCCGCCCGAGAGCGGCTTTTGGAAACGCAGTTCTACGTTCCGTTTGGGACGCTCGTCACAGATGGCATGCTAGAGTTCCAGCGCAGTGCGAATTTGCCCATGCTCTATAGCCAGATTGCAGGACAGACGCTGTTCTTGATGAGTGGCAACGAGGGACAGTACCGCGGCGCACTGGTTGAATACCTGCTGGCCGTTTATGGAGGTCGAGCGGATAGTATTACGCTTGCGCGGCTTACCGGTCAAATTTATGGCGACCTGGATCGGCAGTATCAATCCTTCTTGCGTACTCCCTGAAGGTAAACCACTCCGATTTGGCGTGCAACTTCGACTTCGCCGAGTTACACTAACCGGGCCGTTCGTTTCTTCAGTCGAGCCGCCTCATTAGACATCAGGATCACCACATGGTGTTGCAGAACAAAGTTGCGTTGATCACCGGGGGGAGTCGCGGAATCGGCAAAGGGATTGCCATCGCGCTGGCCGGAGCCGGTGCCGATATTGCCATCAATTTTCTCGGGGATCAGCACGAGGCCGAAGAGACTGCCGAACAAATCCGCCAGCTTGGTCGCCGCGCGGCTCTCTACCCGGTTGATGTGGCCCGGCAGGCCGATGTTGAAAAGATGGTTGCCGATGTGGTGAACGAGTTTGGCCACTTGGACATTGCCGTGACCAATGCGGTCTATAGCGATCGAGAGCCATTTGTCAGCGCCAATATGGAGGGGTTTCACCGCACGGTTGATGTCACGATGTGGGGTGCCTTCTACGTTCTGCGCGCTTCGGCACAGCAGATGATTCGCCAGGGAGCAGGAGGATCGATTGTCGTGGTCAGTTCGCCGCATTCGTACATTCCCATTCCCACGTCCATGGCCTACAACATGGCGAAAGCGGCGATCGATCAAATGGCACGCACCGCGGCACTTGAACTGGTCGACCAAAGGATCCGCGTGAATATGATTCATCCGGGCTGGATCGACACGCCCGGCGAGAGAAAGTATGCCAGCGAGCAAAAAATTGCCACTGTCGGCAAGCAACTCCCCTGGGGTCGACTGGGTCGGCCTGACGAAATCGGCCGCGCGGCACTGTATCTGTGTGACCCCGCCAGTGAATATATGACGGGCAGCAGCATGCTGGTCGACGGCGGTAGCACGCTCCCCTGGTGGGCCAAGGGTGGCATGGGAGTTCCCGACTGAGACTGCTTCGACTGCACCTAATATCGACGGCGAAAAAATCACCGCGCGCGGTGAATTATTGTCCATCGCAGAGCGGGCGCTGCGACATCAATCTCGATAACCTGCGACGATTCTAGGTATTCTGCTGGCGATCTTCTTGGTACGCCATTTGCCTAAGGCCGGGCAGCGATCCACGTCTCCCGTCGGGGCAAGCGATCTAAACATTTCTGCAGTCTACCGGATTGCAGTTCAGGGTCACCATTCTTACGTCATGAGGATTCCATATGAAGACTAGCTCCATTTCGGTCGGTCAATCGCGTCCACGACATCACGGTTTTACGCTGGTCGAACTGTTGGTCGTGATTGTGATCATTGGGATCCTGATTTCTATACTGCTCCCGGCAGTGCAACATGCGCGTGAAGCAGCGCGGCGTGCATCGTGCCAGAGTAACATGCGGCAGCTAGGATTAGCGTTTCACAGCTACGAAGCTTCGCACCGCAGCCTACCCTACTCCAAGCGAGTTGAGAGCGATGGGGCGGCGCGAAGCTGGGCTCCCGACCTGCTGCCATTTCTTGAGCAGGCGAATCTTGTCAGCAATGCGAATTACGATCTCGATCAGGATTGGTGGAGATTAAAGAGTTCGTACATTGCCGACCCGGCCAATCCTGGCAGTTTCATTCCGGCGACAAACAGTACTGATGTTCCGAACGGCGTTACGGTTCAAAAGCATGTCGATGTGTTCATGTGTCCTACGACACCGATTCAGGATCGCACTCAATTCAAAAGTGACCCCGGCGTAGGACACAAGATAGGTGCCTGCGGCGACTACTTTACGCCAGAAGGTGTTCACAGCGCGATTCTGGCGGAGTTTCCAGCGACGCTTCCGCTGGGTGCTCCGGTGCCCGGCTTTCCTGCCGGCACAACCGCCAGCAGCAATGTCGTTCTATCGGGTGTTTTGCAACCGTTCGGAGCGGGAACTCTGCCCTCGTGGACGACAACCGTCACTGGAGACCCTCGCATCGATATGATCCGTGTTTCACCGCGTCCGGCAAGCTTATCCAGAGTTACCGATGGCACCAGCAATACGATCATGGTTGGTGAATGTGCTGGTCGCGAAGATGTCTGGCGCGGGCGAGAAATGAAGCCTGCCAATGCGGAAAAGACGGCTTCTACCTGCGCACGTGCTCGCGGAGGTGCCTGGGCCACCAACGATAGTTCCTATCCAATCGGTCAGCGCCTTGACTGGTGCAGCACCACTGCCACCATTCCGGGAAAAATGGTGATCAACAATTCCAACGAATGGGGTCATCTCTACTACAGCTTCCACGATGGCGGATCGCAGTTCACCTTTGCCGACGGTTCGGTACGTTTTCTATCCGACAAAACAGCGCTCTGGGTTGTGGCTTCGTTGACAACTCGGGCAAGTGCCGAGGCAATCAGTTCTACGGATTACTAGTCCAAACGACGCGATCGCAACAATAACACATAATAAATGATTGATAACAAATGACAGATCGGCAACGACAAATAGCTGATAGCTCCGTCTGATTTATCGTTTGTTATCAGTCAGCAATCATTTTATTGTTGGACTTTTAGCTGACCCACAAGGCATACCCATCGATGATCGCCGATTCGCAAACAGTCGATTGTTCGGATCGGGCGCTGTTCCGACTGACTCTCACTTGTCCCAAGTGCCACTCCGCGGGCTGGGTCGAGTGGAAGAGCTTGAGCAACAGCATTCGCTGCCCGCAATGTTCGTGCTGCTTTTTAATAGCGCTTGATGGGCACATCCGTTCACACGACGAATTGCCGCAAATGCCGTTCCACTGCCCACGTTGTGGGCGATCCGGCTCGATTCCTTCGATGCTGGCCAATCGAGGAGTTCAGTGCAGCAGTTGCAAGTTGCCGTTGGCGATCGGACCAGACCGCAAACTACGCGGGGTGCAAGAAGCCGCAGAGTTGCGCCGGGTGGTGCGCAGTGGTCGAGGCAAGAAGACTATCGGTGATTGGTTCACTGATAAGCTAACTACTGCCGATGGTCGATTGAACCGGAAAGTTGCCTGCGTCTGGGGCAGTTTGCTTGTGGGAGCGATCGTCTTCGGTAGTTCGCTGCTACTACGGCTATTCGACTATTCCGTTGCGACGCCTTCCCGAGAGTTAACATTGACTTGCCTTGCAGGGGATTGGGACGACGCTGAAGCTTTTATGCAAGATGACCCGGTCCAACTTGCCGAGTTCAAGCGCTGGCGGATGCGGCACTTTACATCGATTCTGGACGAATATCGCCCCGATGGAGATTCAGTCGAGATAGGAGTTGAAATAGTAAAGTCAGAATCACCGCGCACTACCGTGCAGGTATCAATCAGCTCCGATTTTCTAGGTTCGCGCAGCCATACGCAGTGCTGGATTGAGCAGGATGGAAACTGGTACTTCCAGCCACTGGAGACATTGCACGCAACGGATGGGATAGTGCGTGTACCAAGCAAAGCATCACTTCCTCAGGCAAAAATTCGCGCCGCAATCATCCGATAAACGCATTGTGATGCGAAGCTTTTGTGCCTAGTCTGACTGGCTTTGCAGCTTCTTCCGTAGCGTGGCGCGGTGAATGCCCAGCAGTTCGGCTGCCGCGGCGCGGTTGTCACCGTTCTGCTGCAAGATCGTTTCCAGAAGCGCCGGTTCGGCGGCGGATAAAAATCGCTCGTGCAGATCGCGCTGCACATTGTTGGACATTTGTTCTGTCGTCCACTTTCGCACCGCCTGCTGCATGCTCTGTTCCGAAGAAGCTGCCTCAGGAGCTTTTGTAATCGGCATAGTAGGCAAATGCTCTGGTCCGATTGGCCCGTTACGGGCAACCAATGCCGCATGCTCCACGGCGTTGCGGAGTTCGCGCACATTGCCGGGCCAGGGACGATTGCACATCGCTTCGATGGTCTCGGGCAAGAAATAACTGCCGCGATTCTGGTCGCAACGCTGCAAGAAATGTTCAGCCAGAATCGGGATATCGGTCGTGCGATTTCGGAGAGGTGGCAGCTCAATCTCGAATACCGCCAGGCGAAAGTAGAGATCCTCGCGAAAAGTTCCTGCCGCGCATTGTTCGCGCAGATCGCGATGCGTAGCAGCAATGACTCTGAAGGATACCGCTGCTGCCGCGGCACTGCCCACAGGGGTCACTTCGCGCTGCTCCAGCACGCGCAGCAATTTGACCTGCACACTCAGCGGAATATCGGCAGCCTCATCAAACAGTACGGTCCCAGACTGCGCTAGCGTCAGCAGGCCTTGGCGGCTGGTATCGGCGCCAGTAAACGCCCCGCGAACGTGCCCGAACAGTTCGCTTTCGATCAATGTTGGACTGAGCGACGCCAGATTGACCGGCACAAATGGCTGGCTGTTGCGTGCCGAATGGCGATGAATGGCGCGTGCGACCAGTTCCTTGCCCGTACCGCTTTCACCACGGATGAGGACCGGTGCGTCGGTGGTGGCGACCAGCGCGATTCGCTTGAAGACCTCTTGCATCGCGGTGCTTTCACCAAGCAGTGTGTCGACACTTTCGACGGCGGCCGCGCGATCGGAAAGTTGCCGCGAATTCTGGCGATGAACCAGCGCACGTTGGACGACGGTGGTGACCTGGTCGAGATCGAACGGCTTGGGGAGATAGTCGAATGCACCGTTCTTCAGCGCTCTGACAGCGATGTCCAAATTTCCAAAGGCGGTAATCACGATGATCGGAACCTCGCCAATCGCCGCAATCAAAGGCTGCATGGCGGTCAAACCGTCCATGCCCGGCAATCGGACATCCATCACGACAACTTCTGGCCGCGCCGTCTTGATCGATTCCAATGCCTGTTCCGCCGACGATGCGGTGCTGACCTGATAGCCCTCGCCTTGCAACAGGCGCTGCAGCCCCCAGCAGATGGCTTCTTCGTCATCGATAATCAGTATGTGGCTCATTCTGGTACCCGAGGTGCTACTTCGTGCATCACCGCAGCTAGTTCGCAGGTGTTTTCAATTGCGGGGGTTTCCACGCCGTCAATCCTATCACGCGGCAACAGTAACTGGAAACTGGTCCAATCGTTCTGCCGGCGATATTCGAGCGATCCGCCGTGCGCCAGCGCAATCTGCCGCGCCGAGGTCAGGCCTAGGCCGACCCCTTCTGGCTTGGTTGTGAAGAAAGGATCAAACAGCCGCTCCTCAGCCTGCACTGAAGCACCGGGGCCACTGTCGCGGACATCAATGCAGACCTGATCGGGCTGCGGTTCGACGACCAGCTCAATCTCTCCCTTGGCACCGGCAGCATCGATTGCATTGAACAGCAAGGCAATAATTGCCTGTCGCAATTGACCACCATCTAACGGAAGCCAGCACGGCTCGGGTGTCGCATTCACACGCAAAGTGACTTGCCGGTGTCGACAAGTGGGCCGCAAGAGCGCCGCTACGTCTTCCACCAATGCCACCACATCGGTCGCCGTTCGCTCAATCGGAGGGGATGGACCGGCCGATAGCAGACGTTTCAGATTCTCTTCGCTCAACTGCAACTGCCGCAGTGCCACCTGCAAGGACTCGGGGTCATCGTCCCGACAGTCGCGTTGGTGCAGTTGCACGGCAATCTTGGCACCGGTGATTTCATTGCGCAGGCTGTGAATCATGCCGGCACTCAATTGGCCTAGCAGTGCCAAGCGTTCTCGCTTTTGAATGGTGTCACGCATCACGGTCAACTCGCTGGCCAGGATGTTCATGGAACGAATCAGATCGCGAAGTTCATCGTTTCGCACCGGGACCGGCATCTGCACAAACTCAGCAGACGCCAATCGCTCGACATGCTGGCAAAGATCTGCCAAGGGGCGACTGATGCGCCGCGCGATCCAGTAGCTCAGCACTATGGCGACCGTCAGAATGATTGCTCCAAAAATTAGCGACGGATACACGGCGGCCCATTGTGCTGAGCGGTACGTATCGACAGGGTACAGAATATATAGCGTAGCCGGCTGCTGGTTTCCCAGCCGCGACTGCATTTGTAAGGCCATGAAGAAAGCCTGCGAGCCGTTGAAATTGGCTGGCCCACGTAGCTCCAGGCGGCTCCATTCCGAATCCCCTTTTTGATCGAACCCAGCTATCGTTTCAACCGGTTTGCTGGCGGCGACAACCTGACCTGTTGCGCCGACGACGACATAATCGGCACCACTGAGCCCGTGCATTTGACGCAGTACCGTATCGGTCAGTGGAAAATTGGAGTCCAACAGCGTTTTGGCAACGCTGCGCAACTGAGCTTCGATGGCACGTTCGACGCGTGCTGCGGCAAAGTATGCACTCAGTGCCGTCAGGCCCAGCACCGCTGCCATGATCAGCAGCGAAAACGGCACGAGGATCTGATTTCGGAGTGGCCAGCGCATGAAGACTTTTAAAGTAAACCTGGGGACGGTGCCTTGAATTCTACACAATCTGGTCCGCTAGTCGCACTATCCACTGCTGAACATTTGTCACGTTGGACAGAATCTGACCAGCCTGGCAGTTACACTGTATACGGGGCAATCGACGCGAATCCAGTTTGAATCAAATCGACGCTCCGTAAACAGAACGGTTCTCTACACCGCATTTTCACGAAGAGGGCGAATTTGAACCAAAAATCCACGACCGGCGACAAGCCGCTGGTTCGGCAATGGATGCTACTCAAGCGGCTAGCCTCGCGGCGATATGGCGTCACTGTGGCCGAAATGGCGACCGATCTGAATGTTAGTCAAAAAACCATCCGCCGCGACTTACAGGCCTTCCAGGATGTTGGCTTCCCGCTGGAAGAGACCGTGCGCGATCACGGCCTAAAAGTCTGGCGACTGGTCAATCAACGTGCTGGCCAAACTGCGGCAACGCATACTAGTTCAACGCAACTGGGCAATGGTGAGGCACATGCTGGTCTGGCGCATGGCGATTCCATTGTCGCAATGGAATTGAACTTTGCCTTTGATGAAGCTCTGGCACTTTATCTTGGCCGTCGGTTCCTGGATCCGTTGGCCGGTACGTATCTGTGGGAGGCCGCGCAGCGCGCCTTCAAAAAGGTGCGAGCTTGTCTGGGGCGCAAGGCATTGGACTACCTCGACAAGATGGCCAGTAATTTGCACCATACCACGGTGGGAGCCAGCGACTATTCACGCAAGGCCGAGCTGGTCGACGAACTGATGCGCGCAATCGAGGAGCGGTTGCAAACCATCGTCACCTATCAATCGGCGGCTGCAACCGAACCGGTCGAGTATCAGTTGAACCCGTTGGGGATCAGTTACCATCGCGGCTCGCTCTACCTCGTCGCCTTCTCGCAAGATCACAACGAACTGCGGCACTTTAAGGTGGACCGGATCGACGAAATCGAGGTGGGCCAGCTTCCGTTCTGTGTTCCCGACGGGTTCAGTTTACAGGAACATTTTCGCGGCTCGTTCGGCGTATTCCTGGGAAAAGGGGACGTGACCGTAAAGGTCCGTTTTCTGAAATGGGTGGCTCGCTATGTTCAGGAAGGGGTCTGGCATGGCAGTCAGCGATTGACGACAGAGCGGGACGGCAGCGTGTTGGCCGAATTCCGGCTTTCCAGTACCGAGGAGATAAAATGGTGGATCCTCGGCTTCGGGAAAAATGCGGAAGTCCTCGCCCCCGAGTCGCTACGCATTAGCATGGCGGAGGAGCTGGCAGGAACGCTTGAGATGTACGCCCAGTGCAAGACGGAGCGAACCAAACGCCGCAATCGCTAGTCTTGCCGGGTCAGTGAGTGCAGGTATTCCTCCGCCTGACGCGGGCGCACAAATTCCACCCATGCAAGATGCGGAAACTCGTTGCCCTTTTGTAGCGTCCGATACAATTTCTGGTAGCCCGCGTGGTTCACCCAAGACCATCGCAAGACTGATTCACGTGAGGCAAACGTGAGGGTGAGCGTCTCACGGTTACCACTCCACAGTTCGGTCTTGTTGATCGAACGGCGAATGGCGCGGCGAAGCAGACGTGACATGACGGTGAGCCGGCTGTATTTTAGCCAAATCACCAACTGCGCACGAGGCCACAGGATCGATCGCACTGGTTGGTAGTTTCCGTCGACGATCCATGTCTCCCGCTCGGCCACCGCCGACACATCGCGAGAAAATTGTTCGGCCGGATGCGGAGTCCAGTTTGGCCCCCAGTACAGCTCGTCGAGTTCGATGTACGGAATCTCACGCTGCTTTGATAGCTGTTTGGCAAACGTAGTTTTGCCCGCGCCGCTGTTGCCAACAATCAAGATGCGTGTAGCTGCGGTGTGCATTGCGATAGAACAGCGCCTTCATCCAGGTTTGCAACGTCGCAGACAACCGGCAGCTAGGACCGGCACACTGCTTCGGCTAATCCTCTGCCGAATCGCTTTCCAGCCCGTACTCTTTGAGTTTCTTGTGCAGCGTATTGCGGTTGATGCCGAGTTTGGCGGCGGCCTTGGTCTGCACGTTGTCGCAGCTTTGCATGACCTGCGCGATCAGTTCGCGCTCGACACGGTTGACAATCTTCATGTGCAGGTTGTCTTCCTGCGGACCAGCGGTGGCCAGCCCTTGCTGCACCAGGTCACAGGTCAGTGTCTCGACATCGGCGGTGCGACCACTGCGCATATTGCGGGGGCTTTTCTGGCCGAGGACCGTGGATGGTAATAGATCGACGGTCAACTCGTCTCCAGTAGCCATGACCACGGCCCCTTCGATGCAATTCTGCAATTCGCGGACATTGCCGGGCCAGTCGTAATCTTGCAATGCCTCCAACGCCTTGCGGTCGATGTGGACAACATATCGGTCATTGTCCTCGTTGTAGATATTCAAAAAATGGCCGACCAGTTCTGGCACATCCTCGCGACGTTGTCGCAGGGGTGGCAGATGAATGGGCACAACATTCAGGCGGTAGTAGAGATCCTCTCGAAAGTTTTCCTTGTCAATCTCTTCGAGCAGATCGCGATTGCTGGCCGCGACGACACGCGTGTCGACGCGAACCGTCTGCGTATCACCGACACGTTCAAACTCGCGCTCTTGCAAAACGCGCAGCAGTTTCACCTGCAACTTGGGGGTGGTGCTGTTGATTTCGTCCAGAAAGATCGTACCGGTATGTGCCGCCTCAAACCGGCCAGTCCGGTTGGCGACCGCGCCGGTAAAGCTGCCGCGCACGTGGCCAAACAGCTCGCTTTCGAGCAGGCTCTCGCTGAGGGCACCACAATTCACTCGCACAAATGGCCCGCTGTTGCGTGCGCTGAGTGTATGGATGGCTTTGGCGATCAGTTCCTTGCCGGTGCCGGTTTCACCGAGGAGCAACACCGAGGCATTGGAGCGCGCGACCTGCCGCGTGACGCGGTAGACCTCGGCCATGGCCGGCCCGGAGCCGATCAACCCTTTGATCGGTGGGGAGCTCGTGTTGTGATCGATGATGGCCACGTGTGCGGTGGAAAAGCGTGATTGAAACTATGTAGTGTGCGAAAGTGTTGTGTGCCACTGGCTTTGCCAGTGCAACCCGTAATGTGCGTGCGATGCTGTTTGGTTGTGCGCCTCGCTGGCGCTTCGGGTTAGTGTAGTGTAGATGTTATCGTTGCAAATGATGTCAGGGTGTTGGGTCCATTTTCACCTCTCCCGCTGGCGGGAGAGGTCGCGGTATCAGCCGCGGGTGAGGGTGTGTTTACTTTTTAAACTCCATTGCATCGAGCATGGCAGCTAGCAATTCCTGGCTAGCAGCTTCTTCAAATTGACTGAGGTTGTAGCGGTCGTATTGAGCCTCGATTTCTCGTTTGGTCAACTGAATACCGTGCCGGTGAACACTCTCGCAAAACGCGGCCGCAGCCGCCTGCCGTCGCTCGATCGGTTGCGAGGCGTGTCCAGCCAATTCGGCCAACGCCAATTGCGAGCCGTGCGTGCCAAATTGGGCCAACAGGAACGCAGCCGCTTCATTGAGTGCTGGTGCTTGCAACGCACGAATGATGTCGGCATCCTTGGTGCGGAAATCGAACAGCCGCGGAGCACGTTGAGTCAGCTCGGCCAACGCCCGGAGTGCAAAGATCGCTTGCTGCTGTCGCACTGCCGTTGGTACCTGTGCATCGCCCGCCTTTCGAGCAGATTGACGCAGCGCGAACTCCATGCCGGCGATTTCGCGTGGGCGAAGCACCACCGTCGTCAGCGGATCATCCTGCGCCCAAAACTCCGGCCGAGAACAATCGTCATCCTCGCTGAGAAGAATCACGGGGATTTTGGCGGTCTTTGGCACTTGACGCAGTTGCTGCAATGTCAGCGATGCGGAACCTCGCTGGATCCGAGTGCTGAGCAGAATCAGTTCGCAATCGCCGCTACGAGCCGCCTCAATCATAACGTCGCGGCCATTGGTTGCTGTGGTTGTGGTGTAACCTAACGAGTTGACCATACCGGACAGCGTCTGAGACGTTTCAAGCGTCGGAAAACCGATCAGGGCGACTGGCGTACCGCTGCTATTGGCCAGATTGAAAAGCGTGTCGGTCAGATAGCTGAGACCGGGAAAAGATTTGGTTGGTTTCAACTGCACGATAGCAAACGCAGCAGCAAAGCGGACGCGGCGGTCCGGGCTGCGCAGCGCCTCGGTCAGCGGTGCCGGTTTAGTTCCAGCCCGCGTCAGTAACTCGAAGTTACCGATCTCCCCCAGCAAATGTGCGGCGGCGGTGGCAGCCGGCCAGTGTTGCGTGGCCGTCGCTTGCAACAGCGCCCCTTCAATTGCGTCGACGCCAAGCGCTTTCGCGGCGTTGTGGGTTTCTGGATCACCTTTGGACAGGAGTTGGTCCAGGCCGGCGCGATACGATGCGGTCTCGAGTAAGCTGATCAGGTATAATGTGCGGATCGCCGCGTCCTCTGGTGCCAGCGCACGCAAGTCGGTCGCGATGCGCAACGCCAATTCGGCCTGTGCCTGCGGAAGGGTCACTTCCAGCGGTTCTACTTGTTGTGGGCCGGCCTGCCAGAGTTTTACTCTGCCATCGGTGTTAGAGTTCAAAATCTGTTTACCACCGAGCAGTTCTTCGGCCTCTTGCCGGAGGTAACGAATGCCTTCGGCCTTGGTGGGAACGGTCGAAATGATCTGTTGCAACGCGTCGGCGGCAGCCGCACGAACCAGCGGGTCAACGCTTTCGGAAAGGTACAGCCCGATCAATGCCGGCACTGCCGGACGGGCGTTGAGGCGACCAAGTAAATTGACTAGCGTGACTTGCGAGGTACCGCTGGCCTTGCGAACGGCCGCTTCGAGAGGTCCGACCGCATCGGCACCCAGCCCGATGAGTACCGATTGGGCCATGGAGTGCCGCGACTTCTGTGCCGGATCGAGTAGCGCGGCGATCAGCAATGGAGCCGCTGCGTCGTGCGCGCCGAGCAGGCCCTTCACTGCTTCCTGTCGCTTGGCAACGTCTGCGTCACCAAGTTGCGTAACAAGAGCAGCCAGCCGAGCCATGTCCTGACGCGGTTTCGCGGCGGCAATTAACGCCAGATCGGCAAATTTTTCGCCATCCGGTTGCAACTCCTTCGATGACGCCAATTTGAGAAACGCCGGGGTGCCCGCCTGAGCCACCAGATCGACTAAACTGTTGGGGTCCAGATTCAGCGCGGTCAGTTTTGCAAGCAGCGGCTTGGCGGCGTCTGGCTCACCCAGGTCGATCAGCAGACCGATGGCGCGCAGTAACTCGCGCGGGTTGGTCGGCTTGGCCAGCAAGACTGCTTGCGCCGGTAAGCTGTAATCAGTGATCGGGCGCTCGGCGTTGGCAGCCGCAGTATCGGGCGATGTCGATTTTTCTGGTGTAGCGGTCGCTCTATCCGGCGGCGCTGGCGTTGCATCGGGTGGGACTGTTTCGCCGAGTACTGTGTCACCCGGCATTACTTCCGTCGGATCTCCACCAGCCGGAGGCGTTTTGAATGGATCGGGCTCCGCTTCTTGCGCAAAGATTGGTGAGGCAATACCGAGCAAAATTACCAACAGCAACGTCGCCAATGCCAAAGGTGCTTTGACCCTATTCAAAGCAGGACTGCTGTTCCAAAGTTGGCTGAGCATGATGTTCATTTCCACGGTTACCAATACTCACTGTTTGACCGATGCGAGCTTCTTTTCCCAAGCAGCAATCTGTCGATCGACTTCCGCCGGCGCGGTCGAACCATAACTGACAAATCGTT
>JAWXCH010000190.1:0-8976 GCA_034440595.1 Planctomycetota bacterium | reverse complement strand
GCTGGAAGCCGAGTACACGACCTTTGCCCCCGGATGATTATCCCAGCAGCAGGGATGCATCGGCTGACCGTGATCGCATTGCCACTCGCGCACCGCTCAGCACAACGCTTAGCCCTGCAGATTTGGGAAGCGCTTCTGGTGATCCGGCATTTCAAGCCGAAATTGATGCATTGGATTTTGAGTTGTCGACGATCGTTACCGAGGACTCCCGCCGATGGGATTTTCGCACGCTGAGCGTCCGTTGCGAGGAAGCGATAAAGCAAGCTCAAAATCCTGCGGATCGAGGTAAGATCCGATTGATACAGGCGCGGATGCAAAAGTTTGCTGAGCTTCGCGATCAAGAAATGAGGCTGGCGACTTCCACAGGAAGAGCGGCAACCGGCACAGCGCGACCGACAGTTGGCAGTACTTCGTCAGGCAGCACTACGGCAATCAGTGATCCATTCGCCGCCATAACACGGCGTTCGTCCACCGCGGCTGTCGCTCCCCCGGCAAATCCGACCAGCACCGGATTAAGTTCGCTGATTGGCACCGATCCCCTCTCGACTGAGAGTTCAAAATTCGATGGCATCGGAAAACTAATGCGCGTCAAATCGCAACGCCCGAACGCCCCCAAGTACGCGCTGGTCAATGAAGAGAACGATGTGGTTTCGTTTGTCTCACCGGCACCTGGCGTCAATTTGCAGGCTTACGAGGGTCGCTATGTTACCGTGACAGGCCAACGCGGTTTCTTGCCCGAGCTTAAGAAGGGGCATATCACCGCGCAGCGCGTTTCGCCAGCATTGCTCAGCCAGCGTGATGGGTTAAGGCGAAGGTAGGGGCGAGGGTCAACGCCAGGCAATTCTAGCGCAACTGATACTAGTCACGTGTCTGCTACTGGCGGCGAAGCTGCTTTGTTCGCCTCGTCAGCTTCCCCTCAACTGCGGCTGATACCGCGACCTCTCTCGCGAGCGATAGAGGTGAGTGGAACTCAGCAATTGACATTACTGCGAAACATCCAAGCACACCAAATCGCCCGTTGCATTGCGGCAGAAGATCCGCTGGTTCGACAGCACGGGCACAGTCCAGCATTTGCCTTCCAGGATTTGTGCGCGGGAGATCTCCTGATAGCTGGTTGCATCGACCTTGGCTGTGACAAGCTCTCCTTCGTCCGAAAAGATAATCAGTCGATCCCCGGCGGCGAAAACATTGCCGCAACCAAAGCCGGCTTGCTCCCAGCGTACGTCACCGGTTTTCTCATCCATGCAAACGACCTTGCAGCGGCTTTGATGGTTGCTCTGCCCGTCAACACCATACAAATTTCCGGCCACGGGCACGACGTTGGCCATATGACTGCGAATATTTTTGTTCTCGTAGATGGGAGTCAGCGTTCCCGCCTTGTAATGTGCCAGCAGGCAGCCCTTGCCATACCCGGTGGAGATGAACAGGTTTCCATCACCCAGTGCCAGCGGGGTACACGCGCTGGTGGCATAGCTGGTTTCCCACTTCTGCTTGGCGAGGATTTCTCCGTCGCTTAGTCGCACGACCATCAGGAATTCGTTGTTCAAGACAGCAATCAATTCCTCGCCATCGGACTTAAATAATGTGGGTGAGCCGTAGCCCGGCTTGAAGGCGTCGGTTTTCCAGATCAGCTTGCCGGTTTTTTTGTCGAGGGCACAGGTGCGACCAGCTTCGACAATCAGTTTCTCGCCGACAATGAGTGCCGAGCCAGAAAAACCCCATTCGGGCATTTTGACTTCGAGTAGTTCAGGGAAGCGCAGTTCCCAGCGAACTTCACCGTTGGCCACGTTGAACGCAAATAGCTGCCCTTCTTTACTGATCGTGTAGACAGTATCTCCGTCGATGGTGGGAGTTGCCGCCGGGCCACCCTCGTGCAAGTTGTCGACCAACTGGCACGGGTAGCTATGTTTCCACAATTCCTTGCCATCTGCCGCGGAAAAACAGTAGACCGTATCGATGCCGTCGGCGTACCCCATGGCAAAAACACGACCATCGGCCACCGCCATCGATGCAAAGCCGACCCCGATATTGGCCTTCCACAATACCGGCGGGCCGGAGTCGTTCCACTCAGCGTTCCAGTCGGTCTCGCGGGAGACGCCACTGGCGTCGGGGCCTCTCCACACAGGCCAGTCGAACTTGGCCTGGTCTTTAATGTCCGTCGCGTCGGCTGCCTTTTGACAGCCTACTTGGAGCAGAACTGCCGTAGCGGCAATGATGGAGAATAGCAGAACGCCGGTTGTTTTCATGACAGAAACCACACGGGAGGAGAAGATTTCAAGAAAGCACCGCACAGGTCACAGCAATTCTAGTGCCGCGCTTCGCGGCGGCAACTCTCACAGCGGCAGGACCTGCTTGCCAGAACTTAGTCCTCAGGTCAACTATTCTAATTGACGTCGCTCAATGCACTGCTGGGCAAGCCGGCACCCTAAATCACACCTTACCCACGCATGCGCTCAAGCAGCGCGATCATCAGCATGCTGAGGATAATCTTGGCCTGGTCCATTTCGCCGACCTCGGGATCGCGCAACTCCAGCCAGAAATTGCGCTCCATCAACGATGGCTTTTTGACGATCTCCATCGCCAGTTGGCCTTGCTTCGGACCAGTGGCGTGTGTGATCAGGTAGGTCGGATTGAAAAAGTATCCGTTCAGAAATCCAACCACCGGGACCTCTCCCAGCATACTATCCATAAAGCGAGTGAGAGCACTTTTTTCAGCGACTTCAAATTCGACCTGGCCGTTTTCGGTGATGTCGTAGCGTGCCTTCCAGAGCGACTTCATACCGTGCCGTTGGACGGTGCCTAATTCGCCGCCAGCCTCCGTCCGAATGTGATACTTGGCCGACCAGTCGATGATGCGGTCGGCTTGGATCGTAAACAGCAACTGCTGCTGCGAGTCATCACGAAAAACCTGGACGTTCTCTTTCAGCTTGAAGAGCTTCTGCTTTACGTAGAACACCGGGTTGCCGTTGGCATCGGTCACGTAGATCTGCGGCGCAATCGCCAGGATCTTAAACGTCATCTTGATTGGATAAGCTAACATGGCTCGTTTTCTCTCGAGTGCCTGGTATTGTTTCGACAAACAATCTCGTGAGCCGAGCCGCTGGCCATCCGTTGACAGCAAGCCGGTTCAATTACTACGCGGTTGGAGGGCAGACTCGTCGCGATCGATTTACTTAGGCACCAGCACGCAGGTAATGCGTTTCATCTGCTGTTGCGGAGTCTGTTCAAGCTTGGCAATGTCGTCCAGTTGCTTAATGACTTGTTCAATCACTCGCCAGCCTTCTTCCATGTGCGCGTTTTCTCGTCCCTTGAACACAACCGAGACAACGACTTTGTCCTTGTGCTGCAAGAACCCGCGCACCTGATTCAACTTGAATTCAATGTCGTGTTCGCCCGTCTTGGGACGAAAGCGAACTTCTTTAATCTTGGTCTGGTGACCTTGCGACTTGTTGAGCTTCTTTTTCTGCTGGTATTTGAACTTGCCAAAATCCATGATTCGGCAGACGGGAGGTCGCTCGTTAGGGGCAACCTCAACCAGGTCCAAGTCAGCTTCGCGAGCCAAGCCCATGGCCTGTTCGGTTGGTATCACACCTAGCTGTTGACCATCCGCAGAAATGACTCGAATTGGAGAAATGCGAATTTGCTCATTCACCCTCTGTGCGCGTTCGATAGCTAAAACCTCCTTTGAAAAACAATGAAGTCGAAAAATCGGCCTGCTGGAGAGGACTCCCCCCCAGAACAATCCTAGTCAGCACAATCCTAGCAGGATTGTCAGCTTTGAGACACTCAGTATCGGAAAATTCCCCCTGATCCGTCAACGGTATTGTAGGCCAAGCCGCCCGTCGGCGGAATTTCCATAATTTGGCAGGCCCGGCGGGCCGGGATTTTGTGCTGCCGTGGCTAAGAATGCCCGAATCGCCGCTTTCTTGGGCTTCTTACCGCTCGAGTCAGACAGCATGGTTGCCGCCAACTTGAATGAAAATCGTACAAAATTCCAAATGGCCTTGACCCCTTTTTCTATGGCCGGTATCTATCCCTCCCTCATCACGTGGTTTCCACGAGGCCCTGGCGATCTTTCGAGATCCGTAGGGCAAGGCAGCAGGACAAAATCCGAGGGTGCGACTCACGATCGCTTATCTGAATGGTCGTGGTGGCATCTCTAGCGTTGAAAAGACGAGTGGCATAGTCCTGCCAAAAAAAATACAACTAACGAGTCAACCGAAGCGGTTTTCCAGCGAGCGGCGCTGGCAAATCGATGGTTGACGCTGGCATCTTATCGGCATTTCCTATGACTACGAATTTCGATCACGACGGTTCTAGAAGGAGAATTGGGTTGAAAACCTCAGCTAAACTAATCGTGCGCTGCCTGGCGGTCGGATTCGGAGTCACTATCCCAACCTTCGCACAGGCCAATCAATCCCTGACCTTGCAGGTGGTGCTGGGAAGTGCCAGCCTGGGGCAAGCGGCAGCCAGCCCGGCCAAGGAGGCCGAGGAGCTGTTGTCGTTTGCTCGCAAAGCGATCGGCGAAGGGAATTTTGAAATCGCCGATTCGTACATCGCACGTGCCGAGCGGCTCAATCCGCAGTACTCCCCGTACTACCGAGGTGACACACCGGCCAAGGTCCGTGAAGAGCTGGCTCGACATGTGCCACCTCCGGTTGCTACGCCTCGTAGTGCCCAATTCGGAAATCGCGAAGCTGCTCGCGACCCGTTTGCGGGCTACCCCTCGACCTCAACACCTGCCGGTCCAGGAGCTGCAAACACGGTGCAGGATGCTTATCGCCTGACACCACGGGATGCGAATACCGCAGTTGGCGGTTCCAACCCAATGCGCGGCCCGACGAATGTCGCGATGGTTGATCCACGCGGGGTACAGCAGCCACAGAATTTTAATGGAGTCGAGCCAGCTATTGCTGGCCCGATGGGAAATGCTCCGGGCATTTTGCCGGCGGCCGGTGGCCAGCCGATGGAACCTGCGGCCAATCCTATGCGTGGCCCAGATCGTCGTACTCAGGCGGTCGAGCTGGCGCGTCAAGCACGTGCTGCGCTGGTCCGTGGCGATGACGCGCAGGCCGAAATGCTCGCACGCCAGTCGCAAAGTCTGGCACCAGACAGTGCCTTTGGCCCAGGAGATGAACGACCGGGCATGGTACTGCTGGATATCCACAAAATGCGCCAAGGAGTTGGTCGTGGTCCAGTCGTGCAAGCTGCTGGAACCGGCAGCGCCGATCTGACGGTGCGTTCAGGAGTCGTTCAATCAGGTTACGATGCTGGTGCCGATCGATCAAGAAACGTGCAGGTGACAGCGACGCAACCAATGGCCCCCGGTCGCGCAACGCTGGCGCAAGCGACTCTGCCGGTCAACCCATTGGCCCCGGATGGTGGGCCAGCTCGGCCGATTAGCCCTGGTGCCGATCAAGGAATGTCGGCTGCACAATTGATGGAACAAGGTGAGCGTGCCTTGACTGACAAAGACACCGCTGGTGCCTTGCGTTATTTTCAACAGGCTTATCAGAAGCAGCAAGAACTCGATCCGCGTTTGCGCGACCGATTGCAGAATCATATGCAAATTTTGTCGCGGCCAGCCGCACCGATGCGTCAGCCGCAACCGAACGATCTCTTGGAAGGGGTCACGGTCAATCAGAAAATGCTGAGTCGCCAGGTAGCGTCGGATGTTTCACGCATGCAGACTGCGGCACGCGGCATGACGGAAAAAGAGCCAAAGCGTGCCTTGGAGATGCTGAAGCAATTGCGAGCCAATGTGGCCGCTGCCAATCTGGAGGTCAACGATCGCGATCATCAACTGCGACGTTTGGATATGACGATCAATCAGACCGAGCAGTATATCAAGGCGAATGCCTCGCAAATCGAACTGGACGAGCAGAACCACGAAGTCGAACAGCAAGTCAAGCAAGGGCAGGAGAAGTCGATCGAGGTCGACGACAAGATGAAGGCATTGGTCGACGAATTCAACAAGCTGGTCGAGGAACAACGTTTTGCCGAAGCGGAGCTGGTTGCCAAACGTGCCGCTGCACTCGATCCGGATAACTTGGTGGTGACCAGCTTGCTCATCAACGGTCGAGTTCTGAACCGCATGTATCAGCAGCAGGTTATTAATGATGCTAAGGAAGGGGGTTTTATTGATGAAATGATCAATATTGACAGGGCGGCGGTCCCTTTCCCGGGCAATATTGAATTTCCAAACATTCGCGAATGGCAGCAACTGTCGACAAATCGTGGACAGCGTTTGGCGGAACAGGGACGCCGTCGCACTGATGTCGAAAAGCAAATTGAACAGAAACTGTCCACGCCCGTCGAGCTGAATGTGGACCGCAAGCCATTGAACGAGGTGGTAGCGGATCTCCGCAAGCTAGCCGGTATCAATATTCTACTTGATCCGACCGGCCTGGCCGCCGAAGGGGTGAGCGCGGAAACTCCGATCACATTTGATCTGAGTAACGCAATCCCAATGAAGAGCTACTTGAACTTGATCCTCGAGCCGCTCCGCTTGAGCTACATCATCCAGGACAATGTTCTAAAAATTACCAGCGTGGAAATGACTAAGGGTGTTGTTTACCAACAAACCTACCAGGTTGCCGATCTGGTGATTCCAATTCCAAACTTTGTTCCGAATGGCAACATGGGCATCGAGGCCGCCTTGAGCAGCGGTTATCAACGAGCCGGTTATGGTACGCCTGCCGGTGGTTTTGGTGCTGGTTCTCCAACCGTGATGCTGGCCAACGATACGCCCGGCCTGAATCGATCGGTACATGCTCAGATGATGAATAATGGTACCGGCGGCGGACCTTCCACCGGTATTCCGCAGCAGGTCCCCTTTGGACCAGGGGGAATGGGAGGTGGTTCGCAGGCTGACTTTGACGCTTTGATCGAATTGATCGAAGAGACGATCGCACCGACAACCTGGGCCGCCCAAGGTGGCAACGGTGCAATGCGTGAGTACGAGAACAACCTCAGCCTGATTGTTACGCAGACCGACGAAGTCCATGAACAAATTGCCGATCTGCTGACTCAGCTCCGTAGCCTGCAGGATTTGCAGGTGACGATCGAAGTCCGCTTTATTACCTTGACCGACAACTTCTTTGAACGAATCGGTGTCGACTTTGACTTTACGATTGATAGCAATATCACACCTCCTTCGCAGGTCGGGTCCAGCAACGGGCCAAGTCAAGTCATCGGTCTGGATGCCCTCGGTCTGCCAACCGCCAATTTGGATCTCCAGTTCAACCAAGGAAGCTTTGTCTCTGGTACGGTGCCTAGTTTTCCTGGTATCGGTTTTGATCCGGCGACGGCGGGCACGTTTGGCTTTGCGATTCTCAGCGATATCGAAGCCTTCTTCCTGATTCAGGCTGCCCAGGGTGATTCGCGCAGTAACATTCTGCAAGCGCCCAAGGTGACCTTGTTCAACGGTCAACAGGCTTTTATTAGTGATACTTCGCAACGCCCGTTTGTGACCAGTATTGTGCCGGTGGTCGGCGACTTTGCCGCCGCACAACAGCCGGTAATTGTGGTGCTCAGCGAAGGAACGTCCTTAACAGTTCAAGCGGTGGTCAGCAGTGACCGGCGATTCGTCCGCTTGACCGTGGTGCCGTTCTTCAGTCAGATCGGCGATGTTGAAGAGTTCACATTCACCGGTTCCACGACGACGACGACGAAAAGCTCGGAGTCGAAGTCAGACGACGTAGATTCAACCGACGACGAGGAGACAGCGTTCAGCGAAGGCACCACAGTGCAGTTGCCGACCTTCTCGTTTGTCACGGTGACGACAACAGTCAGCGTGCCCGACGGAGGAACGGTATTGCTGGGCGGTATCAAACGTCTCAGCGAGGGGCGCAACGAACGCGGAATTCCGATCCTCAGTAAACTGCCGTACATCAACCGCTTGTTCAAGAACGTTGGTATCGGGCGTACTACCACCAGCTTGATGCTGATGGTGACACCGCGAATCATCATTCAAGAAGAAGAAGAGGCCAAGCTGACCGGCGTTCAGCCGTAAGCGGCAACCGTAGTCATTGGCTTTGGTCACCAAATCACGTAGGCCTTGATTCAAGGTCGCGTCTCCGCCGTCGGCTGTTTTCCCCCCGCAGCCGACGGCGGCTTTATTTGGTAGTGGTGATTGCACGTCGCAGGTCCGTCATTCCCGCGCAGGCGGGAATCCAGTCTTTGTTTTGCTCTACTCTTCCACTGTTCACAGTTCACACTGGCGGAGCCAGTGGCACACACGGTAATATGCAGTATCCCAATAGTGAACTAGCATCATGCGACAATTGAGCACCTCTATAAATTCCCTCTCGAATGATAAACGCTCGATCAGCAATACTTTCTGGTGCCATACTCGGCTGCTTGGCAGTTCTGATCGGGGCCTTTGGTGCGCATGGCCTGAAAGACTATCTCGCGGAGGTCAATCGAGCCGCCGACTATGAGACCGCGGTGCGTTACCAGTTCTACCACGCGATTGCGTTAGTGCTGACCGGTATCTTGATGATGCACGCCACTCGTTCGACCTGGCTGAAAGTGGCCAGCATTTGCTTTTTGCTTGGGACCGTGATTTTCTCCGGAATGCTCTATGCGTTGGTCTTCAGCGGAATCACCTGGCTTGGTGCCATTGTGCCAATCGGCGGGGTGTTGTTAGTTGTCGGTTGGATAGCGCTAGGCGTGTCCACGAGAGAATTAGAGCGGTAGCATTTGTCGGTGCTTGGATCGAATCACCCTTCAATGACAAATGATTGGTGATTGATATGTCCGCCAACGTAGCAGGCACGGTCCCCGTGCCGTAGCCTTTTGCAATGTTGCGGTATTCGTCCACAGAGATAAATTCTTTCGCCACTTCACGCGGTCCGCTAGCGCGTCGCGGCTAACATCGTTCAGGCGATTCTAATGAATTCAAGGCGTTATGGTTGTTCATCGCCACCCTCACCCGCCGCTTGGGCGTCGACCTCTCCCGCGCGCGGGAGAGGT
>JAWXCH010000189.1:0-53919 GCA_034440595.1 Planctomycetota bacterium | reverse complement strand
TCCCAGCAATGTCCAGAAAATTCTTAATGAAACTTCGTCCTCCGGCGAATACTTGAGCTGCGCGGCGGCCGCTTGGTCCACAAGGTTGCCTAACACTTCCCCATTGATCATCTCCAAAGCCGTCAATGGCGTTGGCTCTTCGTTACGCGCTGTTACAACCACATCGCGGCTGGGCCGCCCGAGCATGATCATCAAACTGTTATTCTCAAGCTGCCAAGCACGTAGTGGTGTTTTTTTTTCTAAAGGTGTGTCCGATTCCCCCGCTTGCAGCATACTCACACAGTCGACAAACTGCTCCGCGGAGAGGTGTCGTACCTCCGGCCCGTTGAACACATAGTCTTTTGCTTCAACCGGGTGCTGGCGTACGACAGCGGGCGATTGATACGCGCGCGAGCTAGTGATTAACACTAGCAACTTTTTGAGGTCATATTTCTGTCGAATCAATTCGCCGGCCAACCAGTCTAACAAATCTGCATTCCATGGATCATGCTCCATCATTTCGTCAAGCGGCTCGACAAGGCCGCGGCCAAATAGTCGCGCCCAAAGTCGATTAACAATAGTGCGTGCAAACAAACCGTTCTGTGATGTCGTTATGAGATTCGCGACTTGGCGGCGACGAACTTGCTTATCCGCACCTGCATCGATCGCGCCAAGCCCGGTAAGGGGGAACCGGGGCACCGCTTTCCTACCCATCGCGATTTCGCACCGATAGATATCGAATGGCTCATCGGCCAAGGCAGACGCCAAACCCCATGCATCTTGCATCTTCCAGCGGTCGACGAAGCTGTCGTGACATGAAGCGCACTTCAACTGCAGGCCCAGAAACACTTGAGAAATAGTCGTTGCCACTTGCATTTCCGGTACGTCTACGTGGCTGGCCACTTCGCCGGCCGGAGCAACGCTTTTCGCATACTGCTCGAAGAAATCCCCGGCAACTAGGTCCTGCACGAAGTGGTCGATAGGAACGTCGCGCTCGAGTTCAACCTTCAACCAGTTCCGTGGCCCTTTCGTCTCGTCATTGTCGAAAATACCGGTGGCTACAGCTGACCCAATTCGTAAATGGTCGCTCCAAAACGTCATCCAGTGGCCCGCGTAATTCGCTTGGTCTTCCACCAAGCGCCGAGCGAGCTCTCCCCGCTTTGTCGGCCTGAGATCTGCAAGAAAATCTGACAGCTGTTGATTATCGAGCGGCAGTCCCACAAGATCGAACGCCACCCGACGTGCGAACCGCTCGTCGTTAACCAAATCGCGCGACTTCATGCCGTGTTGTTCAAAATACGGCGCCAACAGTCGATCAATCGGATTTCCGTCGCCGGCAGGTAATGTGACTTGCTTAAGAGCCAAGTCATACTCCTTTTCCACATCCCAGTTCGCGCCCTGATCGATCCACGATCGCAACATTTGGACCTGTGCCGCAGCGAGGCGCTCGCCTTTGGCCGGCATTACACGCTCAGGATCGGCGCTGGTAACAAGATCAATAAGCAATGACTCGTTGCCGTTTCCCGGAATGATCGCAGGCCCGGAATCTCCGCCTGCAATCAGCGAGGCCCGATTCATCATCTGAAGATTTGCCTTCGCCGCAACACCCTGGTGGCAACGGATACAGTGCTGCTGCAGAATCGGATATACGTCGCGGCGGAAGTCTATGGCACCCTCTTTGTTCGTTTGCAAAGACTTTTCCGCCGCTTCGGTCGGCCCTATATTCGCTGGTGCGACCTCAACAGCTGTTCTGAAAACGATCGCGGCGGCAAGAAACGTAAGTTGGCAGACGTGATAAAACGGTCGTCTCATGCAACTAAAGGCAGTGTTAATTCTTTCCGTTCGTCTTCTCATATTTCTGCGAGGCGGGAGGCTCGATCGGAATACGAACTTCGGAGTCTTCCAAACCCAATAGACGGCGTGCGTTAGTACAAAAGATGCGCTCGACGTCGCTGTCGGTCACGCGAAGATTGCGGCAAGCGAGCTGGATTGCGAGCAGTGATTCGATGCCGACGAGGGTTGGGCAGGCGGAAGGAAGTGAGTTAGACGCGACATGGGTTTCATTGATCCATATAAAGCTGTCGCCGATGCTAACGCATCGCCCAACAGTCTCGCTTACTGGAAAATCTGTTCCGAACATTAACCGCTCCACACCAAAAAGTTGCAAGATCGCTTCCAATGCCGGTGTCTCGCACACGGCCGAGGTATCGAAAAAAATATTGTCGAGTCCGCGCAATGCGTGTATACCTTCAACCGTATGAGCCGCACAAAACCCGCGTGCCGCGTGTGCAAGTATGAGCTTCGCACTAGGATACCGGAGGCAGTGGCTGCGGATGTATTTTTGGTTCGCCTCATCAGAAAGCGCCAGATCGCGCACCAGATGAAGCATGATCACCAGCTCTTGTTCGTTGGCAACTTGCCAAGCCCATTCAGGTGTGAATTCGTTCGGCGTTGATTGAAGTGTATCGGCACGATCCGCATAGACATGATAAACCTTGAAGCCAGCGATTGTTTTGGATTTGCACTTTGCCAAAAAGTAGGTTGGACTGTCGCTCGGGTGAATTAGTAATAGCATCCGGCAGTCGGCATGATTTTGTACTTGGCTGAGGACGAACTGGTTGGCCGCATTAAAGTCGACCTTTGGGGCGGGAAAGGCAAAGAAGAGTCCCGCTACGCTCAAACTCTCGCCCAAGCATGTTGAGGAAGATTGTTGCCATGCGTCCCAGTCGACGTCGCCATCTTTATTCCGAATATGTGTTGGTAAACAACTGGGGGCATCGGTGCCGCGATAGAGATGCGCGTGAACATCGAACGAATTATGCGGGACAAACGCTTCAAGCTGCCTGCGAAACTTTTTGAGCTGCTTTTCGAAACGACCAGATTGGTTTTTTATTTTGTGCATCTACCAAGCAGTCCAGCCGCCATCGACGATCAAATTTTGCCCTGTGATGTAGCTGCCGGCATCGCTGGCAAATAGCAACAATCCACCCTTGAGCTCGTGTGGATATCCCATGCGACCCATGGGCGACTTGGCCGTGAGCCGCTCGACCAATTGCGGATTTGCTGCGCTCGACGGAAACGGTCCCGGACTGAGACAATTCACACGGACTCTGTCCTTGGCCCAGTACACGGCCAAGTGCCGTGTAAGGTGCACGATCCCACCCTTCAGAGCGTGGTAAGCAACGTTACTGGCTGGTCCGATACCTTGATACGCATCTGGGTAGGAACCGACGACGCCGTACATTGACCCCAACATCACAATACTAGCTGGGATTCCTCGTTCGACCGCGTGGTCGCGAACCCGACGGGCCAAAAGAAAGTATCCCGTGATATTTGCAAAGTGGTGCTGAAAATCTTCGGCGGAGATAGATTGCCAATCGCCCATCACATGTTCGTGCGCGTTGTTGACGAGGATATCAATGTGTTTTGTTTTCCGAAGTACCGTATTGAAGAATTGATCGACGGAGTCGACGTCAGTCTGATCGAGCGCAGCGCCGAAATGCTCAATCCCGTTGCTGTCGGGTAAGGATTGTGCGGTTTCTGCAGCACGCTTTGGGTCGCGACTAGTAGCGACGACACGAGCGCCGGCTTCCGCCAGCGCGCGAGCCAGCGCATTGCCCAAATGGCCGCCAGCCCCCGTCACTACGGCAACGCGGCCGCGGAGCCCGAATAGCTCCAGTACGTTCGGCTCATTCTTGGTTTCGTTTCGTGGCATCTATAATCAGTTTCTATGTTCCACGCGTGGCTAAGAACTTGGAGCTCGCTGCTGCTCGTTTTACGGGTCGATCAGAGAGTTATGCGTTTTTCGTTGTCCAGGTCATCAAAAGCAAATCCGAGCTTAAGGCAATTTTCTCGCATTTGCTCCAAGCCCCGCTTGACCATTAAAATGTCGGCGCCGTGACAAATGAAGCGAGCGCCCATTTCAAGCGATTCCTCAATATGTTGTGAGGTCCCGCACGTCGTGCCCCAATAAATACCGGCATCTTTCGCGGCGGCCGCGATCCTCTTCTTTGCGTCACCGATGAGCGGATGATCGAATTGACCGGCGATACCACCGAGTACCGAAAAGTCGGCTGGGCCTAACATCAAGACGTCAATGCCCGGCACGGCGGCGATCAACTCAACCTGGTCGACCGCGCTTGCTTGCTCGAGCTGAATGACAACGAATGTTTCGCGATTTGCCATTGCGACATATTCTTTTAAGGGCATTGAGCAGTAGGGAGCGTCAGGATTTGCCGTGTCAATGCCGCGTTCACCCACCGGCGCGAATTTTGACCACCGCACAACTTCGGCCGCCTCGACTGCATCGTCGCATCGAGGATACATGATTCCTTTCGCACCAGCTTCGAGCATCCGCCCCATCCGCATAAACTCACCCTTGCCCGGCCGGGCAATCACATCGGACACACCTACCCGGGCCGCGCGGATATAGTTGTTCGCCGCCTCTACGCTGTGCGCATGATGCTCCAGGTCGAGCCAAATGCCGTCGAACCCCATCAGACTAGCAAGTTCAAAAATAGATGGATCGCTAAAGCTGATCGACGTAACCAGCACAGGCTGCTGGCGCGCAAGTTTGGCTTTAATTCTGCTTGGTCGCATATCGCAAACTTCCTAATACGGTTGAAAATGGCGGTCCTATTCGGACGGTAAGTGCTGACTCAAAAAGCGAACCCAATTGCCGTGTATCGATCGACTCACTCCGTTAGATCGCGGTCGAAATAGACCGCATGCGACGCCAAGTCCAAGATTAAAAGGGGCACGTTAATGTCATCTCCCGTATGCTACGGCTCGCGCTTCTGGGGCATCATGCATCGTCGGCATAGCGAAATATCATTTCCACTTCCACCGCAGCGCCGAGTGGAAGTTGAGCCACGCCGAGAGCGCTCCGCGCGTGCCGACCAGCGTCACCGAACACATCGCGAACCAATTGGGACGCGCCATCGATGACTAAGTGTTGATTCGTGAAATCGCTGTCTGAGTTCACGTAACCAGTAATCCGCACGACGCGCTCGATTCGGTCCAATGATCCGACGGCGTTACGCACCGCCCGCAGCACGTTTGCGGCACATAGGGCCGCGGCTACGGTCGCATCGTCCAAAGAAATTTGCGACGGCACCTTGCCCTTGTACACTAATTGATCGCCGTCAAAAGGCACCTGCCCCGATGCATAGATGACGTTTCTATCGATGTGTACCGCTTCGACGAGCTTGCCTTCCGGCGAGTTTCTGGCCAGTGGGTAGCCGAGCTGTTCGAGGGTATAGTCACGAAGTGTCATGGTTGTTTTGCCGCCTTTGCCGGACAGCTCAACCCGAGCAAATGCAAACTATCGCGAAAGATCATCGCGTCGATCTGCTCAGTATTGAGGCGGGGCAACTTCGTGCCTTCCAACATGTCGTTAAGACTGTGAAGGCCGTCGATCGTCGAGTCGACAGTCGTGAATGGATAATCGGTACCAAACAGAATTTTGTCCCACACACCGTACTCTTGGACGAGCATCAGGCTTTGATATAACTGGAACGGCCTATAGTGGAGCGCACTGATATCGGCAAATAAATTGGGGTGCTTGCGGATGACTGCAACGCACTCGCCTTCGTAAGGATGGCTCAAGTGGGCTAGGATTATTTTTACGTCCGGAAACCGTGTTGCTACGCGATCGAGCCGCCGGGGAAGTGTGCAGTCGAGCGGTGCCTGTGCGACGAACGTTGTGCCGGTATGCAAGAGGACCGGCAGCGAATGGCTTTGGGCGTACGACCAGAGTGAATCAAGATCAGTGTCGTCCGGTCGGAAACCGGCATACATTGGAAGCAACTTGATGCCTTTTAACCCGAGCTTAAGGTGGCCGTCGCGAAGCTCTCCTTCCCAGCCGGACTGCGTCGGATCGATAGAAAGAAAACCGATTAGCGTATCGCGGTGCGCGGCCACATAATCGGCCACATATTGATCATCTACCCATAAGCCGCTTAATCGGGCTTTGCCACCGAACACAACTGTCACCACATCGTCCGGCGCCTGAGCTCGATAAGCTTCGTAGGTAACCGAAAGATCGACCTCCGTTCCCGCCCGTGCACTCTGAGCCTGCCGACGGAAGTCGTCGCTAAAGTGCTTAGGATACGACCAAGCATGGCTGTGAATGTCGATGATCATTTCATATCACGGTAGGTTCGGGGCCTGCCCAATTGCATGGCTTCGATCGCAGCGGTGCTTGGCTTCAAGCGATTAATCGCGGCCGGACTGCCAAGTATGAACTTCTTATAGCTTTCGCACCGTTCGCAAAACGTGGCCAAGCTCGCCGAAATATGAGATGGCTGTCATTGAATTTTTCCGCGTGCGTCAACGCACACCAACTCCAAAGATTCATTTGATCTCTCCCACCAGACTGAGTCCTGCAAATTCAGGCAAGGACAGATGTGGTTGGGAATTATGGTCAAGCGCTCGCCAATTACGGGCCTGGGCTCACATGAAGTTACGTCCAGTTGACCGTGCTCCTCACTCAGCCGAGTGACTATTGCCTCGGGGTACTCGAAGACGTAGCCATAGCCACTATCTTTTGCGGGAAGGCAAAGATCGTTGGAGAGAGTCTTAGAACCGGCGTCGATGACGACCTGGCCGGCAACGGCGTCGCTGATGACGGTTGTAATCAGGCGGGCTGCACAATTAGCAATCAAACAAAAGCCGCCACGCACCGTGTTCATGTCATTGAAGATGTAAGTGCCGGGCCGAATTTCTGATAAGTGGGGAACTAAATGGGATTGGTAAGCAGTTGGTGTCGACCCACCGGATACGATCGATGCCGCAAAACCGTGTTGCGACCACAAGTCAATTGTTTGCTCAAGCAAAATGTCGACAGCCCGAAGCGGTTCATCCTGCCTTTCGATAGGGTCCCAAATGTGGCCGGGATAAACCATGATGCCGTCCAGCCTTACATTGGGCGCCCGATCGATCGCCTGCACAAGCGGAAGTGTTGCCAACGGCGATGCGACGCCAGTGCGGCCCATTCCGACGTCGAGCTCGACCAAAAGACCGACCACCGTATTCGCGCTTTGAGCTGCTGAAGATACCTCGTTAACTGCCGCCAGCGAATCTACTGCTGCGCGAATAGTGCGATCGCGAGCCAATGTGGCAAGTCGTGCGGCGCGTGACGGCCCAACCGGCGGGTACGCGAGGAGAACGTCTGAGCCGGGAGCCGAAATAATCTCTGCCTCGCTAACCTTGGCCACAGTAATACCGCTCGCTCCGGCGTCGAGTTGCATCTCCGCCAGCGCTCGCATCTTGTGAGTCTTGGTATGCGGACGGACCTTCAGCCCTTTAGTCGTTGCGTAATCTGCCAGTCGACGGATATTTATACGCACAACTTCCGAATCCAGCACGAGGGCGGGAGTTGGAATCTCGTCGCAAGAGTGAATCTCGGCTACCATCTCGCTCCGCAGATCTCACTTCCGAGTAAAGACATGGCAACTATGCTTTCGGCAAAGCGTATATTCCGTAGAGTTTGATATTTTCGACCTGCTCTCCCTCGAAGGCGACGCGAATGCGATAGGTGCCATTTATGGTCGCAGAAGTGCCCCTCTTCCACGCTACTAGGGAACGAAGGCTACTCTCCATCACCAACCCGGACTCCTCGCCCGAGAACCCGCTGATCGGCCGAAACGCACCGTCCAAGAGTTCAATTCGCAGCCGGGCGAATTTGTCGACACCTTCGACGTTCACTGCAATTTCGACGGTGCCATCGCTCGCGGGTAACTCCTGACTGATAAGGATTGCATCGGCAGCTGTGGGACGCAAATAGCCGAACCGGTCCCGCGGCAATGTTGCCAGACCTACTTCCGCGTTGTTTTCAATTGCAATGCTCTTGCCGGTTTCATCGCTTGCACCCCCGTACCAGATGTAAGTCGTGTCTCCATAGTTAACAAAGGCATTTGCCTGCAGCAGTCGGATCGTTTTCCAATCCGATCGCTCTTTACCCCACGGAATAAAGGGGAAGCCAGGGATTGGTTCGCGAAAAACGACACCGTCGTTGCTGATAATGAGCCCCAAGTTCATCCGGACATCGGGATTCTGGGCTCCTTCGGGTGCTTCCCATTGGCCGTACAAGCCGAGTAGCACGTTGCGACGATGCCAGATGCTAGCGCCCAGGTGCACTTGCGATCCTGCTACGTTAAAGCTGGACCGCTTGTTCAGATCATGTCTCCAAAAGCTGATGCTTCCGGGTTGCTGCCAATGTGTGAAATCGGCTGAAGCAAAATTTATCATCGATCGTTTTGGGTTCTCCGGTGGCCAACTGGTTTGCCCATTTACGTAGTAGATGTTATTCCAGCGATAAATGCCGCTTAGCTCACTCCAATTTTTGTCGATGACCGGATTGGCGCCTTCAGTCCACGTCAGGCCGTCGGGACTGAAAGCCGTGCACAGCAGGGGCATATCGGGCCGGGCCTGGTGGTGGTAGCCAACAAATGCCATTTTGAAGCGGCGACGGCGGTCTGGCTCCTCCGGCTCATATAGTATTAGGGGCGAATTGTAACATTCACGGTCCAAGGCGCAGAGGTTGTTATCCTTGCTCCCGCGATACTCACGCAGCCCCAGATTTGGTTTCTCCCAACGGGTGCCATCCGTGCTTTCGGCATAAGCAAGCCGCATATTGGTTCGGCCCGGGTGAAATTCCTTCAAGCTGTCGACGGCGCAGTACCACATCCGAAACCGATCGTGCTGCCGTATCACCGTGCCGTAGAGCGAAGCAAAAAAGCTGTCCGGCTCGCCTTCGCCCCCCCGGCCCAGGACAGGGTTCTGGTCACAGAGCTTTGGCGGTTCTAAGGTGAGACATAACGATTGACGAAAGGGAATCCAATGTTCGTCGAACGCAAACAACACGGTCTCATTCGGATCAATGCCAGTGACTTCCGCGTTGGAGGGCGCGCTATAGTGACCGCTCGCAACATCGTCAGGGCATGTCAATGTGGGACTGCCAAGGGCCGATGTATTGGTCCCGAGCATCGCCGCACCACTGCATGCAGCACTCGCCAAAAAATGACGCCTGTCAAATACCGGGTTCGAAGTGGAAGTCATTACGTGCGGGTCCTTCAGAAGTGTCGATTCGTGTCTCTCACAAAGTGCCACATCTGCGAGCGCCTTGCGTTGCTTTGGCGGCTCGAGGAATTGGGAGGGGCCCGCATCCTGCCCGGCAGTAGGTTACTGGTTGTTAAAAATCTTTGGCACGGGCTAGAGATTTCGACCGTGAAAATCGCCTTCCAGCGATGCACAAATATTACCAAGCAGGGAAAAATTTTTCAACTACCATTTAATAATTCTGTTGCTATAAAAAGTTTAACGGGCTATATTCGAATTCTGCATGACTACCTCATCTCAAAAAACGCCGAAAATTGTCGAATTAGCATCTTCCCTGGAAAGGGATATTCTGGACAAACGGCTGGTGTCAGGCGATCCATACCTTTCGACAGCCAACGCGGCGCGATTGTTAGGCGTAAGTACGGTGGCGGCCAATCGGGCGCTGCAGCTGTTGGTTAAGCGCGACATTCTCAGCCGCCGACAGCGAAGCGGAACCTTCATCGCCGACCGCAAAGACGGTTCCAATGCGACTTCCATTGAACGAGTGCATCTGCTTGTCCATAAGAACTTCCTGAAATCCGAGGGTGTACTCGCCGATGGCGTGATCCTGGGAATTCAAGAAAAACTGCCGCATACCGACATTCAGTTCAATTTCTTACCTACAGACGATGAGAGTCCGTACACGAATCGCATCATTTCTGAGGTGCTGAACTCGCCCAGAGTTCAAGGACTTGTTCTCGTTCGAGCTCCATTGCAAGTACAGCGTATCGTGCAATCCAGCGGACTGCCGGCAGTGATTTACGGAACGCCGTTTCCGTCAATTACATCGGTGCCTTGGATCGATCGTGACCACTACCATGCCGGCAGACTTGCTGCGGCGAGGCTTATCCGTCAGGGTTTTCGACGACTAACGGTGCTTACCCGCGAGAAACCTATGCCTGGTGACTACCGAATGCTTGACGGCGTGCGAGATGAAATGAGCGCACTTCAATTACCGATTTGTCACATTGCTTGGCGATCGTTGCCGTCGGATACGGAAGCTGTGCGATACGCAGTTACGGATTTGCTAAAAGACAATAAGCATGGCCAAGGTTTTATCTGTCGGTCGCGGCCCCTAGCCGATGGAGCTTTGGAAGCAATCGCTGCCGGTGGGTTGAATTTGGGTACGGACGCCGGCATAGTTCTGCTAGACGTGTATCAAGCAGATGCACGGCCAACATTGCCATTTCATTTCATAATGCCGGCGATGAGCCCTGAGATCACAGGGCAACATATTGGCAACTTCTTGATACTGCAATCGCAGGGAATCAAGCCAATTCCGGATTGTGAATTAATTCCGATCGAATTGCGCGAAGGTGCGGCTTTGGCAAATGTTTAAAGCACATCGCGACGAAGCGCTGGCAGGTTTAAAAAATTGCGCCGTCTTTTTCTCGATCCATATAAAAACGAAAAAGATAAAAGCAAAGGATGAGTGGGCAAGGTTGATTTATGGATTTTATTTGAGAACAGGCTAATTCAGCCATCCTTTGAAAACAGGACAAATGCGCTAACACTGCAGGGCAACATTGGTAGTTGTAAGTCGTGGAGTTTCGGTCTTCATGCGGCTATACGCGCGAGAACGTTGCGGCCAAAGATGTGTGTTTTACATGGAGCAATCACGTTTCGACCTAATTAACCTGACGCCCATACCATCGAATTTTGACATGAGCGTCAATGAAAAGCGCCCGCCGTTGTACGCCCAATTGGACGTCACGCGCCCAGCCTTTAATGATCCCCCGATCCCCGGGGACCGCGCATTTCACTGTGGTCTCAAAAAATCGGCAAAGACCATCGCCCTGGCAGTCCACGTGGCTGTGCCACACGTCGAGGGCATTGTCCATGGCGTGGTTGACTATGCGAAGTCACATTGCAATTGGAGATTTGCTCTGAATTTGGAAGCCTATGCGTTTCCGCTTGACGATGTGTCGGATTGCGACGGGGCGATCGCAATGATCGAAACTGAAGACCAAATGCGCCGGGCAAAATCCTGGGGATGTCCCGTGATCAACGTGGCAGACACGCTTAAAGGGTTTGGTCTGCCGTCGGTCATGAACGACAATCGGAAATTAGGGCAGATGGCCGCCGTGCATTTAAAGTCCCGAGGCCTACGCCATTTTGCATTTTACGGATTGGAGCACATGTGGTACTCGCAGGAACGGTGCGCCGGGTTTTGCGAAGTCATCGAAGCGTCTGGCGCGAAATGCTTCGTATTTGAATCTCCGATCTGCAGCCGCGCCGTGTCAACATCGCAGTGGCAATGCAGTGAGTTTGACGAATGGCTGCTTCGATTGCCACGCCCGTGCGGTCTGATGGCCACCCACGATTTTCGCGCTTGGGCCGCGATCGAAAGCTGTCGACGATTGGGAATTGCGGTGCCCTACGAAATTGCAATCGTCGGTGTGGACGACAATACGGCCATATGTAGCTCGTGCAGTCCACCGCTTACAAGTGTGCGGCCGAACAGTCATCAGGTTGGGTACCGTGCTGCTGAACTACTCAACAAGCTGTTGGAAAATCAGTCAAAAAATACCGAGTGCCTTCTTATTAAGCCAGACCGGATAACTGTGCGGGGCTCAACAGACACAGTTGCTGTGAATGATCCAACTCTGCAAAAGGCCGTCGATTACATCCATTCTAACTTTTACTTTCAGATAAATGTCGCCGATGTTGCGCGGACGCTGGGCGTGTCGCGCCGGTGGTTGTCATTTTTGTTTCATGAGCACTTCGGGATTACAACCCAAGATTATATCGCAGCTATTCGAGTAAAGTGGGCCAAGGATTTGTTGCTGCAGACGCCTTTTCTTGCCTTAAAGGATATCGGACATAGATGTGGATTTGCCAGCGCTGACCGCCTGAATAAAGTGTTCACGCGTATTACCGGAAGCTCTCCCCGAAGTTATCGGGACAGTAAGCTCGGGAGAAATGTCGACGCCGCTGGGTAGTCGCCTTAATCGCATGCGCAGATTAAAAGATGTTGCGACCAACTTCATTCAGGCACCGGCGAGCACCAACGGAATCACTACTTTGGCGGATATCGGAGCTTGGACGAAATTAAACGCCGATCAGTCGACGAAGGCAAAGGAATACACAATTGCTCGGTCAACTCTCAGGCGCAGGCGAACGCGCTTGCCGACGGCCGACTTCACTGCCGCGGCATCCGTCCAGTAAATCTGTGCGTCCGTCACATCGCCACAAAGTGGCTCGGAATGACTCAGCCAGTTCCCCGCCTCGTCCAAAACGTCTATTTCAACCGCCCCGCCCTTGGCATCTGCTGTCACTAGCAGCTTGCTCGCAGAGCACGTAAGTGGTTGCGTCAAAATCGTACCTTTACGATCGTCAGAGCAACCGTAACCGGCCCAACGATCCTTCGGAAGCGTCGCCATACACAAGGACCCATCGCGCCAATCAAAGAACTTGCCGTTGCATCCCGCGTAGTAGATGCGAGTTTCATTTTTCTGCACAATAGGACGCGTGGCAAAGATACAGCCCCAGTCGTAAACTCCGTTTTTGCTGCCGTTGGGGATCAATGATTTACCGGGTTGGATGCGGTGCCAGCGCACTGTATCGGGACTCCAAGCCAACTCAACCCATTGGCGACCCTCTGCCACGTCGAACACCCCAATCAGCCCTAGATATACGCCGGAATAGGCGAACACCACCATGTCGTGCAGCTCGGGTTGGTCTGGCTCTGGTGTCAGAATTTCTCGCACTTTGGACCAATGTACGAAGTCGCGGGAGCTCGTACGTGCGACATTCCTTGGGGTGGCGCCATGCCTCGTAAAACCTACGAATTCACGTCTCTCAGGTGACCATAGCACGTTGTTGTGTGTGTCGCTTCGACCACCAAGGTTCAATCTTATTGGATCACTCCAATGTAGCCCGTCGGGCGAAAACCAGACCATGTGAGGTCCGTCACCCAGGGTGCCAAACATCTTGTACCGTCGGGATGGGTCCGTTTCGCGCATGTCCTTGATCACATCCGGTCCATGCACGTCAAACATCACAAGATTGTTTCTTTTGGATCCATGAAGTTCAACCAGTCCAAGGTCTGGTTTTTTCCATTCCAGACCATCTGGCGATACAGCGTAGCACAGTCCAAATCTGCGTTGGGAAACGGTCCATTTGACCGACTCGCGCTCATTTCGTGGCGTGTTTTCCTCCAGTTGGCTCGTGACAAATGGCGTATACCAACATTTATAGAGACCCTCGTCACTATCGTAGATCACGCTGGGATACATATTGTCGTAACGTGGTTCCCAGGGCTTGTCTTCGCGAAACAGCGGATTTGCCGGCGCCTTCTTCACGGTGCCGATTATCAGGGTCGCGTTTTCGATTTGGTCCACGACGCGCGAATCTAATAGCAGGTGTCTGCTCATAGCCGATCCAATACAATCCCTCATGCTCGGCGCGAGATCGTCAGCCGCCAATGCTCGCCGATCCAAATCGGCGGCAGAGAACAAACAACACACAAGCAGAATGAAGTTGACGCGAACGACGCTCATGAAAGTATCCTTTTTAATGGGATGTTGACTCTTCGGAACCTCACGCCATGCTGGGGGAGAAAACCGGCCGGATGAACGCGCTGAATTTCAAAGCAGACGCGGGTCTCATTCTACGGGCTCGTTAGCCATTGTGGCCGTGCGGTCAAAATATGTCCCTATGTGCCCGGGCGCGCATGATCAATTAAAAATCGCGATTACGGGATCGGTCGTCGATCGATTTGGGAAACCGATCCGACCTTTTGAGAACTCCGTGGCGAGCGGAAGAGACAGCTACTCTCTTTACAGGCGGAATGATATTATTTGATCCGATAGCCCCACGGCGCGCACGCTGCTAAGGAGTGTGGGCGATCGGTTTTTACCCGCCCATCTTTGGGTGCAGGAACGCCACGGACCTTTTAGCCAATAGTACGTTCTCGCCATGAAACCACAAACGATTGGTGTTGCTGGACTTGGTTTGTTGGGACGCGGAATAGCGGCCTGTTGTCTTGGGCACGGACACCAGGTAATCGCGTTCACGCGCAGCGAGGAAACCCACGTGAGTTCGGATGCGTACATCGAAAAAGCGATTAGTGAGCTTATTGAGCATGCGGGATTCTCCAAATCAGTCGTTGGGAAATGGCGAGACAACTACACGGCGGTCACGCAGCTCGAGCATTTCCGTCCCTGCGACTTTGTAATCGAGACTGTCGCGGAAGATCAGGCGGTCAAGCGGGGCGTTTTTGACTCGATCGAATCGGTCGTCGGGAAGGAAGTGCCTATCGCGACGAATACTTCCGCGATCCCAATTACGACGCTTCAAAGGGATCGCAAACATCCACATCGTTTTGTAGGAATGCATTGGGCCGAGCCGGCGCACGTTACCCGCTTTTGCGAACTGATTCGGGGGGAAGCTACGGACGACAACGTCTTTAATCGGGTTGCCGAGTTGGCTAGATTGCTTGGTAAAGAACCGTGCCGCGTAGAGAAGGATATTCCGGCGTTCATCGTCAACCGCATCGCGTTTGCGATGTATCGAGAGGCTGTGCACATCCTGGAAATGGGCGTAGCCGATGCCGCAACGATTGACACCGCGTATCGCAATGCATTCGGTCTGTGGGCCACCATTTGCGGTCCGCTTCGCTGGATGGATATCACGGGCGGGCCAGCCTCCTATGCCAAGAGCATTGCCAAGGTTCTTTCGACGCTAGATAACCGTGAGCAGCTACCCGACACCTTACAAGCCATGATTGATAATGACTGCGCCGGTGCGAGCAATGGTCGTGGTTTCTATAACTACACGGAACAGGATCGCCGATATTGGGACCGGCTATTGCTCGAGCACGCTTGGACTGTGCGAGGCATTCTTGATATGCGATTTCCGATTGGCGAAGCTGAGCAGCGTCAATAAGTGGACATTGACGCAATTTCCGAAACGAGCACCAGTATAGTTGGCTCGTCTTCTTTTATTTCGGGAGCGCAAATGGTCCCGGGTCCTTACTGACTTCAAGCATGGGACGGCGCTTCGTGACTGGAAGCAAACTGACAAGGCAACCAACTACAATTCCGACGGCAAGTGAACCGGGCATAATCCAAAGAAAGCTCAGTGGCGTCAGATCGGTATACGCAATAACGGCGGCCGCGGCCAAGCTCGATAATCCTGCGGCCCAAGTGCCGAACGGCGTCGCCCATCGGACGAACATGGCCATAAAGAATAACACGAACATGGGAGCGGTCAGCAGATTTACCAGCCGATTAGCGGCTTCCAACAAATTGCCGCGGACCAAACTCGAAGCGAGACTGAGGGATACAACAAAGGCTCCGATAATCCACGAAACTACTCTTGCTATGCGTACCTGATCTCTCTCTCTACTCCTTGTTCTTCGGAATCGATCGATCCAATCAACCATAATCACCGAACACGTCGAATTTAATCCGGAAGAAAGGCTCGACATCGCCGCCGCAAGCAAACCGGCTACGATCAGTCCGCTGATCCCGACCGGCAACCCCTTGACGATGTACCGCGGTAAGAGCTGGTCTGCGCCGCTTACAACGGTCTGGCCATCAGGCAACATCTGTGGATGTATCTGGAAATAAGAAAACAATGCCAGCCCGAGCGCCGCCAACAACGTCACTACAAGCATATCACAGCAGAGCGAGATGCCAAACATTCGGCGTGCGGAACGGGCATCTCTTGTGGCGAGGTAGCGCTGGACCGCCATTTGATCGGAGCCTGCTGTACAAATATGCCATACAAACGTGGAAAGTATCGCCGACGCCATAGTCACTCGGGCTGTTGGATCGAACCAGAATTTTGGCGCCTCCCATTCGCTGCTCCACGAACTTGGCCACCAACCTGCCGGCCCGCCAAGATTGATGCTGATCAACACGATCGAAAGAATCGCGCCAAACATGAGGATGAATGTCTGTGCTACATCTGTCCAAATCACCGCCCGCAAACCGCCCATCGAGGTGTACGTGACCGTGACCAATCCCAATACGATTGCGACCCACGGTGTCGCCGACTCGTCAAACCCTAAAAGCGGCGCTAGAACGTGTTTTGAGGTCGCAAAGATGATAAAAGCCATCCAGATTAATCGGAGCACCAGGAAAAACGTTGCCCCTAGCAGGCGAACGCTCAGTCCGAAACGCTGCTCTAGAATTTCGTACGCGCTAGTTACCTTTAATCTCATGATATAAGGAATTAGAAACCGTCCAACCACGACAAAAACCAGCGGATATGCAAGGATGGTGCTAAGAATCATCGGACCATGTCGAATCATTTCACCGGGCATGGCCAAGTAAGTGATGGTACTGAACATCCCGGCAAAATACGACAAACCAACTGCCCACGGTTTCATCGTACGACCAGCTAATAAATAGTCGTCCGTGTTGTCGGTGCGTCGAGCAAAGTACCAACCGATTGCCAACATACCGAGTCCATAGCCGGCCAACACCATCCAATCCAACACCGCGAACGGGAGCGGAAGACGCCGCTCGATTCGTAGCAGCGCGTTCGCAGCGCTGACCCGCACATCAACTTCTTGATTGTTCAATAACTCAATCAACTGCGGGCATTCGTCGTTTGAACCCCGAACACCAAAAGCTACGGCGGCCTCGCGTTTTTCATCCTCGTTGCCGTTTTGCGCATAAGTGAGGAGAAGCTCTTTGAATCTCCCTAATTGATTGCGATCGCGGGCCGTGACATAAGCCGCACTAACCAAGTACACGCGGTGTGCAGATTCCGGTTCGCCACTCGCGGTTTTTGCCAATTTAGCTACGAGGGCAGGTGGCAGCTTGTCGGACAGATACCGTAGCGCATTGGCCGTGAGACGGCGTACGTTTGCATCAGGTGCGTCGAGCAATTCGGCCAGGAACTGTACGTCTTGTTCGGAGCCTGACACTGCCATCAACCAGCGATAGTACGGAGCCTCGCGGCCAACCGCGCTCTGGGCAACTTTCGCGTAGCGGGGTCGATCCGGCACCGGGATTACATATTTCAGCTTGGCCAATGATTCGGCAGCATCAGTCCCGTCCGGACTGTTCGAATCTAGGTAAGTTTCGCAAAGCTTGCTTAGATACTTGTCGCGAAGGGTCTTATCGGCCTCAGCTTGCGCCAATACCCGCCAGATACCCACACGTACATGCGGTTGATCTCCGTATTGCTTCAACTCGTTTTCGAATATCGTTTGAAGATTTTCCCCATAGCCCAGCGCCAACAGAGCCTCTGCGGCGTCAAGCTTCACGACATGGGATTGATTTTTCAGCGCACTCTGTAGCTCATTAACTGCCCGTCTCTGCAGCTCCTCGAGAGAATGTTGCGAACCGCCTTCAGCCTTCGCAATGTTGCTAGAGATATCCAGTCCCAGCACCGTCGCGGTGATAAAACAAATTGCAAGACGCTGGTTCACGTTACAGCCCTCTAATTTATCCCCTCGCCCCAACCCATATCCAACATCGTAATTAATACGCGATCTCCATCAATGCTTCTAATAGCGAGTCGACCTCGTCGGGAGAGTTATAGTGTGCGAACGAGGCGCGAACGCAATCCGGCGCGTGAAGTGCATCAAGCAACTGGCCGCTATATGCATCGTGCCGCCGGACATGAACAAAAATGCCTCGATCCGCTAATGCAACGTTCACCGCGGCGGCTTCTAAGCCATCGATCGCAAATGCGAAGACAGCCTCTCGTCGCTCGTCTGCGTTTGGGACGCCAATGAGGCGCAATCTGGGAATGCGAGCGAATCCGGCCAATAGTTGTTGCCCCAAAGCACGTTCGTGCTGATCGATCGCAGACATCGCCCGGATTACGTGTTCGCGACGGCCTGCGTCGGCGGAGTGCAATTGTGCGCTTAGCCAAACAAGATAGTCAACCACCGCCGACCAAGCCCCGAACGCCGCCGGGTCGCGAGTGCCGAGCTCCCACTGGGTTACTGGAGTATCCAACAATCGCGGATGCTCGCGCGTCGCTAGCCGTTGGCTCAGCCAAGCAAAGCACGTCCCGAGAATGGAGAATACTTTATATGGCGCAAAGCAATACGCATCGATTCCAAGCGATTCCACATCGATCAACCCATGCGGAGCATGCTGCGATCCATCGATGACAATCAGAGTCCGGGGATTTCGTCTGCGTACCTGCTCGGCGACGGCGCCGATGTTAATACGCGTACCAATCACATTCGACGCGTGGATGCAGACCAGTGCGGCAGTTCGATCGTCGACTTGGCCTGCAATTGCTATGGGAGAGATTTCACCGGTTTGCGCCGTAATGGGAACGACTCTCCTCTGCAGTCCATATTGTGCTGCGTATAGTTTTGTTGCACTGGTGACACAAGGATGCTCAAGTTGCGTCGTTACGACATTGCTTCCAGATTCACCCGCGAGTGCGGCCTCGACCAATCGGAAGATGTTGGCCGTCGTGCTTTCGCCGCTGACAATTTGTCCCCCGAGGGCACCTGAAAAAAGCGCTACGTCGCGTCGGCCCGTCGAGATGATCGCATCCAGATCTCGCGAGGCAGCGTTGTCGCGACCCGCATTGTCCGGTCGCGCTGCAATCTCGGCGGCTTGTTGAACGGCAGCTCGAAGTTTAAGCGATCCCCCAGCGCTTTCAAAATGAACACGCCTGCCAGCGGCTGGATCCGAGTCTACATGGCAAAATCGCGATCGGATTTCGCGGAGCAATTCGTCGTTAAATACTTCGTTTGACATGCGTGACCGTTCTTTAAAAGTGCTGCTCGCCGCTCGTTGTCACGTCATCCGCGCCGCTACAATTAGGTAGGTACAGCAAATTGTCAACATTGCAATCCATAAATCGCCGCCGCTCGTTCTGGACTGATCAGTCCTTCAGCAACATCGTCCGCGATAGCCTCTCGGTCTCTTTCCAAAGGATTTCCCCAGCCGCCCCCTCCCGGCGTTTCTGTGAGCAACGTCTCGCCACACTTCAACACCGTTACGACCTTAGTAGGCAACTCCCGCACCGATCCGTCAGCCGCCTCCACAAAACAATGAGAACCTCGGGCACGATGCTCGGTGTCGATACCCCAGGGAGTAATTTTACGTCGATCGGCGCCTATGCTGAGGGTCGTTCGCTCTGCCAAGCACCGCACTTCACGCAACATGCCGCAGCCGCCACGGAATTTTCCGGGGCCTTCCGAATCTGGAATTAGGCCGTAACGAACAACCTCGAGAGGATAATTCCGTTCGATCACTTCGACGGGCGCGTTGCGGGTATTTGTTAAATGCGTATGGACACCGTCGGCTCCGTCCAGGTCAATGCTCGCGCCTTGGCCGCCGGCATAGGTTTCTACGTAATTGTAGTATTCACCCGTGGTCGGACTGATACCTCCGATATTCAGCAAATTCATTTCACCGCTGCACGCAGCGCATATTTTGTCCGGCACTGCCTGGTAGAATGCACCCATAAGGACATCGACGACGCGCTGGTCGGTAATGATGTTAGCGTTGCCGATGGCAGCGGGGTAACGAGCATTAAGGATCGTGCCCTCCGGAGCATGTACTTCAATGGGCCGGTATGCACCGGCGCAGGTGGGCAGGTCTGGATCAATCACTGCCTTGGCTACGTAATAAACGCAAGCGCGGGCGGCGCTCAGCCTGGCATTAAGCGGACCGAGCACTTGCGGGGCAGTGCCGGCGAAATCGGCGATAAGTTGGTCGCCTCGTACGCGCAAAGTAACAGCAATTCGTACCGACTCATCGCTAATGCCATCGTCGTCGAGAAAATCCTCAAAGTAGTAGTCTCCCTCGGGCAAAGTACGGATGCCTACTCGCATACGTCGCTCCGCATAATCCAGCACGGCGAGCATATATCGGAGCAGTTCTTCGCGACTAGTGCGCGTTAACAAATCGGCTACCCGCGCTTCTCCAATTTTCGCGGCAGCAACCTGGGCCATTAGATCGCCACGCACCTCTATCTTCGTGCGGACATTCTGATTGATCAGCCTTAAAAGCGGTTCGTTCATTTGTCCGCGCTGAACCACGCGAATGGGCGGAATCTGAAGTCCCTCTTGGTAAATCTCGGTGACGCCCAGCGGCATGCTGCCCGGTGCATACCCGCCCATATCGACATGGTGGGCAGTGGTGGCAGCGATCGCGAACGGTTCTTCGCTTGCGTCAAAAATCACTGAAACCATCGATAAGTCGGGCAAATGGCCAGGACCTTCCGGATACGGTAGGTTGGTAATGACCATATCGCCGGGCTGAAATTGGTCGATCGGAAACTCCGCAAGGACGGAGCGGATAACCGCCGGCATGATGCCCAAATGCAGCGGTGTGCCGACTTCCGCCTGCGCCAGAACCTCACCATTAAGGAGGGCGATTGCTGCCGAACAATCGCGCCGGTCCTTAATGTTGGTCGAGTAACTAGCGCGGACTAATGTCGCACACATTTCGTCGGCAACACCCTGCCAACGATTGCGAATAATCTCCAGCTTAATTGGGTCAATGGCCACTTTGGGCATGGTATCAACGATCTTCATAGTAACTGGTAATGCGGATTTATTTCGACTCGGCCCACGGTGGCATCGGCTGGCCCTGCTGTTGTCGCAAGCGCGATAGGTCTGACAATGGTGGCGATTCAAAAACGCCGATGCGACTTACCGGCGGCAGCCCGGCCTGCTGCAGCCGGACCATCATTTCTGCCAGCTTAAATCCGGGGAGCATCCCGTCGATAACGGGCGCGGGCATTGCTGCCCGTTCTTCGCGCGCCAGTTTTGACAACACGGAACCAGCCAGCGTGCATCCGGCGATTAACACTTCAGCGCCGTCCTGCTCGACGCATTGTTTCGCCGTTGCCAGCAACCGTTGACGCGTCTTTTCGGGGGGCGTGCGGTCGACGTATAAATCGTTTGCGTCAATGTCGAAACTTCGCACCGATACGAGACCCTGGGCAAGCCGATATTGCTCAAGCAGCATCTTCTGGATTTGTCCATTCTGATCGTCCACTGAAAGCAACGAAAATCTTCTGGCCATCATGTGCGCGACCAGCGCTGCGGATTCCAAAGTGGCGGTCACGGGAATCGTGAGCATTTGGCGACACTCGTACAAGCCGATATCGAGATTGCAGCTGATGAAGACGGCGTCGAAGCCTTCGCGTTCCGCCTCAATCGCGCGATCGATTGTGGGGCCGGTGCAACTGTGCTTAAAGTACAGCCATTGATTGTTTTTCAGCGGATAGCGGTCGGCGATATTAACGATCTGGAATTCAGTGTCTGCCGACGCAATCGCTCGCAGGTTGTCTTCGCCGAAAGTCTCAGTGCCAGCAAATGGATTGATGACGCAGATTCGCATGACGCGTCTCCGTACTCAGTGTGGAATTGGTCCCATAACAATTTGGCCGTAATCATCGACCCGTAAGTTCTGCCCGGGCCAGACAACCGTGGTGGCGTCGAGTTGTTCAATTATTGCGGGGCCAACCAATGCTGTCCCAGCACCGAGTGTGGCGCGTGAATACACTGGCGTCTCATGTGCGACGGCGTCATAAAAGACGCTGCGGCATGCTATTGGAGTTGAATCAGTTTTAGCTTTGCCCATTTTCGGGAACGCCACAGCTTGCAGGTCCACTTCGACGCTGACCCAAATCGTTGCAACCTCCACGGACTGTTCTTGACGAGCGTAGCCATAAATACGTTGATGTTCATGATGGAAATCCGTCTCTATCTGTAATCGATCCAACTTACCATCCGCGAGAGACATGAATAGCTCATATCGCTGGCCACAGTAACGCATGCCAAGAGTTCGACGTATTGAGCGGCCACTACCGGCGAAGCCAAGTCGAGCGGACGCATCCGCTATTAATTCTTGAAGAATTGTGTTGATTTCGACAATTGAGTTGTTTCGCAATAGTGTGACATGCGTCCTGACGCGGTCCTGGCGCAGATTGGTCAACAACAAACCTATTGCAGATGTAATTCCTGGAGCGATTGGCACCAAGCATTCGTCAATTCCTATTTCGCTAGCTAGTTTAGCGCCATGTAGGGGGCCAGCGCCACCGAACGGACATAACGCAAAAGTGCTGGGGTCAAAGCCCCGTTCGACCGTAAGCCTACGGATCGCGGCAGTCATTGTTGCATTCACGACTCGGGTGATACCTTCCGCGGCAGTTATGAGGGAAATGCCGAGTGGCATTGCAACATGGTCGTGAATTGCCCGATGCGCAGCCTCCAGATCGAGAGTCATTCCGCCGCCCAACAGCGACGTGGGCGACAAGCGACCTAATACTAGGTTAGCGTCGGTAACGGTGGGCTCGCTGCCGCCGCGCCCATAGCATGCTGGTCCCGGAGCCGCACCAGCTGACTGCGGTCCGACGCGTAATGAACCGCCCGAATCGACCCAGGCAATACTACCTCCGCCGGCGCCGACTGTGTGAATGTCGAGCATAGGCACAGCCAATGCGAGGCCGCCCATCTCGCTCTCGCGGGCGAACCCAGTTTGACCATCGTGAATGACGGAGACATCAAAGCTCGTGCCGCCCATATCGGCTGTGATGAGGTTTTGATTGTGATGGAGCTTGGCCATTGCTATGCCAGCCACAACACCGCCGCAGGGACCCGAAAGAATCGTTTCTACTGATTGTCGTCCTGCCGCTAAAGACGACATCACACCACCATTGCTCTTCATCACGAACAGAGGACTTGCAAAGCCGGCCTCGTTGAGACGAATATCCAAACCAGCCAAGTAGCTCTGCATTGCAGGCTGGACAAAGGCATTCATCACGCAAGTGCTAAATCGCTCGTACTCACCCTGCTCGCCGACTATTTCGTGGGAGAGACTCACCGTAGCGGCAGGGAGGGCCTTCGCTAGCGCTTGGCCAATTTCGAGCTCGTGCGCTGGATTCACATAACTATGTAACAAGCAGACGGCAACCGCATCGACCCGCTCGTTTCGGAGTTGCTCGATCAAATGTGCAAGTTGCGAATGATCGACGGGAGTGCGCACCGTGCCGTCGAAAAGCATCCGCTCATTGAGCTCCAAACGTAAGTGCCTGGGGACAAGCGGCTTGGCTCGCCGTGAACGCAAATCATACATCCTCGGCCGATCTTGCCGCTGAATGTGAAGTACATCCCGAAATCCTGCCGTGGTAATCACTCCGATTTTCGCGCCCTTGCGTTGCAACACCGCATTAGTGGCGATCGTGGTACCGTGAACCAATAAACGCACGGCGGCCGGAGTAGCTTGACAGGTTTCGACAAGTTCACACCAACCTTGTGCAATTGCCAGTCCTGGATCGGCCGGAGTGCTGCTGACTTTGTGGAACGAAAAACGCCCGGCCTCCTCGTCGAAGGCGACAAGATCGGTAAACGTGCCCCCAGTATCGCAGCCTAGCCGTAAAGTCATCGCGATTCGGCTCCTTCCCGCACCGCCGCCGTGAGCGTGCGGAGCCAGCTTCGCATCCGAAGCTCTGCTTCGGCCGGATTGTGCGCGGCAATCGCCTGAACAGCCACCGTAAGCCAAGTGGATCGCCGACCGCGCGGCATGATGCGGCGAATCAATTTTTCGTCAAGTTCGAGGGAGCGGGCCAACATCGGAAGCACGGAGTAGCCCTCTGCCACTGCCAGCAGCAGATTGTTACCGCATTGCGATAAGAGATAGCGATGAAATTCTAGACAAGCGTTGAGTCGCGCCTCGCGATCGCCATTAAGTACGGCGTCGAGCACAAGGCGGTCGAGCCGCCGCAGCTCACGAATCTCGCGACCCGTCATATTGTCTGCCGCCAAGCGTGCGGCGAGTCCCTCGATGACCTCGCGTAATTCATAGCGGCGAGCAACATCTTCGCGATTCAGTTCGTCGATGTAACGAACGTACGTTCGACCGTAAGCGCCCTTTTTGGCCAGCCTACCCTCGGAAATCATGCGCAACATCGATTCCCGGGCGGGGCCACGTCCGACTCCGAACATCGCCGCGACTTTCGCTTCCGAGATTCGCTCCCCCGGCGGCAACTCACCACGGTCTAGCTTTGCCGTCAATCGGCCATACACAGATTCAGTTTGTGTTTTTGCTCGTGACATTTCCTTAAAACTCGCTCTTGTGTACTGCTCAATTGTTGTCAATCGTCGCGAAAATGCGCTGGAAACGGCTATTTCGTGGCCCGCCGAAAATGAAATGAATAGAGCGTGGCCTTATTAAGTTCGAATCTCAATCTAAGAGTGCCACCGACGAGGCGCTCGAACGCCGCTGGCTGCTTCCAGGTTATTTTGCCATCAGTGATGTCGGCGCAAATTGGTTCCGATTCCAATAGGACGTGGCCGCCTTTGTCGATCACTGAGATACTTATTAAGCCATCGGCGGCATCGGCAGTAACTCGCATTTCGTCGCCACTGATCGCTACGGCGCGGGTGATGAGGCGTCCCGGAGGACCGGATGTTTCCGCCTGATAACCGGCCCAGCGGTCTAACGACAATTCTGCTCGACACAGAAAACTGTCGCGCCAATCGCCATGCCGCCCATTGCTGCCGCCGTAGTAGAGTTGAATGCGACGCTCTTGAATGATCGGCGGCGATGCATATACGCATCCGGCGTCGTAACTGCCTTCGGGACCGTTGCCTATCAATGCGTGCCCAGGACAAATGCGATTCCAGTGCTGCGTATCAGGGCTCCAAGCTAGTTCACACTGTACCGTGTCGTTCCGAGTATCGAGCACCATCAGTAATCCGAGATAGACCCCAGAATACGGAAATGCCTGTAGCGCGTAAGTTTGGTGTTCAGGGTCCATTCCTTGAAGTACGACTACCGCCGGCGACCACGTTTTTAGGTCAATCGATTCTGTGCGCGCCACCTGCCTTACGTCATCCCATGTGCGTGTGAACCCGACATACTTGTCCAAGTTTGACGCCCAGAACAGGCAATTATGCGTATCGCCGTCAGCCTGAACTCCTTGGCATTCCGTTGGCGGATCCCAGCGAACACCGTCGACCGCGCGGGCCAGCCGCAAACCGCCGTCAAAGGAGAAAAACGCCTTAAACCGCCGTGCCAGTACAACGTCATGGTCGTCCCGAACTACTCCTGCGCCGTGGGGACCTGGTGTGGGCAGCCGCAATACGATGTTGTTTTGCGTTGATCCGGCAAAATCATAAATCCCTAACGTTGGCTTTTTCCATTGGAGTCCATCCGCAGAGATCGCGTAGCACAGGGCCATCTCGCGTTTATCGAGATTGGCTTGGTTCAATACATCGATGTACTTGCGCTCCTCTCGTTTACCCAGTGGCGTCCCTGTTGTTGCAGGATCGACAATAAAGGGGCTGTACCAACAATGGTACTGGCCAGCCGACCAATCGAAGATCACAGTCGGGTATAGATTGTCCATTCGCACTTCCCAAGGTTGGTCAGCACCAAACAGAGGATTGCGAGGATCCTTCTCGATTCGACCTAGTCTTATCCGCAAACCCTCAACGGATTCAACCAGGCGAGAGTCAAGCATTAGGTGCCTAGACTGACTGCTCGGCTCACCCGCTGAACACGTGCAAATATCCAGACTCATCTCCGCGACGATTGCGAAGATGAAAAGGTTGCATAGAGCCCATTGAAGTGCTTGTGCAAGGTGCATCGTCGGCAAATTGGCGATAACCCATGCCGAAAAATCGGCTTGGAGCAAATGCAAATAATTGTTAACAATACCAGGATTACGTACAATTGCAAGACAGCGCCGACCCAACTTACTTGGAAGAGAACTTTTATAATGGCTCAACTTACTGCGGATGCGATTGTGATCGGCGCCGGCATCAATGGCGCTGCTACGGCGCTCAATTTGCTCAAACGCGGGATGGACAAAGTGGTCCTAATCGATAGACATCTTCTTGCGGCGGGCGGTACGGGGCGGTCGGCCGCCATTATTCGTCAGCACTATTCGAACGATGAACTAGTTCACATGGTAAAGCGTTCGACCGACGTGTTTCATAATTTTGCGGAGGAAATCGGTGGCGATTGCGGCTTCTTATGCACCGGTTGGGCGTTCCTCGTTCCGCCAGCGATGTCAGACGGCCTTGACCGCAATATTGCGCTGGGGCAGCGTGCAGGAGTTGACGTTCGTGAGATCGATCACCAGCAACTGAACGAAATTGAACCACGCATTGCAATCAATGACGTCGCCAGAATAGCATACGAACCGCGGTCCGGTTACGCCGACCCGATTAAAACGACACACGCTTACGTGAGCCGGTTTATCCAGCTTGGGGGCGAATTTCGTCCGCTCACGCAGGTGACTGGATTACTAGGCAGCAATAGTCGCGTTAGTGGCGTGCAAACTGACCGAGACGAGATTTCTGCGGGCGTAGTTGTAAATGCAGCCGGGCCATGGGCATCTCGGATTTCACAGTTTGCTGGCGTTGACTTGCCATTAAATGTAACTCGTGAAGAAGAGGTGATTTTCGAAACTGCTGACATGAACGGTCCGCCCACTTTGTGCTTTTCGGATATGGCGCTGGCTATCTATTATCGGCCCCACGGGCGCACTCAAATGCTTGTAGGTCGTGGATATCCGAAGGACTACCAATCCGTCGACCCCGATCATTACTGCGAGCGGGTTGATGTCAAATTCATTGAAGAGGTGACCACTCGATTACGCCAGCGCTGGAAGACAATTGGAAATGCTCTGCCCGTCAATTCGTATACTGGCCTGTACGATGTAACGCCCGATTGGCACCCAGTGCTCGGCAAAGTTGATGGTGTCGACGGTCTTTACATCTGCGCGGGTTTTAGCGGCCACGGGTTCAAAATCGGTCCCGCAGTCGGCGAACTTATGGCGGACGAGATAATTGGCGCACAAGGCGGTACTGTGTCGCTGGATCGTTTCAACTTAAGGCGATTTAAAAACGGCGAACTGTTCACCGCAGCATACGGAGGCAACCGTGCATAGAAGCATTGCGGTCGGGCTGCCATTATCGGTGGACCGATGACGATAGCTGGCGAAAATATGATGATTGTCTGATTTTTGCCACTAGGCATTTCTCGGTGTCGAATCAATATTACGACCAGACTGAAAGCAAGGCCGTCGCCGCGAAGACACCAAGCTCTCGCTGTAGCCGTCGGCGACTGCGATCAGCTCCTTCTGGTCTTTGGTCGCCCCCATCAGGACGAGAATGTATCGACGATCGTCTTCGAGGCGAATTTTGAAGTGGATGCCGTCGGCCGACCAGTACCCGTATTGCTTGCCAATTCCCCTTCCCGGACTTTCTTCAGCCGCGTGACCGTCGACGCGCTGAGGCCGTGGGCGTCGGGACCGTGCGCGTCGCTTCAATTCGCCCGCAGAACAAAGTGGGTCGCTGAGCACAAATCAATCAAGAGCAGTTTTAAATCGTAGCTGAATCGTAAGAATTCAAAGACCACGGCGCCGAATTAGCAAATTCAGGTATCCGAGTATCAGTTTATATCCACTCCAAAAGGCTCAATGGGTGACTGTCTGATTTTCGCCGACAGGCATTTCTCGGGGTCGAATCAATAGTACGATCACGACTGAAAGCAACGCCGTCGCCGCGAAGACACCAAAGATCACATTCAGTGGCACATGTCGATCACGCAAGGCACCAAAGCCCCAGTCAGCGAAACCGCCGCAACTGGTACTCACCATGTTCATGATGCCGTACCCCGTGGCGCGCAGCTTGGGCCGCACGACTTGGCACAAGATCGGCATGTTGTTGCAGTCGAAGAATCCCCAACCCAAGCCGAACAGCATTAGAAACCCGACTGCCACACCAAGGCTCGCGGCATTGCCAACGCCGAAAAGCGCTGGCAAAAAGAACGTCATGCCGATCGCGCTGACATAGATACGACCCCGTACGCTGCGGCGCATCCAGACGTCGGCCAACCAGCCTCCAATTCCTACGCCAACTAGTGAAGCTACCTGTACGTAGAGCACCGCGGAGACACCTGCCTTCCCCTGTCCCAAATTAAATTGCTCCTTCAAAATGGCGGGCATCCAGTCCTTCACGATCCAACCGGCCAGTGCCGGCAGCGTGAAGTACAAAACCAACAGCAGGAACGCCGAGTTGTGCAGTAACTCACTGGCGGCAGCAATTGGTGATGGATTATCAGCGGCGTCTGCATGGCGAGGCGCGTTACTCAAAAAAGCAAACAAAGGAATCGCATATAGCACCCCCACGATTCCGCACAGCGTAAATGCGGTTCGCCAACCTAAATTCGGATCATCTGCCACGTATCCTGAAAACCCGCCGAGTATGATGCCGGCATATATCGCCGCTTGGTGTATGCCGACGGCACGTGAGCGTGTGGCGCCTAAATGGAAGTCGGTAATGAGCGCTAGCGCTGCAGGAATGTAGATTGCTTCGCTGATCCCCATCATGGCGCGCGTGATCACCAACTGTTCGTACGTTACGACATGCCCGGTGAGCCAAGTGACAGTCGACCACACCAGCAAGCTAATTGCGATGACGTGTCGGCGACTCCAACGATCAGCCAGATAACCCCCGACGGGGCTGAAGAAGGCGTAGACCCATTTAAATGATCCCAGCACAAAGCCCCAATTAGAATCGCTTGCAATATCGGGAATATCATGCATCATCGACGACTTCATCGCCGCCAACATTTGCCGGTCGAGATAATTCAAAAGTGCTACGGGCAAAAGCAAAAGCACGACGAACCAAGCCATCGAAATAAGCGAATTGGCGGACGGTTGCTTTATCATGTTGAATTAGCAAAGTCATTTGTCGCGATACGCTTAAGGCTAGTCGCCTAGGTTAATCAAAGTACGATTGTTCCCGCTAGCGCCTTTCTTCGCTTTGACGAAGAGTTCCCGCCTATAAGGGTGCAGGCGAGGGGAGCCATCTAACGTGCGTGCTGCGTAGTGAAACCACGAGGTTCTTCCGGCTTGTCGACGTGATGATCGGTTTACGGGCACTAATATCGTCCGGCTACAAGACTGTTTACTGAATCCTGGCGACGCATGCGCCTTTGACATAGCGCTTTGATCCCTTGCTCAGTTCCCAAAACGATGCGCGAGTTCCGGAATTACGAAAATTTCCCCCACGAATTTGCTGGACTTGGCGCAAGTGAAAGTTGAAAATGTCTAGTAGACAGAGTTCTGAAAGACTCTGCGCTTATCTAACGCTTATTTTGCTCCTTTGTCGTTGTTCAACAGAAGGAAGTTCTAATGAAGATGGTTTGCAACCCTCGCTTTCTCAGCTGCATTTCCTGGATCCTAACAACAACGCTGATCGCCGGCGTCGGCTCATACGCCCACGGAGCATTAAGCGTGACGAACCCCAGCTTTGAATCGCCGGACATCCCAGATTTTTATGCTATAGACACTCCGACTGGCTGGACCGCGATTGATCCATCTGACAGTCGGCGGATCATTGACGGTTTCCATGTGGAAACCATCGGCGGGCTTTCACCAGCCAACATTACTGGCACGCAGTTCATCATCCTTGGCGCCGGACGTACGGGGGGGAACGGTTCGGGCCAGGGAGCGGACTTGTTCCAAAACATCGGTACGACTGACGGTCTGTCAAATGTAACTCTGCTGGTTGATACCGCACTACGAGCAGATTTTGCACTACCTCCCGTTGATCTCACGATTGGCCTTTGGCGAGACACGGACGCGAATTCGATTCCCGATTTGGCTGTGGCCACGCTTCTAGTCCCCGCTGCGACGGAGACGGCCGTATTTTTGCCCAAAGCGATAACCGCGTTTGCGGTTCCCGGCGGCACCCAACTCTACGTGCGACTAACGGCGGCGAATAGCCCGCCCGAGATCTTCGTCCAGTCATTGCTCGACAACGCTCGAATTGTGACTGCGGCGGTTCCGGAACCCGCGAGCATGTTGCTGCTTGGGTTCGGAGTAGTTTTCCTGGGGGCTTTTAGGATTCACAGGAGCAATAGCACCGGTTGGACGGGGTGAAAAAGAACGGAGCTATGAGCAAGAGGTGCTGTCGGACGCTGCAAGGCAGCGTCCGACACATTTGGATAGGACCGCGACGGAGCAAGCATTTTTGCTCGTGCCTATCTTCCTTTAGGAACCCGGAACCGGCCGGTGAAGAGAGTAGCTGACACTCCATGCGCACTCGCGAGACGGAATTTGGCAACGACGATAGATCGGCAGTCGGAAAGCGTGCCATCCGCGGCTTTGCACTGCTGGTGACCGCACTGGTCGCATTACACGATCCCATGGCTCGTGGCGCGATAACGGTGCAAAATCCCAGTTTCGAGACCCCGAACATCAGTCCTGACTTCTATTCCTACGTGGTACCGGTAGGCTGGAATATCATTGATCCGTCGATGAACCGCCGCATTATCAAGGGCGATCACTTAGAGACTATGAACGGCCTGACACCGGACGGCATGACCGGTTCACAGTTTGCCGTCATCGGTGCGGGTAACACGTCGGGTGATGTTTCCGGGCGTGGCACCGATTTGTTTCAAAACATTGGCTCAGTCGCCGCTTTGGGCGACGTGACGCTGAGCGTTGATGTGGCCCGCCGTAAAGATTGGCCCGACATGGGCGGCATTCCGGGAGGCAATATTACCGTCGGCCTCTGGCGGGACACCAATGCCGATTTCAAACCTGATCTGGCTTTATCGACGCTGATGGTCCCAGCAGCCAGTTTAACGAGCGCCTTCGTAACGACGTCAGTTACAGCGTTGGGTGTTCCTGCCGGTACCCAGCTCTATGCGCGGTTTACCGCCGAAGATAGTGCACCAACATTCGCGGGTTTTCGTCAAACGCTGCTCGACAACGTGAAAGCGATTGTGGCATCACCACCACTAATCGGCGTCGGGCTGCAAAAGCAATTGTTGGTCGACAATTTCGTAATTGCCAATAGCTCTAATGTCCAGTCCGCTCTGGGGCAAGTGACCAAGCAAAACAACGGGCAACCGATCCTTACCAACTCCGCCATGTACGGCTCGGCCGTTTATGACGGCGGCAAGTTTAAATTATGGTGGCGTGATTTCTCCGCGGATCGTTACCAATTCTCTGAGTCGCAGGACGGCATCCATTTCAATCAGCGAGTGGAGTTGACTGGTATTCCGTTTTCGAGCGATTCGATCGGCAACAACTCCCTGGCTGTTTCGATCGATCCGCATGAAGTCAATCCGGCACGACGATTCAAGGCGGGCTTCAACGCGGTTGGCGAATCCGCCGGGCTGGCCTATTCGGCCGATGGCGTTCATTGGACGGCCTACAACAACGGACAAGCGGTGACCAGCCGCGCCGCCGACACTTATAACCAAATCATCTGGGATCAGAAAGCTAACACCTATCGCCTGTTCACGCGCACGGACTTCGGGACCGGTGGCGGGGCCGGTGAAATTCGCGGAACCCGCAGCATGACGAATCCGGATGTGAATGCCGCGCCAACAGCCTGGACGACCGTCCGCAGTTGGAAATTAGACGACGCCAATCGGCATCAGGTTTATTCGATGACCGATTGGATTTACGAAAATGTCCATTTCGGATTGGTGTCTGTCTACGATTATCCGGGCGACGTGAGTGAAGGAACAACGACCGATTGGTTCACGCGCCATGAACGCGACGTGTTGAACACTTACCTTGCCACAAGCCGCGACGGGGATAGCTGGGATCTGCAGTGGATCAACTCAGGCCAAGCTTTCATTCCCCGTGGAGGTGACGGTGCATGGGACAAAGACATCGTCGCCCCCCCATCTGAAATTGTCACTGTCAACGACCAACATTGGATCTACTATGGCGGCGCCAACGAGCGCCACGGCACGACGGACGTATCGTTTATCCGACAGCACGCCATCGGTGTTGCTACCTTGCCTTTGGACCGGTTTGTCGGGCTGCGAGCGGCCGGACAATCAGGAATTGTGGAAACCAAGGCGTTCGAGCTGGTCGCATCGCGCTTGCAAGTGAACCTCGACGCTCAACAAGGCGCACTTCAAGTTGAGGTGCTGGACGTCAACGGCGTTCCAATTAGTGGCTACGCAAAAGCGGATTCGGACTCGCTCTCGAACGTGGACGGCGTCCGGTTGGTCCCCAACTGGCAACAGCATTCCGATCTATCGTCTTTGGTCGGTCAGACAATTCGACTTCGTTTTTACTTGCAGGCTGCTACGCTTTATGCCTTCCAAGTTTCCGTGCCCGGCGACTACGACGGCAATGGCGTCGTCAATGCGGCCGATTATGTGGTATGGCGCAAAACGGGCATCAACGGACCGCAGGGGTACGCCGAGTGGCGCGCCAATTTCGGCGCGAAGGCGTTCGGCCTTGGCTCGAGCATCGGCAACGCTGAGGTACCCGAGCCAGCATGTTTCGTGTTGATGGCCTTAGCTTTGCTGGGCGGCAATGGCATACGGCGACGCCGACGGATCTCGATGTCATGTTCGGTACCGGCGTTTGTGGTTGGAGCAGGAAGGGAGCTTTGCAATGCGTAGGGAAAATCGCAGACAATGGGGCCGCGGGGGCTTTACGTTAGTTGAGCTGCTCGTTGTCATTGCGATCATTGGCATTCTCGTCGCGCTGTTGCTTCCGGCCGTGCAGGCGGCTCGCGAGGCGGCCCGTCGAACTTCGTGCAAAAGCAATCTAAGACAAATTGGGGTCGCGATTCAGAATTATTTAAGTGCCAATAAAACGCTGCCGCCGGCGGGATGGCATAATCTGGGTGGTAGCGCTAAGTATCCGAGTGGCGTCAGCATTCACGGTCTCCTCTTACCGTATATGGAGGAGACGGCCAACGACGACGAATTGAAAAAAATCATCGTCAACAATTTAACCGCGCTGGAAATGCGGCCAATTGTGACTTATATCTGCCCGAGTAGCACCACCGCCGGCCAATATGCCGGCGGCACGACATTGGCCTACGTGCAACATTACAACCCTGTGCTTGGTCCGAAAGGAGTCAATTACTGGGGTGGCCCTGCGTATACGCCAGCTCCAATAAAAGTTCATGGCGGACTGGCCGATACCGGCGCATTGATCATTGCTGGATCAAATCCAGCGGCAGGATATGTTTCCAACAAGCCGGTGAAGCTTACGAAGGTTACCGACGGCACTAGCAAGACGTTTGCGTTAGGTGAAATGTCATGGGATCGAGGGGTCGTGGCTATGTACTGGCTGCGCAGCACATTGGGGCCTGGTTCTGATGACGACGGCTCTTATTGCTGTCGAAATCTTGCCTACCCACTCAATTCCGCGGTGTATAGAGACTTAGGCAACACGACGACGGTTACGCTCCTCAATGATGTGAGCTTTGGCAGTATGCACGGAAACGGCGCACATTTTCTACTCGTCGATGGTTCGGCGCATATTTCACTGATTCCGTCGAGATGAACGTGCTGCAAGCGCTCGCCACGCGGGCCGGCGGCGAAGTGGTTTCGCAACCCTAAACATGAGCCGTCTGGCAATGAAAGACACGTTGCAAAATAATTCGGCGTTTCAACTTATCCTTTGTTTGGGAGGGCGTAGCCGAACCGAAGGCTTTCGTGGCAGTATTCTCACTCAATCATCGGCACTGGCGATAAAGCGTCTCACATTCATATGGTTGCTGTTGGGAATCAGCTCTGGATGTAATCGCGGTGGTGACTTCCCGACCGCAGAGGCCGGCGGCGTGGTGAAGATCGATAGTCGACCCTTGGACAATGCACACGTTATTTTCACTCCAGGAAAGGGCCCTGCGGCCACCGGACGGACCGCCAGCGATGGAAGTTTTACGCTAAGTACGTATGGGACACGCGATGGTGCGATTGTGGGGCATCATCATGTGACGGTCGTTGCCCGAGAGGCCGGCGATGGCCAATACGACAGACCAGGCGCCCCGGGGATCGAACGACCCGGCAAATCGTTGATCCCCGAAAAGTACGGTAACACCGGCACAAGCGGCTTGGCTTTCGACGTAGATGCGAATGGAAACAATACGTTTGAGATCCAGCTAACGTCGGCGAATCACTAACTTTTGGCCAAACACGGGTGCTGTTCTGCTTTTAGTTTCCGCAATTCTTAAGGTATTAAACCATGAACATGAAGACGTCTCGCTATATCTGTCGTGTCAGCGGTCTTGCGGTCGCTTTAGTAGCGATCCTAACTCCGTATTCCCAAGCGGTTGTTATTGACTATTGGCGTTTTGAAGAACCATCGGGTCAGGCATTGGACTCGGCTGGATCAAATCCTGGAACACTTAAAGGAACCGCCTCCCGCTCGCCGAACGTATTTGTCAACCCGGTACCAGCCACCGGCGCGGCTAACGCTCAGACGATGTATTTTGATGGAACGAATGACTCCGCGGTGGATATGGGAAATGGCACTCTTCCTCCGAACTCCAATCCAGACCTGGGAATAGGCGACTTCACGATCGAAGCCTGGATCAATCGCTTGGGAGACAACCCCGACGTGTACGCGAATATCGCAGGAAAGTTTCCGTCGGGAGATTATGGGGACACGGGTATAGCGCTGTATGCGGGTGCGGTGACTTTCCCCGAGGGGGCCCCAGTCGGGCGCTACGACATAGCACTACTTGCTCGATTGGACGGTGGTGACTTCGTAACCGCCAGAACTGGAACTGGATCCGGTAGCACCAATTTCTTCCTGGATTTAGGAACTTGGTACCACGTGGCCGGTGTGCGCAAAGGCAACCAATTCCTGACTTACGTAGATGGTGTCTTAAAGGGCAGTCTAACCGTGCCTGCCGGCACGGATTACACCGAGCCGCTCCAGACATTTGCCATTGGCGGCGCTTTGGGTGGCGGGACAGCTAATTGGGTCGGCAATTTCTGGGGTTATATCGACGAGGTGCGCGTGAGTAACACGGCACTAGACCCAGTCCAGTTTCTTAATGGTGCGCTCGTCGCTGGCGTATCCGGCGACTACAACAACAACGGCAAAGTGGATGCGGCCGACTATGTACTTTGGCGAAACGGCGGACCGCTCCAGAACGAGGTCGACACCCCCGGCACTGTCAATGCTGCCGATTACGCAGCTTGGCGCGCTCTATTTGGCAACCCTGCCGGAAGCGGCTCAGGCCTCGTAGCTGGAAGTGCCATTCCGGAGCCCTGCAGCGTGATGCTCGCACTACTTGGTTGCCTGAGCTGGTACTGCGGCCGACCGCCGACACGGGGCTAAAATAGTCAATCGGCTAAGCCAGGAAGATCGGCGCTGCATGATGTCGCAGTAGGAACATAGCGGTAGTTTTTAAGTTTTGATTTGAACTCTAATCCCGATCGCTCATTCACTGTATGCCTATCCACTTGAGTTTCAATGAGACTTTTATCTGCCGTCGGCTATTTACGATAGTAATTTTAGGTTGCACAGCCCTCCCAACCTTAGCGGCCGACAAAGAAAAACTTGCCAATATTGGCTTGCAAAAGCAGTTGCTGGTTGACGATCTTGCGGTTGCCGACACATCCAACGTAGAGCGCGTGTTAGGACACGTCACCAAAGCTAACAACGGGAAACCGATCGTCACTGACCGCTGGTTTTATGGCACAGTCGTGTTCGACAACGACCGGTTTAGAATGTGGTTTACTAAACCCGGCCAGATAGGTTTTGCCTACTCCGAATCGCGAGACGGTCTGAAATTCAGCGAGCCGGTCGATGTCACCGGCATTCCAGGTCCGACGTACTCGGTGACGATCGACGAGCACGAAAGCGATCCTCGCCATCGCTACAAAGCGGCTTTTGACGCCGATAATGTGGGCGCGGGGCTGGCCTATTCGGAGGATGGTATCCATTGGCAGCTCTACAACAATGGCAAAGCAGTTACGGGACGCGCGCCGGACACTTACAACCAAATACTTTGGGATGAAGCTGCTAAGACTTACCGGCTGTTCACACGCACCGATTTTGGTACGGGCGGGGGGCCGGGCGAAATTCGCGGATCCCGAAGCATGACCAACAGCGATGTGAAAACGAATCCAACAAATTGGAAGTTGATTCGTAGTTGGAAACTCGACGACCCGAAGCGCCGGCAAGTGTATGCCCTGACTGATTGGATTTATGAAGGCGTACATTTTGGAATTGCATCAGTCTACGAGTATCCTGGCGACTTTAGCGAAGGCGAAAAGACGGACCACGTCAGACGCCATGAGCGGGACGTGATGAACTATTACATATGCACCAGCCGCGATGGCGACAAATGGGATTTGCAGTGGATCAACTCCGGACAACCACTTATCCCCCGGGGGGGAGATAGCGCATTTGACAAGGACATTCTTTTCCCCAGTTCACAGATCGCAACCCATGATAATAAGCACTGGCTGTATTACGTTGGCGGCAACGAGCGCCACGGCGAGGGAAGCTTTCTGCCCGAAAAAGACCGCGCGATTGGTCTCGCGACCTTGCCCTTGGACCGTTTCGTAGGGTTGCAGGCGAAGGCCGAACCGGGCGCTGTGACGACACGGCCATTTAAACTTGACGGGGCCGACCTCTTGATCAATGTCGACTGTCAGGGCGGCCGATGTCTGGTCGAAGTATTAGACCGTGACGGTAAGCCGTTGGCTGGGTTCACCCAGACCGAGGCGAAGCCAATTGTCCAGAAGGATGATATCCGACTATCGGTCAAGTGGAAAGATTCAGCCGACCTGTCGTCGCTTACTGGCCAGATCGTTCGATTGCGATTTCATTTGCAGAATGCCACGTTGTACGCGTTTCAAATTGCGAGCAAGTAACAGTTTGAGATGCGTGGCGGCGTCGACTTACCGATGAATCACCACGCACTCACCCGAACAGAATGAAGTAATGCTTGCAAGAGTCTTGCTCACACTGCATTAGGCATATACACAATCGTGCCACGACGAAACTTGCTTACGAAACGGTATCCTGTCGATATTCTGGCGACTTGCGTTGTTCCCTGGAAGCCCGACTACTCTTTCGACGAGGAACTGTTTCGCAGGCAAGTGTGCCTGCTGCGCGACAATCTCACGCGCCGGCTCTATGTGTTTGGTACCGCCGGCGAGGGCTATGCAGTATCCGATCGCCAGTTTGAGAAAATTGTGCAGGCGTTCTATGCCGAGATGGTGGGAATTAATGACTGTCCGATGGTCGGCGTCATCAGCCTGTCGCTTACAACCATTGTCGAGCGAATTGAATGGAGCACTACGCTGGGAATCCGCGATTTCCAGATTTCCCTTCCGTGCTGGGGTGCCCTTACTGATCGCGAAGTAGATATCTTTTTCCGCGAAACGTGCGGCCGATTTCCCAGCTGCCGCTTTCTGCATTACAACTTGCGCCGATCGAATCGGGTCCTCGCGGGAAGTGATTACGCGCGTTTATGCCAAGCCCATCCCAACTTAGTTGCCGTGAAATTCGGAGGCGATCATAGCACTCGAGTTGACATGCTGCAAAAAGCGCCCGAGCTACAGTATTTTTTTACAGAACCAGGCTTCGCGAGTATGCGCGACGAGTTTGAGTGCGGGCTATTGGCCAGCTATGCGTGCACCGACTTCGCACTCGCCCGGGAATTCTTCAACGCCCGGGGTACGGATTTGCAAAACCTTGCCAATAAGATGGACAGCGTCGGCCAAACACTACGTGATACGGTCGGGGAAGCCGGACATATGGACGGCGCGTACGATAAGCTGATTATCAAGACGCATCTTCCTGACTTTCCACTGCGGCTGCTGCCCCCATATACTTCGGTCGCGGACTCGAGCGAGCGGGTGCTGCCGAAACGCGAGAGGCGTTTGAACGATAGGTCGACGGCGACTCCAATGCCAGCCACTGTTTCTCGCGCGAACGAAATCGATCCTCGGACAATTTGAAAGGAGAGATTCATGCCGTTAAGTCCCGCCCAGCTATCGCAATATCATGAAGAAGGTTACGCGGTCGGTGACCGCATTCTGGACGACGCCGAGCTGGCGCGTCTGCGTCAGGAAATCGACCAACTCATCGCCAGCCTCCCGCCAGGTAAACGACCGGAAAATATGTCTTCCGTCCACTACGGCCATCCGTATTTCCGCGATCTATTTCTCAGCGACAAGCTCTTGGACATTGCCGAACAATTGCTCGGGCCCGATTTAGCTCTCTTCACGTCTTACATCATCAGTAAGCGACCCAACGATGGCTTGGCGGTTGCCTGGCATCAAGACGCCGCCTTTTTTCCGATCGAGCCGATGGAGACATTTACGCTCTGGCTGGCTGCGGATGACGCGGACGTCGAAAATGGCTGCATGCGAGTGATCCCCAGTTCCTCAAAGACGTTGTACCCCCATCATGTTGACAATACTTCGGCTACAACATTGCCACTGTCACTCGACGGCATTGATTTATCGCAGGCCCGCGATGTCGAACTCAGGGCTGGCCAGTTTTCGGTCCATAATCCGTTCGTCTTTCATGGTTCGAACGCGAATCATTCGCCACGTCGTCGTTGCGGCATCACCATTAAGTACGTGCCAACTCATATCCACATCGACCGGGACTATATTTCACCAACTAACTTTGATTGGCGGAACATAAATCTCTTCTGGGCGCGCGGGGAGCCCGGCGAGAATATCTATGCCAACCTGCCGCCAGCTGATCAGCTCGCAACTCCAGTTGTCGCAAATGCAACGCGTTAATCGCCGGAAGAATGTGCGGCTGAATCGCATGACATCTAGTTTGCGATTTCTCGATTGTGCCGCTGATTACTGAAGGAATTGGAATCGCGGTATGTCAGCGACAGCCGCCCCCGATCGTTAAAATATGGATCGAGTCTCGCTCTTTGCGAGCGCAGCAGTAGTATTTTCATGGGAGTGCATCGTGGAATCTTACGACGTGTTGCGAGACAAGTTCGATGCCGACGGGTTCGTGATTATTCGCGGCTTATTTTCCGCTCGAGAGATCGATGAGTTGAAAGCGCAAGTCGACCGCTACGTCAAGGAGATAATTCCTGCGCTGCCGCAGGATGCTGCCTTCTTCGACGACTATTCAAAGCCCGAAACACTGCGAAAGATTCAATCGCTCGATAAGCACGACGAGTGGTTTAGCGAGTTTATGAACGGCGGCAAGCATGTGCCGCTGTTAGAGCACTTTCTGCGGGATGGATTCCGGGCGCAAGGGCTCGAGTGGTTCAACAAATTGCCGTACGACCGTTCCGCAACGCCGCCGCATCAGGACGGATTCTACTGGTGCCGCAAACCGAATATTGCCTGCGGACTGTGGATTGCCCTAGATTCGGTCGACCAAGCTAATGCCTGTTTGTGGTATGGCCGACGCTCGCATAAGAAGGGGGTTCTGCCACATATGGCCAGTGGCGTTTTGGGTTTCAGCCAGGGGTTGGCTAATTTCGACATATCTAGCGTCGACGCCGTGCCAGCAGAATTGGAACCCGGTGACGCGGTTGCCCACAACGCGGCCACGATTCACTGGACTGGCCCAAATGAAACGGACCGACCTCGTCGCGCTCTTTCGACGTTTTGTTTTGGGGCTTCGACCGTGTCAGACGAAACAGCACTAGCCCGCTACCGGGCTAGCCTGAAGGCGCAGTTATCCCAACGAGGCATCGCCACCACGTTTTGAGTGCCGCCTTCATCCTGTTCCAATAACACAGTGAGCAATTACGGGCGTAAGGGCACACGTGTTGGCGGTCAGCTTGGCGGGCGCGAAGTTTTTTGACAGTTTTGATCCTACATTCACCGACATGGCAACTCAGCGCCTGCTAATTGTTGGAGTAGGCTCAATCGGCGAGCGACACTTGCGATGCGCTCAACGTACTGGGCGCGCCGAACTAGCTATCTGCGAAATTGATGCGGATTTACGGCACGCGATCGCCGGGCGCTACGGCATTCAGCAGGTCTATGCCGATTTTGATAGTGCGCTGGCGGCTCGTCCCACTGCGGCGGTAATCTGCGTACCCGCGCATCTTCATGTAGTTCTGGCGACGCGCCTTGCTGAATGTGGGATCGATGTACTGATCGAGAAGCCGCTCAGTACGTCGCTTGACGGCGTCGGTCAACTCATGCAAGCCGTCATCCAGCACAACGTTATAGTGGCAGTCGCTTACGTCCTGAGGGCAAACCCGAACCTGATTGCCATGCGCGAGGCCTTGCACTCAGGTCGTTTCGGCCAACCGCTGCAACTCGTGGCCGTGACCGGGCAAAATTTTCCATTCTATCGGCCAGCCTATCGCAACACATATTATAGAGACCGCGCGAGCGGCGGCGGTGCGATACAAGATGCACTGACCCATTTTATCAACGCTGCCGAATGGCTCATCGGGCCGATCGATCGAGTCGTCGCAGATGCGGAACATTGCGTAGTTCCGGACGTTGAGGTGGAAGACACTGTCCATGTGATCGCTCGCCATCGAGGTGTTCTTGCCTGCTACGCACTGAACCAGCATCAGGCCCCGAATGAAACTACGATTACGATCGTTTGTGAACGGGGCACGCTGCGGTGCGAGTTCGACCAGAATCGTTTTCGCTGGATGGTTCAGCCGAACAGTGAATGGCATAATCAGCCCGCCCCCAAACTTGAGCGAGACAACTTGTTTATGACGCAACTTACCTCGTTCCTCGATGCCGCGGAACGAGGGCAAACGCCCCTTTGCACGCTCGATGAAGGCGTTCAGACCCTGCGGGTAAATTTAGCCATCCATCGTTCTGTGGAGACGAAAAGCTGGACGGACCTAACAACCTTTGATACAGATGATACGAGACTACGCTAGGAACTCCCATCGCGATGAATTTGACCGGCAAAGTTGCGTTTGTTTCCGGCGCCAGCCGCGGCATCGGCCGAGCGATCGCCAGTTCCTTAGCGCAGGCGGGCGCAGATGTAGCGATCAACTTTAACACGCATACCGAGGAGGCCGAGCACGTTGCCCAACTGGTGGTTCAGGCTGGCCGTCGGGCATTGCTGTGTCAGGGTGACGTCGCGGATCTAGCCGCAGTGGAGGCCATGATCGCCAATGTCGAACTAGAGCTGGGAAGCGTTGACATAGCCGTGGCCAACGCCGCCTACAGTGATCGGGCGGCCTTTTGCGAAGCGGATTTGGAGCGATTCCATCGTACTGTCGATGTGACGATGTGGGGGGCCTTTCACGTGTTTCGCGCCGCGGCCCGGAATATGATTAGGAAAGGCCAAGGTGGTGCCATTGTCGGCATTAGCTCGCCGCACGCTTTTGTTCCAGTCGCGGATTCGATGGCGTATAACATGGCAAAAGCCGCCCTGGATCAAATGGCCAAAACTGCCGCACTAGAACTCGCAATACATCGAATCCGAGTCAATCTGGTTTATCCAGGTTGCACCGACACCCCAGGTGAGCGCAATTTGACCGGCGGCGAAGAACTTGCAAAAGCGGAAGCAAAACTGGTTTGGGGTCGATTGGCGCGGCCCGACGAAATTGCTCGCGGCGTCGTGTTTCTGTGTGACCCCGCCAGTGATTACATCACAGGTAGTTCGCTGCTCATCGATGGCGGCTTTTCGCTGCCTTGGTGGACACGCCGAGGGCCTCAATCAGAAAAAACGACCTAACCGTCGATTGAGGTGTATCCTCCAACATTGCTACATTGGAACGTTCGGCATTTTGAAATTCCCAGCGTACTCGAACAACGATAAATTGCAGCTATCACGATAATTACTATGAAATTCGACATTTTGATTTTGGGTGGTACGCTGGTCGATGGAACCGGCGATATTCGCCGGCAAGAAGATGTTGGCATTGTGGGCGATTCGATCGCAGCTGTTGGTAAAATGCCTTCGGCCGGTGCGAAGCAAGTAATCGACGCCTCAAGCAAGATCGTATCACCTGGATTCATCGACATTCATACTCACTCTGACCTCACCCTACTGGCCTATCCCGAGGCAGCAAGTCGAGTGCGCCAAGGAATTACGACGGAGGTTGTAGGGAATTGTTCGTACTCGCCATACCCAGTTACTCCCGCTGTCAAAGAGTTTATGACACCATGTCTGACGCAGGGACAATGCACTGCGGATTGGCATTGGAGCGATCTTGAAGGTTTTCGCCGCTGCGTGGAAGAGATTGGCGTCGCGGTGAATGTGGTGCCTTTGGTAGGGCATGGCTCAATCCGGATTGCTGCCATGGAAGCGGAGAATCGCGCGCCAACCGCGAGCGAGTTAAACCGGATGGGGAATCTAGCCGCACAGGCCATGGACCAGGGTGCTTTCGGAGTGAGCACGGGTTTAACCTTAGCACCGAGTTCTTATGCGCGTACCGACGAGTTGATAGAGATTTCGCGAGTCGTAGCGACTAAAGGCGGCTTCTATGCAACGCACAGCCGCTTGTGGGCCGGTTATCACTTTAAGGCTGTTGAAGAAGCCATCCAGATCGGACGCCGAGCTGAAATACCCGTCCAGATCAGCCATCAAACAATTATTGACAGTCGCTACTTCGGCCAATCAAAGAAGATTGTGGAGATGATGGAGCAGGCCCGTTCTGCAGGCGTGGATGTGCTTTATGACGTATACCCGTATACCGCGGGAGCAACAAAGTGCGACCAGCTGTTACCCGATTTTGCTTTGTCCGACGGGACGGAGATGTTGTTGAACCGATTGCGCAATCCAATCGAGCGCGCACGCATCCGAGCCGCTGCGTGTGAGGGCTGGTTTAATGGAATTCCGTGGCAGTGGGATCGCATCCAGTTGGCTCACGTACGGGAAACGGCCTACCATAGATTTGTCGGACAAACAATTGCTGAAGTGGCCGATGCCTTGCAGGTCGAGCCTATCGACTGTTTTCTTCACTTGATCGAGTCGCAGCAAAACGACGTCAGTGTTGTGATGTTTAACCGAGATGAGGCGGATGTCCAATTCTTTCTCTCCCATCCCCTCAGCATGATTGGCTCGGACGGCGCTGCGATTTCGCCTCGTGGTCAGTCGCTTCAGACAAAGCCGCACCCACGGTACTATGGCACTTTTCCCCGGGTACTCGGTCGGTATGTACGAGAGTTAGGCGCGCTGTCGTTGGAAGCTGCTGTTCGGAAGATGAGCGGTGCACCTGCCGCCAGACTCGGGTTAAAAGATCGGGGGGTGATTGCTCGCGGTAAAAAAGCAGACATCGTGGTATTCGACCCCGCGGAAATTAGCGATCAATCTACTTTTAGTGACCCGCATCGCTTCCCGACCGGAATTGACTATGTCTTCGTCAATGGACAACTCGTCGTTACTCCAGAAGGAGCAACATCCAATCGCCCCGGCGCGGTTCTAGCCCGGTAGATTAGTCGGATATCAGCGATACTCAGGAGAGGCTGTGAGGCCCGGAACATGTATCGGTCTGCGGGTGGATCATTCCCCCCAGTTCTGTGACGATTCCAGCTAGCGTCTCCCATAAATAGGCGGCGTAGCTGAGTTCAACCCACATCCGGTAATTGATTAAGCCATTCGTTACTTCGGGTAAAATCCCGCAGCTAACGCCTGCGACACGCGAGAAAACCAAACGTTGTGGCTGCGCAAGCCGGAAATCGATGCCGCATGTCTGCGCAGAGACAGATCGGGCGTTAGATCCGGCGAGCAAAAACGTCACGTCACACCGAGGAATAAGGAGAATCCCCGATGGCAAAGGCGACAAGCGGCCCCGCAGATCGGACACAAGGTCGCTGTCGGTGTTACCTTCGATTAGATATTCCACTGCAGCGAGTCGTGCAATCCAAGCGTCACCAGCAATGGGAACGGCGGATAAGATGTCGCTCGGCGTCGTGATGGACTGGACGCCGAGCCAACGTGCGACGCCAGGGCCCTTTAGCCCCAACCTAGGCAATACGCCAAAGTGATTAATCTGAATTGTGGTTCTCGACATTGGACTTAAGTTTGGCGAGTATTATCCGGATCATAGAACGGCAGGCGGACGACCTGGGCCTCCGACATTTCTCGAGCATCGACCCGGATGCATAAGGAAGTGCCCGGCTCCGCTAAATCTGGCCGGACAAAGGCTAGGCCAATCGGGCCACCGACGGTGGTCCGCCCTGCTATGCTTGTAACTCGGCCGGCTATTTGTCCACGATTGACGATAAGTCGGCATTCTTCGGGCAGCTCTCCTAAATATCCATATGCAAACGCAATCCCAACCAGTCGTCGCTCGAGTGGCCGCCCTGCATGAATCCTTAAGCTTCGTTGGCCGATAAAGAACGACTTGTTCATATCCACGGCCCAGTCGAGCTGCGCTTCAAAAGGAGTGGTTAATGGGTCTGTATCGTGCCCAGCGATCAGGTGACCTTTTTCAAGTCGCAAAAGCCGCTGCGCCTCGGTGCCAAAAGGACGTATGCCGGAATTTCTTCCGGCGAGAATTAACGCGTCCCAGACTCCGGCAGCTTTGTCTGCGGGCACGTGAATCTCGTAACTCAGCTCTCCGACGAAGCCAACTCGCATGACAATTGCGGCGACGCCGGCGACCACCATGTCTCGAACGTGTGCAAAGGGAAACTCAGTAGCACCAATATCGACTTCAGCAATTTCGGCCAACACACCGCGCGCCCGCGGCCCGGCGACATTAATAGCAGCCATATGCGCGGTAACGTTCGATAAAACCACATTCATATGAAACACGATTGCCCACCGCTGCATTTCCCGATAGAAGGCTTCACCACCGGCCGTGCTCGCAGTCACGTAAAACCGATCCTCCGCTAAGCGAGCGACGACCCCTTCCTCGGTCACGTAGCCCATCTCGTCGCAGGCCAGCGCATACCGCATCCTCCCGATGTTTTGCCGGGCGAACCTTCCAGTGTATATTTGTTCCAGAAACCGCGCCGCGTCCGGTCCAGCGACTTCAAACTTGCACAGTGTACTTATATCGATCAGGCCCACTCCGCGGCGAACTTCCCGGGCTTCTTCCAGGACGCAATCGGCGCGACTTTTCTCCTTCGTGGCGTAGTACTCCGGTCGAAACCAAGTCCCGACCGGGACCATGACGGCACCTGCCTGACGATGCCAACCGTCCATTGGGGTTAGACGATACGGATGAAATCGACGACCCGCTAGATTGGCGATGCTGACCGGCTGGTAGAAAGGTCGCGCGGTGGTCATTCCCGTTTGATCGAGTGATTGTCCATTCAGCCGGGCTACGACGCGCACGGCGTTCATATTGGAAAGTTTACCCTGGCTGGGGCCCATGCCAACGGTCGAATATCGCTTGATGAGTTCAATGCTGTCGTAGCCTTCCTGATGAGCATTCAATAAGTCCACCAACTGCAAGTCTTCGTCGAGGTCGACAAAGTTTTTCTTATGGGGATGATCGAAAATGGGATACGCGTGACTATGCGCTGTACGAGATCGGGGCACTGAAGCCGGGACCTCAATTTGGTGGCCCAAAAAGGCCACAGCGGCCAAACCGGCTTGGCGACCGTCGGCAATGCGCTCCTCTAGCGCAAATATTCCGTTGACGCGACCGGCAGCAAAAACCCCACGGGGAAGATCGTGCGGCGCTAGTTGCTGTAGTTGCGAATCGTATCGAAATCGCGTCCCAGCTTGGGCCAGAATGCTCGCGTTGGGGGCCCAGCCGACACTGACCGCGATGCCATCGCAAAGTATTCTACGGGCCGAAGATAGTCGTGGTTGGCCATTTTGATCAAGGCAGCAAACAACGGCTGCTGCGATGCCATTCTTACTGCGCGACACGACCGCCTCGTACACAGCCTGCCCCTTTAGAATCTCAATCCCATGGGCCGCGACCTCTGCGGCAACAGGCGTACATGACTGGGCGGGCCGCAAGTCGACGACAGCCGCGACGACCACTCCAGCATCGGCTAAATCAAGCGCAGCAAGATATCCATCGTCATTCGCGGTCAACACCACAGCACGATCACATGGCTTCACTGAGTAGAGCTTCATTAGCCGTTGGGCGGCCGACGCGAGCATGACGCCAGGCAAATCGTTGTTGTGAAATACGGCGGGTTGCTCGATACAACCAGAGGCAACGAGAGTCGCTCTAGTGCGGAGTTTGGTCAAACGTCGGTCATCGACGAGGGCAACCCATTGATCTGCATACCAGCCAGCGGCTTGCGTATTGCTGCGAATTTCCAGATTAGGAAGCGCACAGGCCTTTTCAAGAAGGTCGCTTCGACTTTCCGGTGCATCAAGATGCTGCCAGCACAAACTTCCGCCGGGCCGCGGCTGGTCATCGACCAGTAGAACCGTGGCCCCCATTTCGGCCGCGGCTATCGCTGCGGATAAACCGGATGGTCCTGCGCCAACAACGAGTAAATCGCAAAAAGCATAGTCTTTCCGCGACATGTCTGCCCGAGCGCCAACGTGGATGCGTCCCAGGCCGGCTGCCCGCCGCATCAGGCCTTCGTAAAAGCGGAAAAAGCGGCGCGGCGTGTGAAAGGCTTTGTAGTAAAATCCGACAGGCAAAAATGGACTTAGCCACTCCATGATGCGATAGCGGTCGCCGGCCAGACCTCCCCCGGTGTTGACTGCGCGCAAGTCCATCCCGCCACGGATCGGTAGCACGTCACCGCGCAGATTTGACCGCAGGCGATCCTCGACCACTACATTGGCGTCGTGGCCAGCCAGTGAATAGATGCCGCGGGGCCGATGATACTTAAAGCTTCTGCCGAGAACATTGATCCCGTTGGCCCAAAGCGCGCTAGACAAAACATCACCTTGGAAACCGGTATACTCCCGCCCCTCGAAACGAAACTCAACCGCTTTATCTCGCTGAATCCATTCGCCCGGTTGAGGCGGAAGTCGTCTACTCATCACATGTCTCCGACCCATAGAGATACGTCCGAAGGAATTCGTCCTTCACAATATCCCGCTCGGCGATAAACCAAGTACCACTTGGCTGGTGATACCACCATTCTCGCGTCACGCCAGGTTCGCCGCGGCGATTAAACAGATAATCGGTCCAGATTTCGTCGGAAGCGCGGTCCGGATCCGGCATCTCGCGGACTTCGCCGCCGTATTGGAACTCTTGGAGAGGTCTCGTTCCATTAATAGGACAACTTATTGATTTCATGCGCGTTAATGTCCGACGGAAGCGGCTCCTTTTTCTCCAACAAGTTGAAAGTTGGGAAACCTTGACAGATTAAAGGCCTTTATCAAGTCGTGGTTGCGACCGTGGGCGAGAGTAAAGGCCATTGTCTTGCCACTTATCGGCGTGGCTTTGAAACCCCACGTTCCCCAACCGGCGTCGATGTAGAAACCCGCAATGGGTGTCGTCCCCATTATCGGCGAAAAATCCGGCGTCATATCGCACAAGCCGCCCCACTGGCGGAGCACTTTGATATCTCCCAAAAAAGGAAACAAGTCAAGAAGATGACCACAACTGCCTTCGGCGAAATCGAGCGATGAGCGCATCGATAAGACTGGGTAGGGATCGAGCGACGCGCCGGTCACCAGTTCGCCACGCGACGATTGACTGACGTACAAATGCAAGCTCGCGGACACTACGATGGAATTCAACCAAGGCTTGAGTGGTTCGGTAACCAACGCCTGCAATGGGTGTATCACCAGCGGAGTGCGAAGCCCAATCATCGAAGTGATATAAGTCGTCCAGCCCGCCACAGCCGATAGAACCTTTTTCGTTTTAACAAATCCTTTGTCGGTGTGTACGCCGGTTACGGCCCCGTCGCGGATCTCGACCCCGGTGACGGCGACTTTTTGGTGAATTTCGACGCCCGCTCGATCCGCCCCACGGGCGTAAGCCCAAGCAACCGCGTCGTGGCGTGCGATGGCTCCGGGCGGATGATAAAGCGCACCCAAAATTGGCGGCTGATGGCCCCCGCAGGCAAGGTCAATTTCCGGGATGGTGCGCTTGATGAAATCAGTCCCAACGACGTCGCTATCGATCCCCAAGTGTTGATTGACCTCCGCCCGCCAGCGCTGCGTCCGCAACGACGCCGGAGAGTGGGCTAGTGTGAAATGACCCCGCTCCGAATAGAAAAGATTAAAGTTCAATGCGCGCGACAAGTCCTGAAAAAGCTCGATGCTCGCCTGATAGAAGCGGGCTCCTTCTGGCGTCAGATAGTTGGAACGGATGATGGCGGTATTACGACCGGTGCCGCCGGCGCCGATGTAGCTGCGTTCCAATACGGCGACGTTTGTAATCCCGTGGTCCTTAGCCAGATAATAGGCCGCGGCCAATCCATGACCGCCACCGCCAATGATCACCACATCGTATTCGTCTTTAAGACGTTCCGGCGCTCGGAACATCCGCGGCTCCGGATAGTGTTTGCTCAGAGCGAATTTCAGCAAGCGATACGGCATAGAAGGAACGTAACTTTCGCCCTGTGTTTACGCAAGTGTTTGCTCCTGGCTCTATGCGGCGCCATTTCTCTGCAGCTACTGAGCGACGCTTCTCCCCGAGTAAACCTAGTGACGGTGTCACCCAGTCTTAAGCTTGAACTTAATTCCCATAGGCGCTGGCTCTGTTCCCAAAAAGGTTGGTGGTATTACGCGTCCGCACGGCGAATGACGGCGTCCAGCAGTACCAGGGGATCGTCTCCCGATTGAACTATTTTTGCCGTCATTCCAGATGGAATCCCGAAGTGGTCGTGTTGAGCGATGTCGACAGATTGGTTCATCATTATTAAAGCCCCTTTACCGCGGACCACGGAAACGGCACAGAATCGCGCGGGGTTGTACGTAAACCCTTCTGGCGGAACTCGCACTATAAAAAGTTCTAAGCCGCCAGCTTGCCCACAATCCGTTCTCTCCGGTGGGATGATTGCATAACGTAAGGGTGACTCAAGTTTGGCTGCGTGCTCGATTTCGCGTTCCAAGAGGACGGTTCGATTCATTGTCGAGCTGGAGATCGGCTCACGTTTCAGCGACGCGGGCTTAACCGATTGCGATCTGACGTCCGCGAATACTCCCCAGCCACCTAGTACTAGTGAGCCGAATATGAAAGGAACGTGATGGGATAGACTACTGCGATTGATATAACCATGCCTAGTTTGCGGCGGAATTGGCATAGCATAACCTTCTGTGACCTCCGCTATGGTGTCGGCAAGGACAGTGTCGCCGTGCATGGGCGAAAATCCAAGATGAATTTCCACTCCCATTTGATGGAAATGAAAAGGAACATTTGGTTGTCCAGCGTCCAGCCGCGCTACATTCCATGAGTGGTGATCGCCATAGACCAGGGGGACGATCGTGATGCCTAAAGTTGGCACGACCAAGCTCGCCCCCTCGTGTGCGCACGTGTCTTGCGTTAGATAAAGGCCATTACTGCACGTTATTTTCTCCATATGATGCACAAAAAGGTCTCGAATTGGACCCAAGGTTGTTGAATTTGTCTCTTCGCTTGCTGACCTGAGGGAACCTACGACAATTCGAATCTGCGTAGCGTACTGATAAAAAGTTGACAACAATACGCGAACACCTTCACCAACACTGTCCATCGACCTGTTTGAAAGTACTGCCAATGCATCACGCGCTCGCGCAAGTTGACAGCGAGCGAGTGGCGTCGCCACTTGAATCTCTTCTAGTGCCGTGAGCGTCGCATGAAAGGCGCCTATCACGTGAGAGCGAAAGGCGTAGCAGTAGAGGCGAGCCAACCCAATGTCGTAATCGCTGATACCATCAGGTTCGCGCCCTTGCGAATGCCGAGCATCAGCCAAGTTAATTAAGCGTTCGTAGTTGGCATGCATTCGCAATCCGGAAGCTTCGCTGGACTCGTTCATTGCTTGTTTCCGCAACGCGCTGGCAAATTAAAATTAGCCCTGAACCGACGCTATGATGTTCCACTTAATGGATCGGTTCGCGACACCGTCTCGTGAATAAAGTGCCGAGCCATGCGTTCGAGGTCAAAGTTGGGTTCCCAACCCCAATCGCGGTGAGCCGCGGTATCGTCGATTCGACCGGGCCAGCTCTCAAGGAGGGATACAATCTTTTCATCGGGCTCGAAGTGCAAAATAGCTCGCGGCAACTGTTGAACAATGGCGTCAGCAATCTCGCGACACGTCGCCGAAATGCCGTGAATGTTATACACCCGACGCGTCAGTAACGACGCCTGTGCTGCCGACAAACCTACAATCGCGCGTAGAACGTCCTGCACATAGATCAACGCCATCTCGGTTTCGGGCCGAGTCCGAAATGTAAAACTTCCATTGCGAGCACTTTCAAGAAATGCATGTGAGGCTAACGCGCTTACTGCCCCCGCGGGAGCAAATCGCGAAATAGTTGTGGGCAGACGCAGGCACCGAAAATCGAGGCCGTGTTGTCGGTGGTAATATACACCGAGCCGTTCAGCGGCCATCTTCGTCACTCCGTATAGTCCGTCTGGCCATTGAGGCGAGTCGTCGGAGACGATAGAAGGCAGATCACTACCGAAAGTGGCCACGGAGCTGGCAAAAACGAACATTGCATTACAGCATTGACTGACGATTTCCAGCAATGAAAATGTTGCGCCCATATTGACTTTCCATCCGAGGCGACGGTCACGTTCGCAGCTGCCGGATAGCAAGGACGCAAGATGGATCACTACATTGGGTTGGTAATGGGCAATCAAACGGCTTGTTTGTTCTTCGTCGGTCAAATCGACTTTCTCGTATACCGCAAAGGGCGCAATAAGGCCGACAGGCCCATCGGCCACGTCGAACAATGCAATCCGATCGAAACGATCTGTGAAAGCCCAGGTTAACTGACAGCCGAGATTTCCGGCTCCGCCTGTTATTAAACATGTCTTCATGTCGTTCTACCGAGACCCGGCAAAATTATTCAGAGGTCGGGCACACGTTACTTGTCCAAATGGAGGACAATGCGCAGGCCCCTCCAGCTCAGTCAAGATCGATATTGCACAGACCGGCGTTCATTGCCGTTCTTCCATGGTCACGCCCTTGAGCTCAGAGTTATAGAAAACAAATTGTCGCTCCCCCCGAAAATGGACCCAAAACCGTTTTCAGCATAACTGCACCCGTAGTCATTCTCATCACACCAGCTTCGGAGCGACGCCGCCGCGGCGGTTCGCGATTTTCGATCTGATTCAGTTTCCCCGTGGAACTGTAACTATTATATCACTTCCGTCAGGACTTGCGGCGTCCGTCATCTTGCAACCTGCCGCCTTGCAACCTGCGCCACTGGGCCGACACGCGGTGATGCCCGACACCTGCGAGCCGATCCGCGGGCATCAAGCCATGGCCCAAGCTGTGGCAGCCTCCGCAGTCCAAGCACTACCTGCAGACGACCGACGATCACTTCGAGCTAGCGGCTAGTGAACCAACCGGCGCGCTGCAAAAAGCGCTGCCGAAGCCAGCCGACGGAGCGAAGTGAAGCGCAGGAAGAAAATGCGAATGAAGATAATTCGCCTGAATGCGCTTCCTTGCGCTGCTTTACGCCTGTACCAGTGGGAGACACTGGACCAGCACTATCGCACGATTTCTCGGGGAATACTGCAGTCGCTCATTTGCGCGCTGCATTTTTGTGTGCCGTTGCGGATCCCGGTCTGGCGAAGGTGATTGAAGCCTGGCCGGGGCTGACAGGTGGGAAGCGCGCCGACATCCTCAAGCGACTCGAATAGTTCGGGGGGGCCGCTCACTTGTTGAGCGACTCTACTTTTTCTTTTGCTTCGTAACTGGCGGCTTGCGGCGTCAGTCGCTTTTTGGAAGCAATAGATAAAAGCCGTCCCGTGCTGGGTCGTGAATTCGGTTGGTCGTGGCTCGCCCGGCTTGGCAAAACAAACTATGAGCGTGTCGCCATCTAGCTCATAAATTCCGGCCAATGTCTTGTCGCGAATGTGGCGAGACTTCATGTTGCGACCGGCAAGTGTTGACTAAAAAATCGGCGCCAGTTGTCATGGAACACGTCGTTGATTGCTTGCGCGGAGTATCCGCGCCGTGCGAGTACGTCGGCGAGTTTCTGCACGTCAGCAATCGAGTCAATTTCGATAGGGCATTGCTCGGCGCCGTAGCCGCCGTCCAAATCGGTGCCAATAGCCACATTCTCATGCGAACCGGAAAGCTGACAAATGTGATCGACATGATTTGCCAACTGTTCCAGCGATGCCTCCACACGTGGCGTATCGCCAGTTTTCCAATGAGGCACCAACATCCAGTTGTCAAACGCCGTGCCGATTACTGCCTGGCGCCCAATGAGCAAACGCAACTGCTCGTCTGAAAACTGCCGTCCCCCCGGCACCAGCGCTCGGCAGTTTTGGTGCGACGCGATGACGGGACCGTCGAATACGTCAAGCGCGTGAAAAAAACCTTCATCCGATAAATGCGTCGTGTCGAGGATAATTCCCACGCGTCGGAACTCGCGCAGCAGTTCAACTCCCGCCTCTGTCAACCTGCCGGCTTCGCCGGTGCCAAATGCATACTGGTTGTGACCGTAGTGCACCGGACTTGCTACGCGCAGCCCCCAATCGAACCAGTCACGCGCCTGCTCGGGAGTAATGATGCCGTCCGCCCCCTCCATTGCCACAATGACGCCGATAGGCGTAGTACCCGTCGCGAGTAAATTGGACTGCGACGAACAGCGGTCCCAGTGTGCGATAAAATCTTGGGCCGAAACAATCATCGCCATCTCACCGCTCTGTTCGAGCAGGCGGTAATATGCAAGCTGGCCCTGGGCAATCGCACATGCGGCTGTTGGCGAGCAATAGTCGAGACTGGGTCGCCTATGTCCCTGGGTCGGCATAAGATCCGGTCTCGAATGAGCAAGCAATGTTGCCAGACATAGTGCAAGTCGACCGCGACGCATCTCAGGCAGCGCAACCGTTGCATTGCCGCGCCCAGCATTGTCCGTCATGCCCCGTTCGCGCGCATTGATTCGTTCGATAGACTGAGTCAAGTCTCGATCGAAGTAGAGCGCGTTCCATGCCAAATCGAGATGGCCATCAATCCATAGAGGCACGCTTAGGTTTCCTTGATTGGAAAATACTTGTCCGCCAATGCTCACGCATGCGCGTGAAATCATATGCCCGGGACTAGCTGGCCCGTTTCTTCCCGGTATGCTCGTTTGCTGGGCTTCCATCGGGCCCAACACGCCGCTGCATCTCAATCCGATAAAGCTGACGGGTCCTCGGTATGAAATATTAGTGCCAGAAAGCTACCGCATCAACGAGTATGGAGACGCCCGGCCAAGGCGTCAGTCGCGGTCGCCGGGAGCGGGCCGGATGGACGCCGGCAGGCCATTTCTAAACGGTAGTTTGTTGACCTACATGAACCGCCTATCGGACAAACGCGAAGACCATTAAGCCTCCATACCCCATTGTCGAGACCCCTCAACTATGCGGTCGCTGTTCCTATCGGCGGCGAGACCAAGGCCAGTCTTCCCGTCCATGTTTGGCCCACGACGTAGTCAGCAGCATCCACGACGCCATCCGAGTTATGTCCCCCGGGGATCGAGCTGCAGACCTCGGATCGTGAACATTCGTACTGAGTATAGAGGACGATTCCGGGAACTGCGACGCCAAGCGGATTAAGACGGAGTTGGTTGAATTACCTTAAACCATCTTGCGAAGACAAAGAGCGAGCCAGGGAGCGCGGCGAAATCGAATCGTAGTCAAAAGGCTTACGACTGCCGGCAAACCGCTATAGAACGCTTGATTTGCAACACAAAGTTGCATAGCGCGCTCCACTTCACTAGGTGAATTGAAAGGGCCGTACTACAGGTCATCAGTAAGGACCAAACAATTGACGTCGTGAACCGCACAATCGCAATCGCCCCATCGTCCTTGGTTTTAAGGGCAATAGATGTCATTGGGCTCCAATACACTATGTCGTCAGAGCAAACAGACCAGGGCAGGGCGGGCCCCTCCTGATTGGCGTGACAAGAAAGCCTAAAGTAGAAATACCGTGGCCGAACCATTTACGACTAGGTTCAAATCCTGGTTCCCCAGCTTCTAAAACTCGGTAATTCTTGTCTCTGGGAAATCTCGACGCGAAAATCGATGCCAATTTGATGCCAACTTCCGATTAGGGTTGGGTTCGCGTCGATGGTCTTCAGCCTTTCCTCCGCAACGATTCGTCGGAGGAATTCATGGCTTGGCACGAGTGCATCAATGGCAACTATGTCCTTTGCGTCCGGGAACGCTGGGCCGACGCCATCAGAAAAACTACATCCTGACGAGGCGAT
>JAWXCH010000188.1:0-22971 GCA_034440595.1 Planctomycetota bacterium | reverse complement strand
GTTAAATATCGTAACAGGCCTCCAGCCACGCAGGTAATGCACCGCCGATGGCCTAGTTTCATTAGAAGACGACTCCTGCCCGCACCATGAACGTGCTATCCAGCTCCAAGCTAGGTGGATTCAGGCTGACGTAGATCAGTTCGCGATTAAACACGTAACCAACTTCAACAAAGCCCATGCGGCCCGATTCAGTTTCTGGAATCCATTCCATACCCAGCATGACGCGGATGTCGTTGTAGTCGAACGAGTCGGTGTAGTCGGCCGCGCGAATAATCGTCCAGGAACCGCCGCCATACTCGCCGGAAACGTAGCCCCAGACGTTGTGGTTGGCCATCGTATTGAAGCGGCGAGCAATCTTCGGACGTGGAAAGATAAACTCGCAGTGCCAGATACTGCTGGGATCCCAAACCAACCCGCCCGCAGGCAGCAGTTTAATATCGTTGCGGTCGATGTACACCGCGCCAAGTTTAGCGGTCAATGTCGGCGAAATGCGAACCACTCCCAGCCCACGACCCATGATGCGAATGCTATCGGTCGTGAATGTGTCAAAGGCCGTGTAGGCACCAATACGCGCGCCTAACTCGGCACCAAACCAGTTATTAACCTGCGGGTTCCAGCCCACATCCAGGTAGGCGTCGTACGTCGACCCTGGCAAATCGGCCGAATCGGGACCGCCAGTTGACTCTGGCCCGGACCAGAGATGAATCGCAAAGCCGGGCGTGATCAAAAACGGAGTCTGCAAATTGAACGCCGGCACGGCCAGCGTCGCGGAGATTTCACTGCCAACCTCGGAAAGGTCATTTGTGCCGTTGCCGTCATAGATGTATTCCGAATAGAACGAAACCGCTTGCAGCAATCGCGTCCAGCTTCCCCACGGCTGAATAGGGTTACTCATTCCTTGTGGAAAAATCTGCGGCGTTCCGTTAGGAAACAGGTACTCTGGCCCGCCAGCTCCGGCCGGAGCACCCGTAAATCCAGGGGGAGCGGTGTACCCTCCCGCACCACTGTACGGGGCTGCACCTGGTGACACTGCGCCGGAAGGAAATGCACCGCTATTGATTGGCGCGGCATACGGATCGAATGGTTGAATCGTGCCGTTGAACGTCGCAGGGGGCACAGGCGAGTTGAGGGATGGTGCACCAATCGACGGCGCGGTACTGTTGGGCAGGTATCCAGCCGGCGGTGCCGAAGTATTCGGCGCGAACGGTGCTTGATAGTTCGAACTGCTGTAGCCCGAGCTAGGCGGAGCAACATTCTGCGGCAACTGTTTGGGCAATTGCACAGTTTGAGCCTGAACGACCGAGGTCGCTAGGACGGCAACGACAGCAAGCTGAACGCGCAGCAGCATACAGACAAATTCCACTAGGGGTCGCCGAACGGCCTCCCGGACTAGACAAGAGGCAATGGGAATATCAAACTCGTCAGGCGGGGTCAAGTGCGGTTCGGCCACCACCGCCGGTTTCCAAAAGATTCAGTCAGAATCGCTTTGACTGTTTCACCTGCCTTCTCCAAACGGCTCACGATTCGCCATGCTGATTAATTCAGATCAATTGCTAGCCGCAACGTGGATTGATCGTGTGGAGCAATACGGTGAGCCTCCCTCTACACAAGACCGGGCACGACAGGCTGCCGAATCGCTACCACGAGAAGTCTCGCTGTTGGTGCTAGCAGAACAGCAGACCGCCGGTCGTGGTCGCGGCAGCAACCGCTGGTGGACGGGCAGCGGTAGCCTGGCATTCAGCCTGTTATTCGATCCCGCGAGATTCGGTCTGCCGTCCGGCCCGATACCGCAGATATCGATGGTAACAGGAGTGGCCTTGGTCGAAGTCTTTGCACCGTTAGTGACCGGACAAACGATCGGGCTGCACTGGCCGAACGATGTCTATATTGGATCACGCAAGCTGGCCGGGATCTTGGTAGATGCACTGCCCGACGGTCGGCACCTGATCGGCCTCGGAGCGAATACAAACAATTCCTTGAGCGAGGCACCGGAAGAAGTCCGCCAGCGTGCAGTCAGCCTGAGCGACCTGACCGGCAGCGAGGTCGAGCACGGAACGCTGCTAGCAGAGTTCTTAAACGAATTGGCGGGTGGGCTGTCTCTATTGGCCACCGCGCCGGCAGTGATCGGTGACCGATTTAATTCGCTCTGCTTGCAACATGGCCAGATGCTGACACTGCGAAACGGTGACTCGACCGTCATCGGTCGCTGCGCCGGCATCGCACCGGATGGCGCGCTGCTGCTGGAAACGGCATCTGGTCGCGAGAAGTTCTATGCAGGCACACTGCATTGATTTGGCCATCCAGAGCCGCCTTTTGCTCCGCCGCAACGACCGCCGCCGGACGGTTAATCTAAACTCACCGTGACCGTTTTATTCTCGGTGTAGGCATCCAGTCCCTTCTCTCCCAGCTCGCGGCCAATGCCGCTCTGCTTGAAGCCACCGAACGGTGCTGCCGCATCGAACACGTCATAGCAGTTGATCCAGACCGTGCCCGCACGAATCTTCTTCGCCAGGTGGTGTGCCTTGGCAACGTCACGGGTCCAGATGCCGGCGGCCAAGCCGAACTCAGTCGTATTGGCACGTGCGATGATTTCATCCACGCTCTTAAATCGCAGCACCGACAAGACCGGTCCAAAGATCTCTTCTTTGGCAATCGTCATGTCGTCGGTCACGCCGGCAAACAGTGTCGGCTGCACGTAAAAACCGCGTTCGCCAAAACGTTTGCCACCGGTGATACACTCGGCCCCTTCGCGCTTGCCAAGATCGATGTAGTGCATGATCTTGTCGAACTGCGCCTGATCAATTTGCGGGCCTTGTTCCGTCTCCGGATCGAGCGGATCCCCCAGCTTGCGCGTTGTATTGATCGCCGCCAATTTGTCGACGAACTTGTCGTAAATGCGGTCTTCGACAAACAATCGACTTCCAGCGGTGCAGCATTGACCTTGGTTGAAATAAAGTCCGAAGTGGGCACCGGCCACGGCCGCGTCCAGGTTCGCATCGGCAAAGACAATGTTCGGGCTTTTGCCACCGAGTTCAAACGTCAGTCGCTTCAGAGTGCTGGTCGCCTCGCGCATGATGATCTTGGCGGTGGTTCCTTCGCCGGTGAAGGCGATCTTGTCCACGCCAGGGTGCTTGACGATTGCCGCACCAGCCGTCGGTCCATAACCAGGGACGACATTGATCACGCCGTCCGGAATGCCGGCTTTCTGTGCCAGTCGCGCCATTCGCAAGCAAGTCAGTGGAGTCTGTTCGGCCGGCTTCATGACAATCGTGCAACCGGCGGCCAGTGCCGGTCCCCACTTCCAGCTAGCCATCAGAATTGGAAAATTCCAAGGAATGATCTGCCCTGCCACACCGATTGGCTCGCGCCGGGTGTAGGTAAAGTAATTGCCACGGACGGGGATCGTTTGACCGTGGATCTTGTCGGCGTAGCCCGCGTAGTAGCGAATGCAATCGATCGCCAACGGCAAATCGGCACCCCGCGCATCGCGGATCGGCTTGCCATTGTCCAGTGACTCCAGTGCCGCCAGATCGTCGATCTCTTCTTCCATCAACTCGGCCAGTCGGTACATCAATCGCCCACGATCGCGCGCGTCCATCGTTGACCACGGGCCATTGTCAAACGCCTCGCGTGCAGCAGCCACCGCCAGATCGACATCCGCGGCGTCTCCTTCGGCCACATCGGCAATCACTTCTTCGTTGGATGGATTGATAGTGGCAAAGGTCTTGCCACTGACCGCCGGGGTCCAACTGCCGCCGATAAAGCACTGCGTTTGGCGAACTTGCGGCTGAGGAATCGTTTCTTGCATCGTGGCCATGAATGAACTCCCGGCAAATGGAACGAGATTGATTTACGCCAACTGTCGACCGGCAATCGCCGGCATTTCGAGAAAGTTATGCCGGCAGCCTGCGACTGCTAGCACGAGTGTTCCGAATATGCCCCTCCCCCTACGAGCGTAATTGTACGAGTAACCCATCGACTTGGGCAACGGAAATCCTTAAGCGACATATGCTTCTTCTGTAGGATCTCCACAACCGGGAGCGAAAATCTGGCTGATCGGCCTACAATGGGGGAAGTGGGAAATCTGCCAAAAAGCTTGAATTCTGGATTTCAAGTTCTAAGATGATCATCAGTGGCCCGGTCAGTTACCGGCGGTAAGCAAGTCCTTGAAATGCCCGGTGCTACTAAAACCAGGCAAGCTAGGAAGTATGGCGGACTCGCAGTACGTTTGGCTATTTCGAGGGGGGGCGAACGGATTGTGCGAACCGGCTGCGGTTGGCATCCGTACATCGCGGCTGGAGCAATTGGATCTAGCAGGCAGGTTATCTGAAACACAACCGGCGTGGCCGGACAAATCTATCACGCGTTATTTTTGTAGTTTTTTTGACTCAACAGGAGATTTCTCGATGAAGATTGCGCTTAGTCTGGGGCTGGTAGCAGTGTTGGCAACGGTGTCATCGCTTGGTGCTTTTGAAAAAGAGAAGGTTGACACGTCGTCGGCTACCACCGAACTGAAGAGCGGGCCTCAAGTGGGCGATGAAGTTGGCCCCTACGAAGTCGTCAAGGCCGCCGGAAATGAAGAAGATGGCGTCGAAATGGGTGAAGCGTTGTGCTATCGCTGTCGAACTGGCGGCAAACCGGTCGTGATGATTTTTGCCCGCAAGTCGGATGAGAAGCTGGCCGGCTTACTAACCGCATTGGACAAAGTTGTTGCGGAAAACGCCGACAAGAAGCTCGTTTCGTTCGTTAACCTGATTGGTCAGGAAGACGAAGCCGCCAAGAAGTCGGCCGAGAAACTGATCGCCGATAGCAAGGCCAAGCACATTGCCGTGGTCGTTCCAAAGGACCAGCCAAACGGCCCAGAAGATTACAAGCTCGACCCCAAGGCGGATGTCACGGTGGTGATTTACAAGCAAGGCACGGTTGCCGCCAATCACGCGCTACCAGAGGGTGGCCTGGACAAAGACGCCGTCAAGAAGATCCTGGACGACGCGACCAAGGTTCTCAACTAACGTCGTTTTGCATCGGAACGGATTCTAAAATATCGAAAGTAAAAACGCCTCTGGTGAATTCGCCAGGGGCGTTTTTGTTGCGCTATTGACATTCGATTCGGTACCTTCACCTCTCCCGCTTGCGGGAGAAGTCGCGGTATCAGCCGCGGGTGAGGGAAACCATTGAGTAGGTACGCTGTAGTGCGGCAGATGCAATGTGAAACTGGCTCTTAAAATCTTCAGTGTGCCACTTTTAAGAATGAGAATGTAGAAGAAATCCCTCACCCGTCGCTGGGGCGACGACCTCTCCCAGAGGGAGAGGTGAAAGTCATCAGACGCTATATTTAATTTCGTTATCTCACTGGCCCAATACCATCGCAAAGATCAACGGGGCGACAATTGTCGCATCGGAGTTAATCGCAAACTTTGGCGTGGTCTCGTCCAGTTTGCCCCAGGTGATTTTCTCGGTGGGGTTGGCACCAGAGTACGACCCGTACGATTCGTTCGTGTCAGTAATCTGGCAGAACTAGGACCAGACGGGGACCATGATCTCCATATCCTGCTGGAGCATTGGCACCACGCAGATCGGGAAATCACCGGCGATTCCACCACCAATCTGAAAGAATCCAACGCCGGTTTTTGCGCAGTGCTTCTGATACCACTCGGCCACTAGCATCATCATTTCGATGCCGCTTTTCATCGTCGTTGGCGATAGTTCCTTCCGCAGGCAGTAGCCGGTGAAGATATTGCCGAGTGTCGAGTCTTCCCAACCAGGGGTAAAGATCGGAATGTTCTTCTCCGCAGCGGCCAGGACCCAACTGTCCTTGGGGTCGATCTGGTAATACTGCTTCAGCACGCCGGACCGCACTAGCTCGTAAAAGTACTCAAACGGCAGTTTCCGCTGGCCACTCTTTTCGGCAGCTTCCCAGATTTCAAAAATGTGTTTTTCGATCCGACGGATCGCTTCCCCTTCGGGAATGCACGTATCGGTCACTCGGTTGAGATGCTGATCGAGCAGCTTTCGTTCATCCGCCGGGGTCAGATCCCGATAGTGCGGAATGCGCACATAGTGGTCGTGTGCGACCAAGTTGAAAATGTCCTCTTCCAGATTATTGGCCGAGCAGGAGACGGCGTGCACCTTGTCCTGCCGGATCATTTCGGCGAGGGACAGCCCGATCTCGGCGGTGCTCATCGCCCCGCCCATCGCCAGCAGCATTTTCTGGCCACTGGCCAGGTGCGCGCGATAGGCCTCGGCGGCGTCGACCACGGTGGCGGCGTTAAAATGCCGGTAATGATGCTTGATAAACTGACTGACTGGGCCTAACGCCATTTTTCACTCCCTCGCTGAATTGCTGCGTCGCTGAATTAAACGCGGTCTGTTCCGTACCGGATTGTCACTTTCCAGCGACCGATGGTCAAGCGATGGGGGAAACATACTAACCCGACGCACCATCAGGCGCACCACCAAAATGCATAGACTACGAACCGGCAACTAAAAACGACGGCACGTATATCTTCACCTCTCCCGCTTGCCGGGAGAGGTCGACGCCCCAGCGTCGGGTGAGGGCCTTCGTGCGTTCTATTGGTCGGATAGTTCTGCTCTCGTCAAAGCACTCTTTCGACGGAGCGAAAGGCGACAGAGTGGCCGCCTCCTCTTTCACAATCTATCGCATTTGCCTACGCTATGGGCATTCTTCCAGGCACCAGCACGAGAGTTTAATGGCCACACCGAGCGGCGGGTACACCGTCTTCATTCGCGAGTTTTTTCAGCGGTACCATACCACTGGGGCAATCCTGCCCAGTGGCAGCCGGCTGGCTGCGGCGCTTTGCCACTACGTCACGCCCGAGGGGAACGGGCGGCAAATTCTGGAGGTCGGCCCCGGCACCGGGCCAGCCACCGCTCAACTGGTCAAACGACTGCAACCGCAGGACCACCTCTGTCTGGTGGAATTGAACGATGCCTTTGTGGCACACCTGAGGCATCGCTTCGACAGTGAGCCAGGCTTTCAAGCGGTGGCGAACCAAGTGCAGATCCTGCATGCTCCATTGCAAGAGGTGCCCGGCGAGAAGCTGTACGACCATATTGTCTCCGGTCTGCCACTGAATAATTTTGCCGTCGAGGATGTAAAATCGATCCTGGCTATTTTTGAGCGATTGCTAAAACCAGGGGGCACGCTCTCGTTCTTTGAATACGTCGCCATCCGCAAAGTAAAGTCGGTTATCTCCAGCCGATCCGAGCGAGAACGGTTACGCGGCATTGAAACAATGCTTGACCAATTTCTCCACGGGCGAGAAATCCGCCGTGACCGCATCTGGCGGAATGTGCCGCCGGCGTGGGTGCACCATGTGCGGGTCGGTGGTGTGGTCTGACATCGTTTGGTTGTGGGGTGCGTTGTGTACGTTGCGCGCGTCTGTGTTTTTGTTTTTTTCGGGGGTGGTGTTTCTGATGTGTTTATTGGAGTTAGGTTCATGGTTTCTGGTTAAGTGCGTACGGTGATCAGATTGCGCGTCTGGGGTTTCCTCGCGCGTCCGTCCTTCCCGCGCAGGCGGGAATCCAGTCCGCTCACTCTCTCACGCTGTGCAGTCCACCCTTCATCGCGGTGCTGGTGATTTGAGCGTTTTTAAGCGCGCGAATCGATGAGTTCAGCCTAGCAGAGGTGGTGGCTTTTTTTCAAGCGCGGAATCAGGCCTCAGGTGGCAGACTTCAGGCGACAGGAAGATTTGAAAAGTTGGCTTGGTTTTGGTGTTGACGGGCGCTGCGCGGGATCGGGAGAAATCGAGCGGATGTTGCACCGAAAGTGAGACTGCAACCGTTGCTCAATTTTCACTGCTGGGCAAGCCAGCAGTGGCACCCGGCGAGGGCAGGCAGCAGTGGCACCGCAGCACACTATTGCTACGAATAGACCCCTATTTTACTGTAGTGTCTTGCTTGGCAGCGTCAGGTTGTGCGGGTTGCACAGGTGGGGTCAAATTTGCGGGTTGTAACGACGCGGGTATCGGCACGTTTTTCGCTGCCCTGTCGTCGCTCGGCGCGATTGCAGCAGGTTGCTGACGCGGCGGCTGCGCTTCAGCACGAAGCCCCATTTCGAGCACGTGCCAGCCAACGAACGAAACAGCTCCGAATACTAGTAAACTGAATTGCCATTTGAAAAACGTTGAAGCCCTTTGGCCTGTGTCTTTCATTAGATCGCGTAAGGCAGTTTCAATCACGCGAACCCTTTCCGGGCCACCTCCAACATCACGGCTACCTGATTGCACTAATAGCAACTCCAGGTTTGCACCTAATCCGGTATTCACATGATAAAGCCGCCTACACCCGGACCAGAAACTTATGCCCCAACTTAACACGGCCACCGCTAAGGGAATCTGCGACCAAGCTAGTGTAGCGTTTTGAGTTTGGTTCACTGCCAACGCAATTGCGCCTCCGGCTACTGCCAAGAGGAAATAATCATACTTGTCCTGCCCGGTGCGGTGCGCACGGTAAAGTTCTAGGCTATTCTCGTTGCTCATGTTAACCCCTTTATGACTACCGTTCGAGACTAATTGCTACGCAGAGCTGTCTATGCGGCGACCGCGAAGTCGATCAAAACTTGCAGCATCTCAAGAAGAGGCATTCTCTTCAGGAATGTGATAGGTTAATGTCAAAGGTTTTCCCGCCCTATGCTGCTCGATGATCTTCAAAACGTTTTCTGGAATTTCGGCTGGAGGAAGTTCTTCCATCAAGTGGTTAATCTTCATGCCACCGTTTTTGATTGCTGACCTAAATCGATCGTCGACTTCATGCGCCGTTTCTTCAATAGTTTGGACCAATGGAGCGGTAATCTTGAATGATGCACCGTAGTTTCTTAGGAGGCGATACAAGTTGCGTCTAGTTGTAAGCCAACAGAACGCCTTCTGGAAGAATGAATCACTGTTGTTCTTTTTCAGAATTGCAATCAGAAGCTCTAGCTCACGAATTACCTTGGCGCTATCAACTGCCTTGTTATTGATTAAGGTCTGAAGAAGTACAATTAGCTTGTCGAATAGCCCTTTGATGTCTCCTGCTGCCTCACTGTACACTTCCTCAAAATCGATCGTCTCGATATCTTCTTCGAGATGCGTCCACTTCTGCCGTCGTGCTTTAGGACGAATATCGATCAATTGCATTAAGAAGGTGGAATCCCTGTTACCCCCGCCGCCAGGGTTATAATGGGTACTGACGTTTATCAATGAAACAAGCCAGCTTGGAGTTTGTACCTCCAGCAAGCCGCCTTGCAATGCCTGAGCGCTTAGCCGCAGAGCATCACGAGCAGGAATCTTTGCGGTTCGATCCGAATTGGCGATAACCTCAAGCATTTTGTCGAGGTCAACGTTTACTTGCGCCAACTTGGAATCCAAAAATTGCCGGTGGTTTTCAACATGCTTGCTCATAGCTGGATAATAGCAAACTGTTGACCTGTATCCAACCTTCGCAAACGAAAAAAGCCGCGCGACTCCAGGGGCAATGGAATCAAGCGCGGCTTGCCACTATTGCTGGCAGCGGTTTTGATTCTAACCAAGCTAAGCTAGCTGTCAAAAAAAAGCGGGTTGCCGACAAGGCAACCCGCTACCATCGGCTTTAAAAAACTACGCCAAGAACTTAGTTAGCTCATCAATCGCGATGTCGACGCGCGGAATGAACTTTTCTGCTGATTCCACCACTGCTTGTTCCAACTTTGGCAAATGCTTCGCGCAATTGACCCGTATTTGCGCAGAGCAATCAACAATTGGTATCCATGATACATGAAGATAATCGGTATCGCGACCGTCGACTTCAGTGAAGCCGATCCGCCATTCTCCTTTAATCTTAACCAAGCCGATTTCTTCGATTGTCTCTTCGCCTTGGATATCAGGCCAACGTTGGCAGACAACCGTAACAAAATGAGGTACATGGTTAGAAGTCAAACGCTTCTCCGCTTCCGTCCAAAGCTGATTCAGGCGGTCATAGCGGGAAAACAACGCTTTTTGCGCAGAGTGCGCACGCTCAAGTAGAGTCATAGCAACTCACTTTCTTGCCTACAGGAGGCAGTTAAATGAAACGCATTCGCTTAGAACGAATGTAAAATTTGGCTTCCGCCGATGGTGCTGCGGTCAACAGCTTCGGACGATTCTACCCAAACTGATTCGGCTGTCAACCATTTTGCAAGCTGAACAATTGAAAAGCCGCATTTACTTTGGGAAATCCGCCAGTTCAGTTATACTGAGAGCTACCCTGCCGGGCCGTAGAGAGGCGTTTTTTCCGGACCAATCCGCCGCCGGCAAGCCGACCGCACCGTTCATACGATCTGCACTGATTTTCACCTATTGGGAGTATCTGCTCATGGCTGTTCGACGTTTTTCGACGGCAATGATTTCGACGGCAGCGATTTCGACGGCAGTGATTCTGGCTGCCTTGCTGGCCGTTCCTGCGACCGCCGCCGAGCCGGATGCCAACCAAACGGCCAAAGAGGCCATCGCTACTCCCTCAAAATCGGACGCCAGACTGCCTCGTTCTGACGACGAGTACTACGAATTGTTTCGCTCTTTCGCCGATACGCTTGACCAAGTCGAGCGGAATTATGTGAAGGAAGTCGATCGTCGCGAACTGATGGAGGCGGCCATCAAGGGTGCCCTCAGCAAGCTGGACCCGTACTCCAGCTACATTGGCCCGGACGAGATTAGCGGTTTTAAAAGCTCGGTCGAAAGCCAGTTTGGCGGCATCGGGATTCAGATCACCATCGACGACGGGCTGCTGAAGATCCTCAGCCCGTTGGTTGGCACCCCGGCCTATCGGGCTGGAATTCAGGCCGGCGATCGGGTTCTGGAAATCGAAGGCAAATCGACCAAAGGGATCGACCTGGCCGAGGCAGTTCGCCAGTTGAAAGGCGAAGCCGGCACCAGCGTCACCATCACGGTGCAGAGTGCCCTTACCGGTAAGCAAAAAACGGTCTCTTTGAAGCGAGAGATCATTCGCGTTTCGACCGTACTTGGCGATACACACAAGCCGAACGACGACTGGGAGTTCATGCTCGATCCAGAGCAGAAGATCGGCTACATCCGGCTGACTTCCTTCAGCCGCGAGACGGCTGGGGAGCTGAAGAAAGCGCTGAAGGAACTTTCCGAGCAGAACATGCGCGGGTTGATTTTGGACCTGCGGTTCAACCCAGGTGGGCTGCTGACCTCAGCCATTGAAGTGTGCGACCTGTTCATCAACGACGGCAAGATTGTCAGCACCAAAGGGCGGAACACGCCCGAGCGGACCTGGGAAGCCAAGAAAAACGGCACATTTGACGACTTTCCGATGGTGATTCTGGTCAATCGCTACAGCGCAAGTGCCAGCGAAATTGTCTCGGCCTGTCTGCAAGATCACAAACGGGCTGTGGTGATAGGGGAACGAACTTGGGGCAAGGGGAGCGTGCAGAACGTCATCGAGCTGGAGGATGGCAAGAGTGCCTTGAAGCTGACTACCGCTAGCTATCAACGTCCGAACGGCCACAACATTCATCGCTTTCCCGATGCCAAGGAAACCGACGAGTGGGGAGTCAAGCCGAATGACGGTTACGAACTGAAGCTGGTCCCCGCCGAACTGGAACAATTGGTCGAATACCGCCGCAAGCGTGATATTCTGATCGCTCGATTGAAAGATGGAGATACGGAAGCAGAGTCCACTGGGCCGAAGTCCGAGGAGAAAAAGCCGGACGAGACCAAACCGGCGGACGAAAAGCCTGCCGCCGACGAGAAATCAGACGAAAAGAAGCCGGAAGATAAAAAAACAGGCGATCAATCATCGGAAGATGAGGATACGCTGTTTGAATTGGATTCTACCGACACGAAGCCTGCCGACGAAAAACCGGCGGCTGAGGAGCCTGCCAAGAAAAGTGCCGCTGATGATTCCAAAAAGAGCGACGACGAAGCCAGCGATCCTGACGAGACAGACAAATCAGACGACGCCCCGGCAGACTCAGAAAAACCGACAGACCCCGACAACACGAAACTTGTGCCGCTCAAAAAGGCTGATCCAAAGACATCGCCAAAGTTTGTCGATCGGCAGTTGCAGAAGGCAATCGATTATCTGAATAGTGAGATTGCCAAAGCGAAGTAGTGCGGCCAAGTAGTGCAATTGAACCGGTTGCCGCTGGCAGTTAGTGATATCGATCAGGCACTTTCGAGCCGACAGTCTTGGCTGCTATGCTGGTTGAATGAAGATTCTGACCATCGAAACGACTTGCGATGAGACGGCCGCCGCGGTCGTCACGGGCGAGTTACAGGTACTTGGCTCCGTCGTTGCCTCGCAAGATGAGCTGCATCAGCGGTTCGGGGGCGTGGTTCCAGAAATCGCCTCACGCGCACATCTGGAACGGATTCTGCCGGTTATCGATGAGACGCTCCGCCGTGCCGGGATAAAGCTAACCGATCTGGACGCGGTTGCCGTCGCCAATCAGCCGGGGCTAGCCGGTTCGCTGCTCGTCGGGCTGGCCGCGGCCAAAGCTCTCTGCCTGGCGCTGAATATCCCGCTGATTGCGGTGAATCATTTGCAGGCACACATCTACGCCTGCCGTATTGCGCACGGTGCGGATGTGTTTCCTTGTATAGGTCTGGTGGTGAGTGGCGGGCACACGAGTCTGTACCGTTGCCTTGGCCCGATCGATTTTACGCCGCTAGGGGGAACGATCGACGACGCTGCGGGGGAAGCGTTTGACAAGGTGGCCGCGATGCTGGGTCTGCCGTACCCCGGCGGGCCGAACATTGAAAAGGCCGCGATTGCTGGCAACCCGCAGCGGTATGACTTTCCGCGGTCGCTACTGCGCGACGTGGAGCGGCTGGACTTCAGCTTCAGCGGCCTGAAAACGGCGGTGCGTTATCAAATTGTCGGGCAAGGGATGCCGGTGGATTCTTCGGTGCTGGATCAGCAAACGATTGCCGACCTGGCGGCCAGTTTTCAAGAGGCGGTCATCGATTGTCTGATTGGCAAGAGTCTGCAAGCGGTTGACGCGACGAATCTGCGCACACTGTGCGTAGCAGGGGGAGTCGCGGCCAACGGGCGATTTCGAGCCAAATTGACCGAGGCCTGCCAGCAGGCCGATGTGCGGCTGTTTATCCCACCCGCGAACCTTTGTACAGACAACGCCGTGATGGGGGCCATCGCGGTGGAGCGATTCAAAGTCGGGCTGTTTGAGGATTTGGAGCTGGATGTGGTGCCGGGATTGGTGAGGGGAGCGGTTTAGGCTTGAATTTCCTGAATTTTCAGCGTCCTCAACACTCAATCCCCCCGCTTGCCAACGGGGCACCCAAACGGTAACTTCGAGAGTTTACATAAATGCAAGGACAGGTGGATGCTTGAGCGTGACTCGGACAATTTTCGGATCGTCATCACCGGGATCGGGCTGGCGGCACCGAACGGTAACGATCTGACCGAGTTCCGCAGCAGCCTGCTCGCTGGCCGTAGCGGCGTCACGAATTACGATATTCGCTATGTCGGTGCAACTCATGCCGGAGTATGCACTTTTGACGAGCTGAAGTACCAAAAAAAGAAGGAAGTCCGTCGCGGAACTCGCGCTGGTAGTGTTGGGATTTACTGTGCGAACGAGGCCATTGCTGACGCTGGACTCGATTGGCCGAACATCGACAAGTCGACCGTGGGCATATACGTCGGCCTGACTGAACATGGTAACGTCGAGACCGAGAACGAGATTTACGCGCTCAAAGAGTACGACTACGACGTTAAATTCTGGTCGCACCACCATAATCCACGCACGGTGGCCAATAACCCGGCCGGCGAAATCTCGCTGAATATGGGGATTACTGGCCCGCACTATACGATCGGAGCGGCCTGTGCGGCCGGTAACGCCGGTTTGATTCAAGGGGCACAGATGCTGCGGCTAGGGGACTGCGATCTGGCCCTGGCCGGAGGGGTCTCCGAGAGCATCCATACGTTTGGGATATTTGCCAGTTTTAAGAGTCAGGGGGCGTTGGCCTCACACGCCGATCCGACGCAGGCGTCGCGGCCGTTTGATAAATGCCGCAATGGGATTGTGGTGGCCGAAGGGGGCTGTATTTACGTCCTGGAGCGACTGGCTGACGCCAAGGCGCGCGGAGCGAAGATATACGGCGAACTGGTCGGCTACGCGATCAACAGCGACGCTAGCGATTTTGTACTACCGAACCCGGTGCGGCAGGAACAGTGCGTCCGTTTAGCATTGAAGCGGGCCGGCATGCGTCCTGACCAGGTCGATATTGTCAGCACACACGCCACGGGGACCAGTTCAGGAGACATTCAGGAGGCGATTGCGCTAAGAAACGTGTTCGCGGGATCGTCGCGAACTCGTTTTAACAACGCCAAAAGCTTCATCGGTCACGCCATGGGGGCGGCCGGTGCCCTGGAATTAGCCGGCAATTTGCCAGCTTTTGACGATGCGCAGTGCCATGCTACGATCAATGTTGACGAGTTGGATGAAGAGTGCGGCCTGCCCGGGCTGGTTGTGAATCAACCGCAGGCCCTTGATCGCGTCGAGACCATCGTCAACAATTCATTTGGGATGCTCGGGATCAACTCGGTCGTCGTCATCAAACGGATGTAGAATCAGACGCACGATTGGCGTCCATTTTGCGCATAAATTGCCGAACGGCGTCGTTCGGTTCACGGATACTGGAGGGAGAGCACGGCATGACTTCTGCCGAAATACGCGAAGAGATCATTGAAATTCTGTCGGATATCGTGCCAGACGAGGAACTAGGGCAGTTGGACGACGACAAGTTGCTGCGCGAGCAAATGGAGCTCGACAGTATGGACTTTCTGGATATTGTCATGGAGCTGCGCAAGCGCTACCGCATCCAGATCCCGGAAGAGGATTACCAGCGACTGGCCAGTATGTCCAGCACGGTCGAGTACCTCGAACCGCTGATGAAGGATATGCAGAAGGCTTAGCCAAAGCTCTGCTTGCACCAACCATACCCGACAAGCTCTGGCCGTCTGCCAAAATGTACGATGTCGCGATCATTGGTGCCGGCATGTCTGGGCTGGCGGCTGGAATTCGCCTGGCACACTTTGGCCAGCGCGTCTGCATTCTAGAGCGGCATACGACCATCGGCGGTTTGAATTCTTTCTACCGCCTGGATGGCCGCAACTTTGATGTCGGCCTGCACGCGGTGACAAACTATCAGCGGAAGGGGGCCAAGCAAGGCCCGTTGCCTCGGCTGTTGCGGCAGTTACGTTTTGGCTGGGAGGAATTCGAGCTATCCCCGCAGCGCGGCTCGTCGATCGCATTTCCCAACATGCGCCTCCGCTTCAGCAACGACTTTGAGCTGTTTCGCGCGGAGGTAGCTCGCGAGTTCCCCAGTCAGATCGATGGTCTGGACCGGTTAGTGTCGCAATTGGTCGGGTACGATGAGCTGGATCGACCGGAGATTCGCGTCTCGTCCAGAGAGGTCGTCGCACAATACCTCAGCGATCCGCTGCTGATCGAGATGCTTTACTGTCCGCTGTTGTACTATGGGAGCGCTAGCCCACACGATATGGAGTGGGGGCATTTTAGCGTGATGTTTCGCAGCGTACTCCTTGAAGGTTTTTCGCGACCGTTCGACGGTGTGCGCAGAATTCTGAAGCTGCTGACGCGCCGCTACAAAGAGCGGGGGGGAGAACTTCGGCTCCGTGCCGGTGTAAGTCGAATTGTGGTGAATGGCGATGCGGTCGCCAGTATTGAGCTGGATGACGGCAGCAGCATTCAAGCACGGCAGGTGCTCTCGTCGGTCGGTTGGTGCGAAACAATGCGGCTGTGCGCACAGAATCCGAATAGCGAACCTGCACCGCAGCCGATTCAACAGACCGCACCAGGGCGATTGTCGTTCATTGAGTCGATCTCGCTGCTCGATCGTCAACCGACGGAGCTGGGCCACAATGAGACGATTGTGTTTTTTAACGATTGCGACAAATTTCACTGGGAGGAGCCGGCTACGGAACTGGCCGACGTTCGGAGCGGGGTGATTTGCTCGCCGAATAATTTTCTCTATCCCGACGGTCAACAGTTGGACGAAGGTGTGGTTCGTATCACGGCACTAGCACACTACGACCGCTGGCGAGCGCTGAATGAGCCGGACTACCGCGCTGCCAAGGCGGAATGGTACGAACGGATGACCGCCTCGGCGGTGCGATTTGTGCCCGACTTTCGACCACACACGGTGGCGATCGATATGTTCACCCCGACGACGATCCAGCGGTTCACCTGGCATGACAATGGTGCGGTCTATGGAGCACCACAAAAGCGGTTGGAGGGGACTGCGCATCTCTACAACTTGTTTGTCTGTGGGACTGATCAGGGGGGGGTGGGAATCATCGGTGCAATGATGAGCGGCGTACTCATGGCCAACAAACATTGCCTGGCGGCCACGCTGTAATACCGATTTCTCCCCCATTGGGCAACGCTTGGCCAGTGCCCGCCGGCAGGCAGATCCGATGAATTCGTGGGGGATAGCGACGAATTCCGTAAATCGGCCACTCACCTTGGCCCGTGTTTGGCGGTAGAATCTATGACTCTGCTCGCTACCTTGCTCGCCATCTCTGGGAACTTGTCACAGCATGCCTAAGGATTTTTTAGCCGGTACACGTGATTCGTACGATTGCGTCGTGATTGGAAGCGGATTGGCCGGTCTCACGGTCGCCAATACACTGGCACGCGCCGGGCACTCGATTTTGCTGCTGGAGCAGCACTACAAGCTTGGCGGCATGGCCACCTGGTTCAAGCGACCGGGGGGGCATATCTTTGACATCTCGCTGCATGGCTTTCCGGTCGGCATGATCAAAAGCTGCCGCCGGTATTGGACTTCGGAGATCGCCGACTCGATCGTGCAGTTGAAGAACATCCGGTTTGACAACCCGATGTTTTCGCTGACGACCACGTTTAACCGCGATGACTTTTCGCGATTGTTGACAGAAAAGTTCGCGGTGCCACCTGAAAGCGTGAAGGCGTTTTTTGATGCCGCCCGTGGCATGAACTTTTTTGACGACCAGTCCACCACGGCCGGTGAGTTGTTTCAAAAGTTCTTTCCCGGTCGTGAAGATGTCATCCGCCTGCTGATGGAACCGATCACGTATGCCAACGGTTCGACGCTGGAAGACCCGGCGATTTCGTACGGCATTGTCTTCTCCAACTTCATGTCCAAGGGGGTCTTTACATTTGAAGGGGGTACCGACCGGCTCATTACGCTGATGCACGACGAACTGCTGCGTAACGGTGTCGATGTGCGGATCAAATGCGATGCCACGCAGATCCATGTGGACCGCCACCGCAAAGTCGAAGGGGTGACCGTCAATGGTCGCTATATTAAGACCCGTGCGGTGGTGTCGAATTCCAATCTGAAGAGCACGATCTTTAATCTGGTCGGTGAAGACCACTTTGATCGGGACTTTGTCGAACAGGCACGTGCCGTGCGGCTGAACAATTCGAGTTGTCAGGTCTATATGGCGCTGAAGCCGGGCGCACAGATCGACGAAAGCCACGGCGATTTGTTGTTCAGTTCCACTGCCCCGCTGTTTCGAACAGAGGCGCTGCTGAGTCGCGACGTGACTAGCAGAACTTATTCGTTCTACTACCCGCGAACGCGGCCGGGGAGTGACCGCTGCCTGATTGTATCCAGCACGAACGCCAACTATCGTGACTGGGCCGATCTATCGCCGGCCGATTACGAAGCGGCCAAGCAGGATCTGGTCGAGACAACGCTCGACGCGATCTCCAAGTACGTGCCGAATATCCGCGAAATGCTGGACCATGCCGAGGCCTCGACGCCGGTGACTTTTCAGCATTACACGCGGCACTTGCAGGGGGCCAGCTTCGGCACCAAGTTTGAAGGACTGGCGATCAGTCGGGGAATTCCGCAGCAGATCGATGGTCTCTACCATGCCGGCAGTGTGGGGATTATCATGTCGGGCTGGCTGGGAGCGATGAATTATGGCGTCATTGTCGCCAACGATGTCGACTCGCTGCTGGTCAAAACTGCGGTTCCAGCGGAACTGTCTTAACCGAAAACACCCCGACAGTGTTGTGCGATGACAATCGATCAGATTCATGCTGCCATTCCGCATCGCGCGCCGTTCTTGCTAGTCGATGAGATTGTCAGCCAGACGGCTGACGCGATCGAGTGTCGCAAGACGTTTCGTGCCGACGAATACTTCTTTGCCGGGCACTACCCCGACTACCCGATCACACCAGGCGTCCTGCTGTGCGAGGCGGCAATGCAGGCCGGTGCGATTTTGCTTTCGCAGCATGTGACAGGGGACGATGAGCGTGTCCCGGTGGCTACACGAATGAACGATGTTCGCTTCAAGCGAATTGTGCGGCCGGGTGAGACAGTTGACATCTCAGTCAAATTGAGGGAACGTCTGGCCGATGCGTTTTTTTTGGATGCCAAGGTAAGTTGTGGTGGCAAGCTGGCGGTGCGGTTTGAGTTTGCGTGTACACTGGCTGCGAAAGCTGAGGCAGGACAGTGATTGAATCAGGTGAAAGAGTACGCGGTTGTATAGCGGTGAGCATTCAAGCTTCACCTCTCCCGCGTGCGGGAGAGGTCGTCGCCCCAGCGACGGGTGAGGGATAGTTGCCTTTCGCTCCGCGAAAGAGCACCGCCCTGGAAAACGCGATTGTTTAGTTGCAAAGAAAAATCACTATTTCGCGGAGCGAAATGCGACTGTAAGCACGAATTATTAGCCTTTACTGAGACCCCCACGTGGTCGATTTTTTACAACTCGCCGGCAAGTCCGTCCTGGTGTTTGGCGTGGCCAATCGCAAGAGCGTTGCCGATCACATTGCGCAAACGCTACACGAAGCGGAGGCGGATGTTGTCTACGTCGTCCGTTCAGAAACGCGTCGAGAAAGTCTGGCCAAACTGCACCCGGAGGCGAAGATTTTTGTCTGCGACGTGGAGTTTCCCGAGCAGATTGAAAGGCTACGGCAGGATCTGCAAACGCTGGGGAAGAAATTCGCTGGCCTCGTCCATTCAATCGCCTTTGCGGAGTACGATGGTGCCGGGGCATTTCACGAGACGACCAAGCCGGCGTTTTTACGGGCGGTGGACATCTCGTGCTACTCGCTAATTGCGCTGTCCAACGCCCTGAAGGACCTGCTGGAGCCAAATGCCTCGGTGGTGACGATTTCGATATCGACCACGCAAATGGCCAGCGAAAACTACGGGTACATGGCCCCGATCAAGGCGGCGCTCGACTCGACGGTCACGTTCTTGGCCAAATCCTTCAGCGCATTTTCGCAGATCCGGTTTAATGCCGTTTCACCAGGACTACTCAAGACCTCTGCCTCGGCCGGTATCCCTGGCTACGTCGATTCGTACCTGTTTGCCGAACAGGCTACGCTCCGCAAACAGGCGGTGCAAACAGGCGAAGTGGCCAACACGGCGGCGTTCTTGCTCAGCCCACGCTCCAGTGGGATTAACGCACAGCGGATCATCATCGACGCTGGTATGGCGGTGAACTACTTTGACCGCGAGATTGTCAGGAAGGCGATGCGAGAATAGACATTCTTAGGGTTACCTCGTCACCTTAACATGACTCAGTTTCTTGGTTTGCTTGTCGACTAAGAGCACTAGTGAGTATTCAACATAGATCGTTGGCGACCGACCCTTGTGACCAATATTGTAAACATAGGCGTCGAAGTCAGCGATATCGAACCATTCCCTGATAGGGGAACCCAATAGTTTCTTGAGTCCTTTGACATCGCTACCAAATAATTGCGATTGCCTGGGAATTTGCTGTTCCACGATTAATCCGTCTTCGTCGTATGATAAATTCAGAAGATCTTCGACCATCTGGGCACGGAGATCGCAATCACCGGTACTCCATAATGCGGCGTCAAATGGCTTTGGAGTGACATATGGCGGTGGCGGCGTACAGCCGCTCACAATTGCTGCTGCGACAAGACTAATCGCAAATACACATCTTCTTACCATGCTGGTGACTTGCCCCTAAAACTTGTGCCAGGGATAATGAGAGTTCGGATTGGGTAGTTTCGCGGTGCTTCAAAGCACAAGCCGTAGTATATGACCAAACTAACGTATACTGCTCCATCTTGCGGAGCAAGATGGCTACATTTACCACTCTACCCCCAGCATCAGGACATTGATCCCCGAGCCGATGCCCAGCATGGCGATTTTGTCCCCAGTTTGCGGCGGATTCTCTTCTATGCCGAGGGCCATGGTTACTGGGAGTGCGGCTGCCCCCGTATTGCCAAGCCATTCGACCGTGGAAAAATCCACTGCCGGGTTCAGGCCGAGCGATTCCTGAGTCAATTTGCGGTGAGCCACACCGACCTGGTGGCAGAACGTGCGCTGAATGTCGTTCACCGACCACTCCATGCCGGCGAGAAATTGTTGAAATGCTTCGGCTCCAGCAGCGACTCCTTGCTGCATGAGTTGCTCGGAGTCAGTCTGCATGAGCGGCTGCATGCCGCTGGCGACCGCTTCATCGGCACCACTGTGGCAGAGTTTGTGATACGCCGTATTGGAATGCATCACGCCACCGAGCAACCGATGGCCCGTACGACTGAGACTGCGATGCGTTAGCAACACCGCGGCGCTGGCGGAGCCGATGGTGAGCGAAGCAACTGCGTTTTTCACGGTGCTGCGGGTCAGCGTTTGATCGGCGTTGAGTGCGGCAATCGTCGTCTCAACGAGTTGTCGTCCACCTTCACTACCCACTACCAAACCGGCGTGAATTTGCCCGAGTTCGATCATGTTGGCGACTTGCACCATGCCGTTGAGCAAACCCAGACAAGCGTTGGAAACATCGTAGATCGCGCAGTTGTTGCTCAGTCCTAATCGATGATGAACCGAACATGCGGTCGCCGGTTCAAGATGATCGCGACAGACCGAACCATGCACTAACGCACCGATCTGTTTGCGATCGATGCCGCAATTTTGAATCGCCTGCTCGGCGCTACGAACGCTCATCTCACCGGGAAGTGTTCCGGCAGGCCAGAAGCGCCGCTCGCGAATGCCGGTCATCAACTCCAGTCGACCAGGTGGTAATCGCAATCGCTCGTAAAGCGGCGATAATTGCGCTTCGATATCTGCGCTGGAAACGATCTCATCGGGGAGCGTGCAACCAAAACCTTCCAGGCAAACATTCTGAAATCGTACAAATGGCATGCGAGAATAACGTCCTCAGTGGCATCAAAGCAGCAGTTCTAAGCCCTTCTGCAATTTACTCTTAAGCCCCGCACGTGGACAGCGGCGCAGGTTCGATTTATGTCTGCGTGAGTAACACGCAAAGCACTATCCTCAGCAATTCGAAACGCGACCGCGCGCTGTGAATCGCCACGTTTTCGTAACTCGTGCTAGCACACCATGTTGTGGCACCACCCGGCTTTCGCACAAAATCGCGTGTCCTGCTTGCCAACGTTTTAAAACCTAGTAGATTCTCCCCTGTCGTGAGTCATGCAACTCGCGACACGATTGAGTTGAGACACCACTTGTTGGTTTTCCTCCAATCTCGAAAGGAATCGATTCTAAACCGCCGGATGCCAAGGATTGGCAACACCACTGGCGGGTAGCAATGATCCAACGCACTTGAAGTGCGACGCGATCACAATGTACGAAAGAGCGACTTGGCGTAAAGGATGACGCCCTTTGTAGCGATCATCTTTTCGCCAGCCCGGCCTCCTGCCGAGCACATATTATTGCGACCACCTTGTATGCTTGCCCGACTTGCGACGACGGTTGAGAACCGTTTACTCCGTTCTACTTGCTTCAACCATCGGACACAGGATGTGTCCAGAAAAGGAAGGGATTCCCAATGCGTTCCAAGCCACTCATCGGATTGAATGCTGACTACCGCGCTGCCAAGAAGGACCAACCGGCTTTCTCGTACATTACTTCTGGCTACTACGACGCCATTCAGCAAGCCGGCGGAATTCCGGTCATTCTCGCTCCGACAGAGGACGAAGCCGATGTTGAACGAGTCGTCGAGATGCTGGACGGAATCGTGATGGTCGGCGGTGCCGATCTCGATCCACAGCGTGACGGCTTCATGCTCCACCCAACCGTCCGCGTCATGGACGAAAGGCGTGAAAATTTCGACCGCATGCTCATGAATGTCGTAGCCGACCACCGCTTGCCGCTGCTGGCAATTGGCGTAGGGATGCAGTTGCTAAATATCTCGCAAGGTGGCAACTTGTTCTTGCACATTCCAGAAGATATGCCAAAGGCTTTGCCACACAAGGATCCGATGGACGCGGCTCATCGTCACGGCCTGGAAGTTGTTCCTGGCACGCTGATGGAACGTGTCTATGGCGACGGCGAAATTCGCGTCAACAGCATGCACCATATGTCGTGCGACGCGATTGCTCCTGGCTTCATTGTCAGTGCTCGCTGTCAGGATGGTGTTGTCGAAGCGATCGAAAGCATTCGCGACGACTGGTTCGCACTGGGAACTCAGTTCCATCCAGAGTCCGATTCGGCCTCGGCCCTCGATCAACGCATCTTCGACGAATTTCTCGAAGGGATCACCGGCGTCGCCTCGGCTCCAATGTTGAAGTTGGTTGCCTAGTGCTTCGTGACAACTTTACATTTCTGTGTGCCACTGGCTCCGCCAGTGCGACTGAAGTGTGCCACTGGCTCCGCCAGCGCTGAGAAGATGTCGTGTTGCAAGGCGATTCAAATTGCGACGTGAAACTGCCGCAGTCACAAGCATTGTCTCTCGCCGTCGCGGGTCTCAAACAACATCTGAGACCCGTGGCGGGCGAGTTGCTCATAAAAATAACGCGGGCCGGTGCAATTTCGCCGGCCCGCGTTTTTTCATGCGCGACGTGTATCGAATCAAATCGCTATGCGTGCCGCAGTTCATAGACATTAATCATCTGACAGCGGTCTTCCATTTCCGCTGGCATGCGGCTGGTTTTGATCAACCGCAGGCCGTGACGTTCACAGGCCTCGGGGAATCCTTCGGCAAGTGTTCGATTGGGATCTGAGACCAGCGCCAGACCTTCTG
>JAWXCH010000187.1:0-4646 GCA_034440595.1 Planctomycetota bacterium | reverse complement strand
GCTGATAGACAAGGTATCTTTTATGTCTTCTTTGATGACAACCAGCAGTTGTCGGAAGCGTTGACTGCGCTGCCTGTAAACATGATGTCGCTGCAACTCGAAGACAATGTTCGCACAACTCGTGCGATTCACAAGGACATGGTGGCGTACTACCAAGGTCAAAAAGAGCAACGGCCACGTGGACCCAGTGGGCGAAGTGTCGAACGAGTTTCGAGTGACGGGAAGCTGCAACCGTGTGTTCGTCGAGTTGTCGCGGATCTGCTCAAGAGTGAGCGATTCAATGCGGACGACATCGTCGTGCTGGTACCCGATACAATCACTGATTCATCGTTGAATGAGACAGGCTTGGCGGATGCTCGAAAGCTGACGAGTCATCCGAAGTTGGGGACTGACGTTTTGCTATCGTCGATTCGCGACTTCAAGGGTCTCGAACGTGCCGTGGTAATTGTTGCTGAATACGACCGTTTGCCGGATAACCCAGCGGAGCGCCGACGTTTGCTGTATACGGCGTATTCACGTCCGAAATTTCACTTGATTTTGATAGACGAACCGGAAACTCGCCCCGCATAAGGAAATTTGCCATGAGCGTTCTCGCAGGAATCCCGCACGACCAGCATATCAATTCTATCCGGCGGGCGGCGGATGCTCTGGTTGCTGAAAGTCGCAGGTTGCAGCTTGGTCCGACGTGGTCGATCTGTGAGTTGCAACTGACGCCTGAAGATTTGAAGTGGCTCAACGATTGGGCCGCATCGTTGCGAGTAGACCAGATTGCTTTGACACTAGGTCAGGATTCACGATTGCCCGTTGTCGGGTTGGTGTTACTCAGTTTCGCTGCCGAAACTTGTCGCCGGGACGGTCGCGAGCGCGGCATCTATGAAGTGTTTGCGGACGGGCCGTTTTCTGATGAAGTGCGAGCGATCTTGCTGTCATCCATGGGCTATCCGCGAAAGCAAGTGCAAGTTGCGCTCGAACAGGCGTGCCGCATCTTTGGGCTGCGTCACGCGTTTGACTCGCCCACGACTCAGCCTTGGTATCTGACAACAAAGCTGCAGTTTGGATTTACGTTGCAAGGTTCAAACGACGAATTGGAAGACTGGTTGACGGGACATGCACCAACGGCCATTAAGTGGCTGCTCGATGGAGAGCCGCAGTCGAATCATTCCGGCACGCCGATTCGATCCGAGTCGTTCCGTCGGCTTTGGGACATGCTGGGGCGTTTTCGAGGCAACCGAGTTTCCGAGTCGGAAGCACGGCGCGCGATCACTGAATCACCTTGGGTACTAGCCGAGTGGGCCGAATCACTGCTTGAGGTGGCTGGTCGCCCGATTTCGGGAAGCGGCTACGCTTACATTCCAATCGCTGATCGTGACGAAGCTCAGCGTCGACAAGTAGACGAGTGGTCGGACGAAGACTTCGATGCCGAACCGATAGCAGTTGGTTCGCCCAAGGTACATTGGCACAACGGCGAGGCTGCTTTGACAGTTCGTTATGATGAAGCGTTTTTGAGTCAACTCGGCGGCGACTGTTTTTTTGTCAGCGTCGATGACGAGCCGTGCGATGTGTTGCGACGTCAGGTGGACGGAAGTTACAGCAATGTCGGCGGTGATTTAATGCTACCGCTTGCAGTTGATCGCGAAACGGCGATGGTTTCGATTGCGGACGAGAACGGCCAAGGTATCGTGTCGCAGCCGATCGAGTTGCTGGATCATCGTGAAGATTTTCAGGCTTACGGGCAGAACGGCTCGCGAGTTCCACTGCGACAACTATCCACGCAGCGCGGATACACTTTGCGGCTACCGGCTGGCACGCAATTCAAACCCGACATCGATTTGCAAGTTCGCTGGACGAACGGTGCTTCGTGGTGGGTGCAACTTTCGCCGGGTTGGTCGGACGAAGCGACGATTCGTTTGCCGGGCGAATCGTTCGACCTGCAACTCCTCAGTCGTTGCGAATCGCATGGCGTGGACTGGACAGATTCGATCAGCCAACAGCCTACGGCGAAAGAGAACGCAGCGGGACGTTTTCAGGTTTCGTTCTCAGCGCCGCCGGAAGTCACGATCTTGGATGTAAGGATCTGCGGAGAACCGGTAGATTTTCAATCGCTGGGTGGCGGAAAGTATCAGACGGACGCCGTGTCATCGACGCGGCTTCGGCACGATGGACAATGTACATTGCGAATCGTTGCACAGCGAGAAAAGGTCCGTGTTGTCTATCGCGATTTTCAAGTGGAACGCGAAGGCTTGTTGATCTTCGATCGCGGCGTCTGGAAAAATCATCGTGCCACGGAACCGCTCGACGCCACGCGGCTCTCGCGCACGCAAGTCGTGTTTCGCCTCGGAAACGCCGGTCGCGAAGAGGGATGGTCGCTGCTGGAAGGATCAACGAAGCGTCAGTTTCGAGTCGAAAAGCCGCTGCGGCTCTCCGACCTCGGCTGTCGTGGCTGGCCGTTAAAAGTGACCGATCATCTTTACAATCGAGTTTCAGGAAGCAGTGTGAAGCCGCTGAGTTCGGGCGTTGTCGATCAGGGGATTGTATTGACAGGAGTTCAACGACCGGGATCACGGCTCGTGTCCATAAGCCTTCGCGAATCGCTGGAACTCTCTGCCGATCACCATATAGCTTTGTGGGCCCGTTCAGGCCGTTTGGCGAACATTGCCAGTTCGCAGATCCAAAGCACTGCGGGCGACTGGATTGTTGATCCAGCGGATGCGGGAATTGACTACGACGATTTGATCGTCGCGGCAGCCGTTGCGTATCGCGGAACGCGACTGGGCAGTTTTTGGAGCGAAGATTGGTGGCGTCCAGTCACGCGCGTCTGTGATACCGCCACTGCGACCGAAACGGCTGCTTGCCTGCGTTGGTTTTGTCTACCGCTGATGCAGCGCCAAGGCGATATACGAAACGTTGCTTCAGGATTTGGTTCTGAGTTTTTACGGCAGTGGTGTTTGCCATCGCTCAGCGGGCCGGCCTTTATCGCAGAGCATTGCAAAACAGAACAGTTCCTCGCCAGTGATCTGCTCAAGCAGAATGATGAGGAGCCAAACTGGTTCGCGACAACACGCCATTTGTTGGAAGACTGGAATCCAACACCTGAGGAAGCGATTGCGATCGCACCGATTCCGTGGCTTGACGGTGATGATAACAATGCGAACACCGTTTATTCCGTTGAGCAAATTGTTGGTTCTCTGGCGACATCCATGCCAGTGATTGTCGCGAGATTCATGCGTGCGTGGTTTGCTTTCCAGAATAATCCGAATGATGAACGTGTGCTGCGGTACATGCTGGCTCGCGATCTTGCCAAGGACTTGGAACATCGTGCCAAGGTTCAATGTCAACGACTCAACGAAGGTGACCCGATTGAATTGCGACGCCTCAGGGAACATGGATTCAATCCAGACGATCTGCACCCAACGCTTCCGTGGTTGTTGCTTGGCAAGGGATTTGTCGATTCGCTTGTAACCACGGCGAAGTCGCTTGTCGAGCGAGACCCGGTTTCCGATCTGGATCGAGATAATCTGGAGTCGGCTTTCAATTCACCGGAACTATGTCGATACGTTGCTGCCCAGTTGATCGCAGCGGAACAGGGCGTAGCGGAACTCGTCAAGAGTTTCGTTTGATGCTGATGCTTGTCATCTTGCCTCACGGCCCTTTGTTAGTACAATGTAATTACATCCCAAATGGCACGAACTGGAGCAAGGAATATGAAAGTCAGCCTGATATCGATTGGAAATTCACAGGGTATTCGCCTGCCCAAGACTGTGATTGAACAGGCAGGCCTTACGTCGGAACTGGAATTGGAGGTAGGCGATGGCCAAATTACTCTTCGGCCTGTTGGCAAACCGAGGCAGAGTTGGGAGCAGGATGCAAAGTCTTGCCACGCAGCCAATGAAGATGCCTTGGGGGAATGGGATTCAACCACGACCGATTTTGAAGGCGAATGGGAATGAAGCGATTCGAAGTCTGGCTGGTGAATCTTGATCCAACGGTCGGTAGCGAAATCGAGAAAACTCGCCCGGCTGTCATCGTCTCGCCGAACGAACTGAACGCGCAGTTGCGCACGGTAGTCGTCGTGCCGTTGACTCAAGGGCGCGCTTATGCGTTTCGCATTGCAACGCAGGTGCAAGGCAAGAAGGGCGTTGCCGCAATTGATCAGATTCGTACCGTGGACAAACAGCGATTAGTAAAACGTTTATCGCAAGTCTCCAGCAAAACGTCTACCGCAATCCTGAAAGCGCTTTCGGAAATGTTCGCCGAGTAGCGAGACGTTTCGCGTGATGGAGTTGAAGCCGCCGAAAGTCTTGGCGACTTTCGCTAAAACAAGAGAGAATCCATGTCACAACTCGATGCACTCAATCTTGTCGATCAACTTCGTGAACGACTGATCGACTTTGGTACATCCGAAGCGTTCACTTACGATGCGGCGCTACGAAAAGCGGTTAGCCGCGCGTGGTCTCGCGGCGGTGTCGATGGACTGGTCGGCGATATTTGGGTCGAGGCATCGCGGGCGTCCAAATCGAGTGGCTTGACGTTGCGACAGCTTGCCGAACAAGGTGAGTTTGACGTGCAGCTTGCCGAACAACTAGCGGAAACAGGCGCGATCACGGATGAGATCAAATTGTACTTGCATCAAGTTGAGTCGATTCGCG
>JAWXCH010000186.1:0-3020 GCA_034440595.1 Planctomycetota bacterium | reverse complement strand
ATTCTATACGATAAATCGTTTTTTCGCTAATCTGGTTGACGCTTTCCCTAGACATCTTTTATTAAGATTTGTCGCACGTGAACAATTTCTGTATTTGGACGACGTTTTCGGTAAGATCTCCGCAAGAACCTTGGTTCGGCCGAGTTTATGGGACGAAGTTTGCGTTAGTAAGGATTCGCTTTTCCCAAAGCCATCCACGCACTCTGTCGGTCTGAGAAGCCGGAATAATGTCCCGCCAAAACATTGGAATTTCATCGTAGGTCATTAGCTTTGGCAGTAACCCGAGGAGTTCAGTCAGGGACGTTCCCCCTAGAAACGCAATTGCACCTTCAATATCAGGGTGCCTTACGCATATATGTTCCTCAACAAAATTCCCATTGATCACCGGTTCCTTGGTGAACGTAACTTCTGGGGCCACCCGGACACTGACACCCGGTATCGCGGGTTCGGGCGCGACGATCACGGGCGCCCGGCTAACCGCGGCTTTCCGAGCATCTGCGCGCTTATGCCAAAACTCGTCAGAACACACAGATGAGACACGAGCATATTCGGTCGTCGTGGTGATCGAGTATAACGCGACTCTCTCGGCTAGACGATCGCGAAAGAACCGCTTCGCCAATTCAATGTTCTCCGGCTTCCTGAGAATTGTGTTGATAATGATGGCCGCTTGAATTCCGGAAAGAAGGGCTAAGTGCACACCCTGAGAAGAAAGAGGGTCTATACTCAGGCATGCGTCTCCAACACGAATGTGATGGTTGCTTACAGGGTTTGCCGAGTGCCGACTGGTTGCATCGCAAGCCCTAAGCCGCGAAGACTGTCGCTCAAAATCACCAGGAACCACCAATCGAAATTGCCGGAGAAGGTGGAGATAGCTCGCTCGAAGGTCTCCATCATTCCGTTGTCGAATGGCTTTAGGCGCACAAAAAACAGACACGGAGGCTCGACGATTGCCGGTTTGCGCATACCAGAGCCACGCGTCGTCTCCCGCCTCGATAAGCCCATCAAAATCCATAGGTTTGTTCAGATACCAATTGGCGTGCAGGGCGATCAGGGGAGCGCTGTCCTTCAGCCGAACATTTGAAAGGGCGGAGTTTCTCCCCGTGGCATCAACTAGGAACGGAGATTTCAATTCCCTGCGACTGCGACCGACGGCGATTGCGATACGCCAACCTCCCCCATCCATCGAACACGTTTCAATGAGTCTGGCCGGGTGATAGGCCGAGACTCCATCCGCACAGGCTTTGCGTAGCATCGATTGATCGAGCGCTCCCCGGTCTATGTGGAGCCCTGACTGTCGGACGTAATCGGGTTGTGATGTTCCCCACTTGACGGCGGTGAAGTTTCTAGGCCAGTAGTTCGCTCCGATTAAGTCTTCGTGTGGTGCAAGGTAGTTGAGGAACTCAAGGGTTGGGTCGGAGAGGCAAATGCCTACATGAGCTCGGGGGAATTGCACATTCTCGACGATGCCTACGTTGAATCCGAGTTCCGCAAGGCGGATTGCGGTGGAAGTTCCCGCTGGGCCGGCACCCATGATGATGACATCGTGATCAAAATCTGGCATCTGGCCCCACAGTGCCGACAATCTTCTTCAATGCTTCTGAATGGTGACTCATCAAATACGCGTAAAGCTTTAGACAATAGTCGAGCCACCCGCGAATATAGTCACAGGCGGGTCGTCCACGGTTGATGACTTCGTAGTGACAACTGCCGCTACACAGGTGGCGTGCCCAGCAAGTGGAGCACGGGAGTTGGTTCTGAAGATGACGTTCTTCGAGCCATTCAGCCTGTTTTTTGGAATCGACTCCTTGGCTCAGGTTCCCCATCCGACCTCGCTCGTCGTTGACAAAGCGGTGGCATGCATAGAGGTTACCCTCAGCGGACACTGCCATGTATCCGCCACCCGCTCCACACGGATAGTGGTCTCTGGTACGGCGATGAATCCGCTGTAGGGTTTCGATAACGTTGGAAAAAGGCAAAATCCGCCCTTCTCGCAATTCCTGGAGAAACCGCTCGCCGCATTGAATAAGTTGATCCAAAAGCTTATCCAGGTCCGCTGATTGCATTTCCTCTTTTCCGCTGGGTGCACTGAGCATTGGCGAGAACATGACCCCGTCGAAGCCCATCTCCAGCAGGTGGGCCATGATCTCCGGTAACTCCAGATTGTCCGGCGTTACAGTTACCCGGGCGAGTACCCGAAAAGAACGATCGGGACGAGCGAGCAGCCGGCCCACATTCTCTCGCACACGGTCATAGCTTCCCCGGCCCGAGACGAAAGGCCTCAGGCGGTCTTGCGACGCCGGAAGACCGTCGATGCTGACGGTGATGGTGAACCGGTATTCCTGAAAAAGATCGATATCCTCCTGACGCAGCAGCGTCGCATTGGTAGTCATCGTAAACCCGACTTTCACCCTGCGAACGGTGGCTTCTCGCGCCGCATGCCTGGCCGCCGCGTGTAGAGTCGCCCGATTGGCAAGAGGTTCGCCCCCCATGAAGGCCAATGTAAACACATCACCGGGCTCGATTCCCTTAAACAGACGATCAACCGAGGCCTTGGCGATCTCTTCTGGCATGCTGGCCGCGTTGCCGCCAAACGAACCTTGCTCGGCGTAACAGTAAGTGCATCCCAAGTTACATTTCTGCGCAACAGCCAGCGACAGAGCTTTCAAACGCACCTTCTCTGGTATTACCGCGGGTGGCAAAGGGGCACTGCGCAGCCCAAAGACCATGGCCATCAACTCAGAACGAGCGAAATCACCGAGTCGAATGGCCTCTTCCAGGCCGTGAGCCTGGAAGTCGGGCAGTCGATGGATATTCCCGGATTCAACATCAAGTAAGAAACCCTCTGTTCCATCGCTGAAGAGGTGAATCCCCGCCGGACCGGGCTGGGCGGGTTGGTGTCGGTCAGATGGATGGAGTTGTCGCATTATGCCGGCGGATCGAGAGGAAAGGGGGCCTGGGGAGTTGCACCGGGTATATCCGTAGCGGTGCGCTCCTTTTCGTGGAGATCATCAATATCATCT
>JAWXCH010000185.1:0-6538 GCA_034440595.1 Planctomycetota bacterium | reverse complement strand
ATTGAAGCCAGAAGAGTGAGGCTATCTGCACGGTATCAGGCCTTTCGAGCCGAATTGATCAACTCCGCGGCTCCTTGATCCAGCAGTAACTTGGCAACTTGCTGGCCCAGTTGGACCGGCTGGCCGATTGCCCTGCCGGCCGAAGCATACCGCCGTTCGGTCCCGCTGGGGTTCAAAACGGTTCCCTCCAAGTGCAGCTTGCCGGAAGCGTCGATTCGTGCCCAGCCGCCGATTGGTGCCAGGCATCCTCCGCGGAGTGCCGCCAGCATGCCTCGTTCGGCCAGGACGGAGGCATGCGTCGCCGGATCGTCGATCGGTTGCAGCAGTGCCCGCGTGGCGGTGTCGTTTTCGCGTGTTTCCAGGCCCAGTGCTCCCTGGCCGATGGCCGGCAGGAAGGATTCCAGTGGCAGTAGCTCCGTGATTTGTGAATCGAGTCCCAGCCGTCGCAGCCCGGCTTCGGCCAGAATCAAGGCGTCGTACTCGCCGTCGTGCAGTTTTCGCAGTCGCGTATCGACATTGCCGCGCACATCGGCAATCTGCAAATCTTGCCGTGCATGCAATAGCTGACTGCTGCGCCGCATGCTCCCGGTGCCGATTTTGGCACCGGCCGGTAGCGCTAACAGCGGCAGTCCTGTGCGGCTGAGTAGTGCATCACGATGCGACTCGCGCACAGGGACCGCCGCTAGCGACAGGCCGGGCACAACATCGGTCGGTAAGTCCTTCAGGCTATGTACGGCCAGATCGATGCGATTGTCCAGCAGTGCGCGCTGCAGTTCCTTGGTAAACACGCCGCTGGTGCCGATGTCACCGATGGGGCCTTGTTGTTGGACATCCCCCTGGGTCGTGATCAGCACGAGTTCCACGGTGACCTGCAGGGCGCGCAGTTGATCGGCGACCCAATTGGCTTGCCAACGGGCCAGGGGACTAGCGCGAGTGCCGATGCGAACCGCTGAACTGTTCAATGCGTTTTTCTAATAACCCCACACGCTGGAATTGCAACTTTTACCGCAGAGGACACAGAGCAGAACGCAGAGAAGAAACCACCCTGCTATCCAGTCCATCCCGTTTATCCTTGTTAAGACTTTCTTCAATTTTTAATATAAACAGGATGCACAGGATAACAGTGGTATTGGAGCCTAGGGTTGTTTTCTTCCTCTGCGCTTCCTTCGCGCTCTCTGCGGCCTCTGCGGTGAACAAAATTCGCTACTTCAATTCCGGTGCGTCGGGTTATATCTCCTTTTCGGTTATTCAAACTAGGGTTGCAGCAACGTCTGATTTTCCAGCGTTGTCTGCTGGAGCGGCGGAACGACCACTCCGCCGCTGATATAAAAATGCAGCGCCTGATCGATTGTCATGTTTAAGTCGTGCGTCTCGCGCGTCGGCACCATGACGCAGTATCCGGTGATGGGAGTTGGCGAACCGGGTAGCAGCACCGTCACGCATGGCTCGCGCGCCGCATTGCCCACTTCGCTCACCCCTTCGCCCGTGACCAGCCCGATCGACCAGATCCCCTTCCGTGGGTACTCAATCGCCACGACCCGCTTGTAATGCACCTTGCTATCGACAAAGACGAAGTTCGTGACTTTCTTGACCGAACCATAGATCGAGCGAATCAAGGGGAGCCGCTGAATTCCGCGGTCGATGAACTCGCCAAAGCCGACGGCCAGTAGCTTGCCGATGAAATACAATAGCAAAATAAAGCCAATCAGAAACACAGGCAGGACGATGCTGCGGCGCAGGTAGCGTGCGTCGACATAGCTGACATAGGCCATCTCGCCACGTTTGGACCATGATTCCGTCCAGACACCGTTGATCTGTACCGGCTCGTCAGCAACATTCGCACGCAGCCAGTCGTACACATTCTGGGGAATGTAGTCCCCGTTTCGCAGCCGCTGATATGGCTGACCGTCGAATTCCATCTGAGGCGAGCGATCGGTATTGCCGCGTGGCAGCACCCGGATGTCGGCGAACGACCAAACGATCGCTTGCCTGGCGGTATCTTCCACCGGTTTGAGCAGATACGACTCGACTGTGCCCGCGATCCAGAGCAGGATCACAATCGTCAGAATCGGCGGCAGCGCAATTGCGATTCCGCGCCAGACTGAGACGCGGAATCGCGGTCTCCAAAAGCGATATGATCGTTCTGTTGTCGGCAGTTGTGGCATACCAAAGCATTGTCCGGTTCGGCACGCCATCCTGCAAGCGGCACTATCTAAATGTAGCACCAAGATTGCCCCTCAGATCAACCCGAAGCACCCATGCAACGCTGCGCCTTTTCATTCACCGCAGAGGCCGCAGAGAGCGCGAAGGACGCGCAGAGGGGAGAAATCAACCCCAGTTCTAATCCCACTTTTATCCTGTGAATCTTGTCCATCCTTGTTCAATAAAAAAACAAAAGAAAGAATGAACAAGGATGAACGGGATGGACTGGATATGGGGAGGTTTCTCCTCTGCGTTCTGCTCGGTGGCCTCTGCGGTAAATCTAAAGCCTTAATGTGACTTCAAAGTATCCGCGTCGACGTAGCGGATATGTACTACCGAAAGCATATTACCTATTTCCGCATTGCGTTCGGTGAGGTCCGCGGATCGTTCGGCACCGGCACCAATCCCCAGATCACCACCACGTTCCGTGTTGCCTGGATTCGTCGGCACAACCTGGTAAAATGCGGCGGTAATCAGGCCGATTTGATCGGTGAATTTCTGCCGCGCAGCCAGCGATTGATCGGCGTCGACAACCATAAACTCGCGCAATTTGCCCTGAGCGCCGGTATCGGTGACAAAGCCATTGATGGTCCAGACCTTTTTCTTGGACCGCAACTTGGCCGGATCCAGTATCCAGGCTCTCGCATCCGCCAGGTTGACACGCTTTCCCCAGACGTAGGTGCTGACACCCTTGTCGACCTCTTTTTGCGGCAGCGTATTCAGGCCGTCGACCAGCAGTCGCATCATGGCGAGATCGCCACTACGGTTTTCGACACGAATGCTCAGCACTTCGCCAGCACGTACCGGCAGAAAACACTCCGTTCGCTCTTCGTTTCCTTCGCCGACCTTCTTAAAGACCGGCATCCGCTGCTTGCCACCGACCATGAACGTCAGTGGAAACGCGAACTCACGGTTTTCCATTGGATGCGGCCCGCGAGATTTGTCGTCGGCCACATTCACCACGTAATCGTCGATAGGAACCGGCTCTACGCCTGGGACCGGAGCCGGGAAACGTTCGTTGAATGCCAGTTCGACACTGCGGCCCAGCATCCCCCATTCCGACTCGTTCAGTTGAACGATCCCACCGACACTGGCCAGTGTCGAATCCCCTTCCGTTTCAACGAGCTTGCAGCGCAAGCTGACGGTGCGACCATTGCGATCGAACAGCGTACCGCGAGCAATCACTGGCATGCCCCCGGTCGTTTTTGATAGCTGCCGAAGCTTGTCACCGGACGAAAAATCGGCCAGTTGGAAAGAGTTCTTTTTCAGCGCTTCTTGCAGGCGACTACGTTCGACCACCTGATACTTGCCCGCAGCGCGATCAGTCAGGTTGCGCTCCAGTTCTTCCGAACAATATCGTCCCAGCAGACCAAAATTCGCCCCCAGCATCTCACCGACTTTGGTGTCGTTGGTAAATTCCAATACGCCTAGTCGGGCTAGCTGCCGCTCTTCCATCACACCCGAAAGCTGCTCCGCCATATCGGCGACAACCTGCTTCAACGCCTGTGGTTGCAATCGCAGCACGGTTGGTACGCCGGTGATGCTAGGACCAACAATGCGCACCGGGGTTTGTGGGCGAGTAAAACGCACCTTCGCAGTCTGACTGACGTGGCCGTGGACGTACTCATAAATCTCGTCAATGTTGATGGTTCCGTCGCCGTTGGTATCGGCGTGTCCCTTCAAACCTTGTGTCAGCCAGTAGCTGAACAGCGACTGTTCCTTGAATTGCCAGATCTGGCTGGATTCGTCGGCGGTGGAGCTGGCCAGCGTGATCACCCCAGCCGCTGTTTTGAATTCATCGCCGATATCCTTGGCACTGACCGATGGCGACGACTCACCTTTATCGGCACCGGCGTGGCAGGCGTCCAAAATCAGCAACTTGGTACCCGCTTTGCAAGCCAGAATTTGCTCGCGAACCCAGGCGACCGGCACACCGCTCGCCACCGGATTGGCCGGATCGCATTCGAGCGGAGCCAGGTAGAGCTTGCCAGCGTCATCGCGAAATCCGTGCCCGCTGAAGTAGACGATCATCGTATCCGCCGGGCCGGCTTGTTTCAGCGCCTCCGGCAGCGTTGCCATAATGCTCTTCTGGTACGGTTGACGCGAACGGTCGGCTTCTTGATCTGTAATGGTGACAATGTTGCCGGCATTAGCCCCGCCATACTGCGTCAAGGCATTGGCCAATTTGCGAACGTCGTTAACGGTATAGGTCAACTTGCCAGCCTTTTCGTAGTTTTCCGCGCCAACCAAGTAGGCCCAGGTCTGGCCGTTGATTGGCGCTGTCTGTGCGGCTGCTTGATTCGATATTTGGCCACCAATTGCCAGCAGCACCGCCAGCACGCCCTGCAAGTAATATGGAAGTGATTTTTTTGGCAGATTCATCAGAAGACTCCGAGAAAACGTTGGTCAGCAGAACTGAGTTGTGATGGATGTAATTTGGATGGTTCGTTCTATTCCGGTCCGACCAGGACCAAGGCACCCCAGTAGTACGGGTGTCGCCATTTGTCCTGGCCCGCGATCCAGCGCTTACTGGCCTGTAACGCCAGGGCATAGTCTTGTGACAACGCAGGCTTCGCTGTTTCTGCCGCCCCGGTAGCGCCGCCTGTACCCGCTTTGTACGGCTTGGCTAGACCACCGCAGAAATAGCTGATCAGGCTGGCCGCCGCTTCGTCGTCCACCAGCCAGTTGCTGGCCACAATCCGCCGTGAGCCGGCCACCAGGAATCCGCGCGACATGGCCCAGGTTCCTTCCCCTTGCTGTTGGGGACCGTAATTGGTCTGGCAGGCGCTAAGAATGGTAAGTTCGCACTTACTGAGATCCAACTGGTAAACTTCGGCCAGTGTCAGGAATCCATCGTTCGACGATTTGCTCGTGGAGCCTGAGCCTGGCGTCAAAGCCAAGGCACCGAAGAAATTTCCATAGGTCTGATCGACCAAACCGTGACAAGCCAAGTGGGCCATTTGGCAATTACCCAGTCCGCTGCGCAAATTTGCTTCCGTGGCTTCGGCCGCCAACAGGCGAGAGACTTGCATTCCGACTTTTCCAAAAATGTCGGCGACCCACTGTGCTTCGATACCGGTATTGGGAAGCGGTGCCAATGGGCCATGTCCACCATAGCGAGAGGTGCCGCTTGCCGCTATTTGATCTGAATGAGCAGTGTTGTTGTTGGTGCTATTGGTGTACGTCGGATTGCCAATAGTGACCACGTGCCTGTCTGCGACTGCTGTCGTATCGGCAGGGCGCTGATACAGGTTATAAAGCACCGTTGCAGAAGGGGCATACAATACCGGTGCGGCAACTTCGAGCAGGTACTTCGGTTTTGGCTCGGTCTTGACGACCAGAGTTTCAAAGGGGAGCAATGTCAGCGCTCCATCCGGTACAATCAGAATCCGTTCGGTTTCCGCTCCGGTCAGTTGCGTCTGAACGCTGTCCGGTAGCAAGACTTGCCACAGCGCATGCAGGCGATCGACTGGAACTGGCTGTTTCGGATCAGATATTTGCTGCAGTACACCACCCTTGTCCTCGTGCATCAAAATCTGACGCATCTTGTCATCGGTGAGCGGTCCTTTAGTGGTGCCGAGAGTCTTGGCCAGTTTCGCATCCAAATTCAGAGCAAACAGTTCAGCCGACTGAGAGCGAATACTGACCAGGTAACTCCCTTTTTCACCGATCATATAAACCAGCATATGGCCGCGCGATTCTTCCAGGCGACGTTGTAGCTGGCTGATCCGCAATGTCCCTCCTCCAACCGCCAGCAGATTGCGGTAGACCGGACTATTGTTTCGGCGATCACGATCGTGCTCGTACAAAAGCTTGCGAGCAAGCGAGAGTTCGTAAACCAGCGCTTCATATACTTCGGATTTTTGTCCATTGGTCGGCGCTGGAAACACAGATAGTCTAGATTCTAAGAATGATATCTTTTTATTCAGCTCGTCTTCACGAGCCACCGCGGCTTCTTTCTCGGCGACTGTTCGGCCAGCATCAATATTGGCACCACGCAGGTTCATCTCGTCCTGCAATGATCGAGCGCGACCCCGTTCGATTGCCGAGAGTGCTTTGCTGACGTCCTGGCGTTCAACCTGCCAGGCGACCATTATTTCAAAGACTTCCGCAAAGTTAGAAAACGACCGCGCTCGTTCACGACCGGCTCCACCACTCTTGCTACGAATGGCTTCCGCCAGATCCATTGCCAAGTGCAGGTCGGTTTCTGCTTCACTTTTACGACCGGCAGCCCAGGAAATTTCGCCGCGCGTCTGATAGCATTGGAATAAAACCCGCGGGTTGCTTCTGGTTCGTTCAAAAATGGCGATAGCACGATCCAAAAGAACTTCGGCTT
>JAWXCH010000184.1:0-3269 GCA_034440595.1 Planctomycetota bacterium | reverse complement strand
CTCGTCCGTTCCATCGCCTGTCCTCTTCATCGGGTTAACCTCGATGCAGAGGTTATCCAGACTATCGATCGAATTCATGCAGGCTTGCCGGAGGGACACACTGCTTTGCCGCTGAACGAGTGGGTCAGCAACCATTGCAAAGCTTTCGCCTTGTTGTGGCGGCCTTCCTGTGTTGCCTTCACAATACGCGCTGGCAGCCGCCTTACATGACGTTTTATGCTGGCCCAGTTGATTGAGCCCCACGTCACGCCGAGAGGTGCACACGCTCGTGTTGCTGCGTCCATTTGCTTTCCTCCCGTTTAGAGGGTTCTACAAACTCTCTTGTGAGGAGAGACCGCGAGGACGTCTGCCCGCTTTCGCGTGGGATGATGTCGCAACCCCTATCCGCCTCATTACAAGACGGCGTTCGCTTTTTCCTCAATCCTGTTCCCGCACCGCCATAGGCAGACCTTGCAGCCTGCTGTCCTCGAAGGGAGCAATACGGGGTTTCCACGTTCCGCTTGCAGAAGTACGTCGGGTTAGGTGCCTGCTATTGACCGGGAGGCCTGTGGATCACGAAAGCGTATTTCAAAGACGCTGTTCCCACCTCCGTTACCGTTTGGTTCAAGCGTAAAAGCCACTTCCGCTTGTTATAGGTGACGATCTTTATCGCAGATTCACATGTGTTCACCCTACCGACTATCTAGCACTCATCCGGCATGTGGCTGCCAGAAGGACACGCCTCTCACGATTTGAGCCCCACACCTTGCGATGCTTCGTTACATTGTCAGAGTCGCTCTTTATTCAGACTCCTAGATTCACCCGGTGACACCGGCGGTTCCCTCCTTTATTGTGAGAACAACTCCTACAAGCGACCTCGTGTCGCACTTGAAATTCCTATCCTTAATTTGTTCCGCCGAACTGCTCTCAGGAACAACTCGACGAACTCGATCAGCTCACCGAAGGTGGATCGACGCTCACGAACGGCAGGTTGAGCCCGCGCTAAAGCGGGCGCGAACTCGGCAATCTTGAGGAAGTTGACAAAGATGAAAATCTATTTCATGCAGATTTGCCGGTAGGACACGAACGTACCGACCTCGCCACCGATGCTCAAGCCGGTACGAGGCCGCGGCTGTGGGAGATGCCGGGCAGCGAGCCTGGCGAGACGGGGTGGCCTCGGGCCATCGATCCGCAGGCGCAACCGGCGCCAGACTACGAGTTCGATCGGCGCGTCGCGTGGTGGAAAAAGACGGACTGGAGCGCTATCGAGCCGAAGTTTTGAGGTTCCTTCGGTATGAACTCCTCATCAACTGCGAATTTCACCCATGGGAAACTCGTGGAATGGGCATTGAAATTTCTAGCCTTTTAGGTTACTGTGAGGTCCGATGCCATCAACGGCCATCAACGACAATGTCTGCGGTTAGGTAGGCTCCGATAGAAAAAAAAACAGGGGTTTATCAGAAAGCGCACGACGTGACAGGAGGTGCATGATGCAATGCATTTACTACCTTGCGCCGACGCTTGAAAGTACGCATAAGGTTTCCGATGATCTACGCGCGGCGGGAATAAGCGATTTTTTCCTTCACGTCATCTCCAAGGACGAGGCCGGCCTGAACCAGCAGCACATCCACTCCAGCAATTATCTGGAGACCACGGATATCATTCGTCTCGGTTTAATTGGCGCATTCGCAGGATTTATCGCCGGCCTGATTTGCGCTGGATTACTGATGCGTTTAGAGCCTTTCGGGCCTGATGTCCCAGCTATCGTGTTTTTCATAACGGTTGCGTTGGTCACGATGTTCGGCTCCTGGGTAGGCGGACTGACGGGTATAGCGACCAAGAACAGGAAGCTTGGGGGATTTCAATACGACATTGAAGCGGGAAAGTATCTGCTTTTGGTCTATGCCCGGAAGAAGCAGCTAGCAGAGATACAAACGATGATGAGCACCAGACATCCGGAAGCGAAGTTGAGCGCGATGGACAAGCATTTCCTCAATCCATTCATCGCACTGCATTGATGGCTTCCGGACTGACATGTTGCCGATCCTAGTCGCTTCAGATCCTTTCTCACTGCGCCTGCGCCAGTTCTACGCTCTTACCAAGCCGCGAGTGGTGGCGCTGATTGTGTTCTGCGCAGTGATTGGAATGTTTCTTGCTTCCAGCGGATTCGTCAGACCAGCGATTCTTCTCGCCGCATCTATCGGGATATGGTTTGTCGCTGGCGCGGCAGCAGCGGTCAACTGCCTCTTGGAGCAGAAGATCGATGCGTTGATGGCCCGCACGCGCGGCCGGCCATTGCCACGCGGTGAATTGACGTCGATTGAGACACTCGCCTTTGCCGGCTTGGTTGGTAGCGCAGGACTTTGGATTCTATACAACCTCGTCAACCCGCTCACTATGTGGCTGACGTTCGGTACTTTCGTCGGTTACGCCATCATATATACCGCTGTCCTGAAGCCGCTGACGCCGCAGAACATCGTGATCGGCGGCTTGTCGGGAGCGATGCCGCCATTGCTGGGCTGGACCGCGGTCACTGGAGAGGTGGCGCCGGACGCGCTGTTGCTGGTGCTGATCATCTTTGCCTGGACGCCTCCGCATTTCTGGTCTTTGGCGTTGTATCGAAGCGAAGAGTATGCGAAAGCCGGCCTTCCCATGTTGCCTGTCACACATGGCAACGAGTACACCCGACTTCACATACTGCTTTACACCCTGATTCTGTTCGCCTGCACCCTGCTGCCCTTTGCATACGGCATGAGTGGGCTGATTTACCTTGCGTCAGCTCTGATATTGAGTTCGCTATTCGTCGTGTATGCCTTGCGGCTTTACCTGGAATACAGTGATGCCCTGGCGAGGCGCACTTTCCGATTTTCCATCGTCTACCTTTCGTTGTTGTTCGCAGCGCTTCTTGTCGATCACTACTTCCGGTTTTAGGGAAATCGCCCCTTCAAAGCGTGGGCGCGAGAAGTAGAGTTTTTTATTGAAAAATGCTCCACTGGAAGATGTCATGGTATTACGATAGCCAGAACATTACTCAAAATCGGCAGTTTAGCGGACCTGTGCGGGAACTTAATACCCGCTATTTTGAGAGTCGCTCTAAGGGGAAAAACCGGTATGACTATTGCAATAGTATTGGTCCTGCTGATAGTGGGCACAGTGGCGTTCCATTTTCTGAGCCCGTGGTGGTTTACGCCGATAGCCTCCAATTGGACCTCGATCGATGACACGATCAGCCTGACGTTTTGGGTCACCGGCTTTGTCTTCGTCGCCGTCAATTTGTTCATGGCCTATTG
>JAWXCH010000183.1:0-3823 GCA_034440595.1 Planctomycetota bacterium | reverse complement strand
GCGGCCAAGGTAGCCTCAGCATGCCGGACGGGACCTGTTATATCCGATCGTCACTACTTGGCTGGCAAGGGCTGATGAGCGTCGCGACAATTCGTGAGCCTCAGCGAACGTGAACTTGTACGTCCACATCGGGGGCACCGAAACATACCGTCGCTGACGCCGTCGGCCGCCAATTGTGGAGTATGAGGATGCAATAAGCCCCGCCAGCTGGAGGGCCGGGCGGGGCTTGCGGCCCTGCAATCAGACCTTTCAAGGGAGAATTAGCCTTTGCCAGATCGAGGTCGAATTCGACCAGCGTGATGACTAACTTAGCATTCGGGAAGGAGGGCCATTTTTTAGTTTCTGCATTCCCCAGTGTCATTGTGAGTGTTGAGCGACCACCACATTAACCGGCGTCCTGAGCTGCAAACCGTCCACTCCCGGGCGGAAAATGATGCAAGACGACTTTCAGGACGTCCGTCAAGCCGGCGAGCCCCAAGGGGTATGCCATTTGCTCACCCAGCAACGTGAACAATCTTGCCCATGATTGTCAGTCATAAGCGGGCTGCGCCATCGCCTGCTTTCCTCTCATATTGATTTGTTGCTATCACAGGGGTCGCATGCCGGCAAATATTCGCCAAGTAAAGTCCTGTGGAGTACGCATTCTCGCAAATAGCCAGTTTGTTGAATATCGATTGGTTCATTCAGAAAGGCAATTGTCATGACACTCAATATTAAAACCGTGCAAGAATCGTGGGACGAGGTCAAAGCAAAAATCTGTGATCGCTGGGACAAAATTACCGATCGAGACATTCAACAGACGCGTGGAAGCGTTGAACAACTCATTGGCATGATACAGCTGAGAACCGGTGAATCACGTTCCGCCGTGGTAAGTTATCTTGAGTCCACGGTTTCCGGCGGCTCAACCCTCATGACATCGCTTACGGACTATTATCATGCCACCGCAGAAACCATGCGCGACACCGCCCAAAACACCATGCAATCCATTCGTGCGGGCTACGAAGAGGCCGAGGAGTTCGTAGAAGGTCGCCCGATGGAATCCGTGGCCGTTTCCTTTGGTGCCGGCTTCATTGCTGGCGCTATCCTTACCTGCTTGGTGGGATCTTCGAGGCACCGCGGCAGGTAGTCGCTTTGCGACCGTATCATCAGAATGCCATCATCAGAACGCCGACTCCACAAGTGCGCCTTGACGATGCTGGCCATGTGGGCTTGCACGCGGAGCGTGCTTGTCGGTTCACTGCGTTGATGGTGCAAAACCGTATCTTTCCGCAGAGGCCGCCAGCACGAAAATCGTGATTTTGAATCGAGATTCTACATGAAAGGCAATTTGCGATTCCTGACCCTTCGCGGCATTGGTTGTCCGGACAGCCCCGACGACGACGAGCAAGAAGCTGACGTCATCAACCTGATGGACGCGCTACGCCAGTCCGTCCGCAAAACAAAGGCTGCCGGGCATGGCCGCCGTAAGGTAAGTCGCCCACGAACCAGCAAAATGCCGCACCGCAAAAGGCGACGGACTGCCTAGCCGAGAGATTCTAACTCCTCCGGGGCAGCGGGCTCGACGAGCCCCGTCGGTCGTCAATACTTAGGCCGTAAACTCTTATTTTTCAATCCACGTGGGTGGCGGTTCGATTTCCGCAGACGGCTCGGCACCTGCATCTTTGCGCCCGCTGCCTTCCAATCGGCTGATCGCTCGCACCGTCATGTCATGGTCGCAAAGGATCTGGCAGCTCAGCCGCACACCGGTCAAACCGCGGGCTTGGAGCACGTCGCGCTCAGCCACCGTGATTCGGTTCGGTTCGCCCGCCACAAACTCAACACGGCAGGTGGTGCAGCGGGCGTGTCCGCCGCAGGCATGTAACTGGTCAATGCCCCCATCTTGTTCCAAGGCGAGTACCAGTCTCTTGCCCGCGGCAACTTCAAACTCGCCAATTCCTTCCACGATGAGTCGTGACATTAATAGGTGCCTTTCGGGGTTTGAAAACCATTTTCCTGCACGGGCTCAGTTATTGAGCGTATCTCTTCCTGGTCTTTCTCGCCAGCCGGGAAACGACTTATCCACGACGATGCTACATGTCGGACCACCAAACACAGATGAATCACGGTCCGAAGGGCTGATCGCGGTCAAAGATAAAAGTACAGTGGAGACCACCTTGATGACCGCCCGCCCCCCGACCGTGAGTGCCGTCGACAGGGAAAAAAGATGTCTCCCTTTCGATCGGCATATTTCAGCACTTGCAGGCGCACGAAACGAATAGGGAAATCAACGTCAGCAACAGCATTGTCCGGAAGAAGAAGGATATTCCTTTCTCTGAATGTAGCAAAAAACACCACCACCGTAAGGTAGTATTTTCCGACATACTGTCGATCATGGTCCCTATTATACTCCTTTCTCGAAGGTAAGGTTGCACTCCCCGTCTGCCTTGACGAGGGAGCCAGCACGTCAAAATGGCTACGAACAATGGACTGCCGCAAAACTTGGTTGGCTCTCCTCGGGCACGACCGCGTTTCTCTTTGCCCGATGAGGACGTGGGTTTTTTTACAACAATCAAAAGTGCGGCATTTTCCCTCGGGTCGGCGGCTGGCAGCAGCGTGGCGCTGCAGCACCCTGTAGGTTGCGTCCCTCCAGTCGTCGGCCTTTTTAAGTTATCCCCCTACCGGTTGGCTACTACAAGCCGGCGCAGGTCGATGCTCAATCGTCAACGTTTTTCACACCGTGCGAAACTCGCCAGTGCTTAACGGAGATTTCTTCGAGAGTCTGCAATCCGTACCGGTGTCCTGAGGCACAAACCGCCCCATTGTCCGCCAGAAGCTGTTCGCGAGCGCTGGAACATTCTGCGGACGAAGGCCCCTTTTCGGCCGCGGCATTCTCAGCTGCGGCCTGGAATCAGATCGGATCAGTTCGCCGTTGGTTAACAACGGCGCGCAGGATGTTCAAATACCGCGTTGATAAGTGAAGCCCAAGGGGCTGATGGCAAGAAAACTCTGGCCCGATTACCGCTACCCGGACAAGAGTTGTCTCAAACTATTTCGGGGGGAGGTTGGAAAAGGTTCTTGACCCGAGAAAGTGCGTTCACTGTGAACGGCGAAGTTTTTTTGCCGCGTTCGCCAGTTGCTCCAGGTCTGCTTCAACGGCATCGGCATCGCCAGGCTTGACGGCATTGCGCTGCAAAACGCGAGCCTGCGCTGCATCCAGGCGGCGCGGCGCGTGCGTCACACCAAGCGAATCAACATTCATCGAGCCGCTGTGTGCCGTCTCAAACAACAAGGGATCGAGGGCTAAATGGAGTTCCTTGATCGCCACGACACCACCGAGCATCATCATCAGTGTGCCCAGAATGAAGAACGCCAGTGAGGCGGACGCCATAGAGGGCACCATCAATGAGAACCCCAGCGTCAGCGAGCAGGCCAGCAGGCAAAGCACCGCCAGCAGCAGGCAGTACAAAACTCTTCGCACCCACCAGGCCCGCCGGAACAACTGTCCTCCTACCGCGTCCAGCACTTCGGCTCGCCGTTTCCATTGCAAAGCCCGGGGATACTTCAACTGCTCGGCGCTGCGCGCCGCGAGTTCTGTCGCTAAATCGACGCGCTCCTTGTTGATCGCACGGCATCGGCACATGACATTCGCCAGCCGATTGTAAAAGGCCAAACATAACAGCCCGTTGGCCGAGATCATGACGACGGGACCGATCAGGATATCAATTACTTCAGATGCAACCAGCATGTTTCGACTCCCAGTCGCGAGGACGCGTCCCGTTGGTGAAGTGTAGCTGACAGGCATGGGTCAGTCTTGGCAACGACAAGAAATGGTGCTATTCCCATG
>JAWXCH010000182.1:0-2796 GCA_034440595.1 Planctomycetota bacterium | reverse complement strand
TCGTTAGGGAATCCCGGCGCGCGTAATTCCTATGCACGCATCAAACCTGCCCGACCCCAGCGGAAAGACGGTCCTGATCACTTGGGGCGAATTCACAGGCGAGGAGGGGGTCTGTCTTGGCTTAGCGCACAGCGATAAGGACCTCTGGGCTGTCTCCCCGAACTCCTGTAATAGCATCGTGAACCTGCGGTTCGATGAGGATTTCGGCGTGCTCCTCAATCCAAACCAAGAGCCGGGCAAAAACTGACAGCCCGTTCAACGAGTCGTCCGAGGAGAATTTACACTCCAACGATGAACATATTGCAAGTTGGGTCTGCCCAAGGACCGCAACCCAACGCGTCAGTCATTTTTTTGGTAGCTGCCAGCCTTCCGCCGGGGTCCAGTTTTTATTGTACGCCGGGCTGACCCCGTTCGATTGCGTCGTATTCAGAAGAGATCGACTGGCGCGATGACGGGAGTGGGTTGACTCTTAATTCTGTCAAGTTCTCGCCCCAAATCTCCCAGTGTTCGAATCGGGATGGCCCCGAGCTTATCGATCAACTCAAGTGCTCCAGACTCGTCGAGATCGCCGCGTGACGCCGCTGAAGAGGCGAGCGGCGCGAACAAATGCCTGCCCTGATTCTTCGTGAAACGGGCATGATGCATGGAGCCACCGACAATCCCGCTTTCAACCACAATTGAGCCAATAGAAAGCCCGCTCTGTAGACGATTGCGTCGAACGAATTCCTGCGGACGGGCGGGAACACCGTGATGATGTTCGCTCATCAGGGTTCCTCCAGAAGCGAGAATGCGCTCAGCCAATTTCCTGTGCGAGGTGGAAGCCACGGTATCCAGGCCATGCGCCAGTACGGCGACGGTTAGCGCGTTTGCTTCCAACGCGGCTTCGTGCGCCAGTGAATCCACTCCCAGAGCGAGGCCACTGACCACAACATATCCGCGTCTCGCAACATAACCGGCAATCAGCTTAGCCAAACGCGTGCCCGCAGCGCTTACATTACGAGTTCCCACCACGGCAATCGCATCCCTCGCCAAGACATCAACATTTCCTTTAACGTAGATGACCACTGGCGCGTCAGAGATTATTCTTAGCCTAGCAGGATATCCTGAGGCTGTAATACCAATTGCCGTAATTCCCGACCGTGAGCCTTCCTCGATAATCCGCTGAGCGTCGCGTATGGCAACGTGCCAAGCAATTTCGCTAAATGTCGAAATTGCCTTCGCGGCCACTTCGGGCACGGGCATATCGCCATCCTGCACTAGCACCTTTCGAGCTGTGGCCGGGCCCACTCCTGGCAGTTGAAGCAGGGCAAGGGCGTGGAGGGTTTGCGGAGTTTCACTCATTTTGCTCCCATACCTTCAACAGAGAGTCGGGTATATGCGAGTTCGAGATAACGATGCCTTTATCCCTCCAGTAGCCTACCCCCTCGGTTTTTGCCAACGCGATGCAAGCGAAGCACCAACCTGGATTTTCTTTGCTGAAAGCTCGCTTGATTTCACCTGACGTGGCCCCTCTGGTGACGAATTCATCAATAATCATTACCATTCCGGGTTCGTCTCCTAGAGCAGACACTGTGTATGCATCCTTTACTTCGGCGTCACGGTCATGGCAACTGGCAGTGATGGTGTGAAGGCTTTTGTGGGGCTTTTTTTTGATGATATCCTGCCGCCACTCCCAATCAAGAGCGACAGAAAGGTGGCGGCAAAGCGCATCGACGGGCGACTTTGACGAGAGCTCAATGTCCTTCGATGAAATGGCTCCAAGTATGACCCTACGCCGGGGCTTCCAATTCGCATTCTTCAATGCATACGCGAGCGTAGCTGCACCAGCCTTTACCGCGCCATGATCGCCAGCTTTGAAAGCATTGAAACGTTTTGTCCACGGATCTTCAGGCCGATCCTTGAATCGCAAGCCGAGTGCAAACATCCGAAGCCCAACCTCCGAATCGAGCTTAGTCGTTGTTATCATGGAGCCGGAAACCGAGAGGCAGCCGGGCAATTGAGGAGCAGGCGTAGTTGAACTCATCGGTTAGTGATAGAGATTAAGCACGCGTGGCCCCGGAGCAAGTGATGGACTAACTGACCATCTATGCGCTGGTTATACAAGGACGAAGCTATCTGATGTTGAGCAGTTGTGCCTCTACCACTGAGGTGGCGCGGCTTTACCACCCTAATGGCAATTTCGTTCATATCGCCGGACAAAATCCATGCTACAATCATCCTAATCGAAATTGGGATCACCGACCGGACCGCGTGTGCCGGATGATGGTAGAAACATCCTACGATGAGGGTGCTTCGATGCGCTAACTTATACGCATCCCGGGACCTCAGAACCCAAACCCGAACCCGACACAATGAACTAGGTACGGGATGTAATCATAGATTGAACTGTGTATTCCGCTAGCTTCTCTGAAATCAGCCGACTTTGTTCTAATTCATCCATAAGAGCAGCTTTCTGAGCGACCGGATAATCAGGGAATAATTCAAAGAGGATCTTTCCAAGCAGCAGTTGGGATCGATGGAGGCGGGCGACGTCTGTTGCTAAGGTTGCTAGAAATACGAGTGCGGTTTTTTCATTCGGATTTGTCATGATGTTGATTGGTTATTGTCGGCATATTGTGCAGGGCACAAAATTCTATCGGCCATTCAAATAACTTAAATAAAGGCGCCTCAATTGAGGTGGCAAAATCTAGCCGAAAAGGCAATAAAGGGGTCAGGTCGAGTATATTGCAGTCGTTCATTCGCTGTGGGTCCGATACCCCGAAGCTTGCTTCGGCTTGGTTGGTTGATCGGGTTTGA
>JAWXCH010000181.1:0-7768 GCA_034440595.1 Planctomycetota bacterium | reverse complement strand
ACCCGGTGGAGCGCGCGAAGTGTTGAAACTGTCGATCCCAACGTGGCCACCATCGAAGAGCTAAGAAACATCAAGCGGGAAATTCGTGACGAACTGGCGACGAGCTGGCTTGGCTCCAGAGATGCTATCGTCGGCAAATTCTTGGCGCTCAAGCCACCTGCTGTGGCGAAATCGGCAGATGCAAAACTAACTGATGCGAAACCTGCCAGTACGCTGGCGCCGTTTCCGACGACGCTGGGTGAACTGTGGCACCGGCAAACGGCTTCGCTGCAAACAGCCACACAGCAAGCTTCCACACCGCAAGCTACGTCACCACAAACAACCGGGCCGGCGAATGCATCGCTGCTAGGTACATCAGCAAAAATCGAGAGCGCGGCAGTTGTTACACAAGTACCTGCGGCGTCGACGCCTGTGCCTCCGCTTTCAATGGAGGACTTCCGCGCCGAACACGATCGTCGCGCGGCGGCGAACAAGGCCAATCTCACGCTCTGGGTCGATTTCACCCCGGCCGGCAATAACTCTGCCAGCGGTAGTGAAGCCAACACACATGAATCCCCCGATCCAACCGCTCGCTGGCGGTGGGACGGTTTGGGCATGGAGCATGGACAAGTGGCCGATGGCGAACTGGTCATTGCTGCCGCTGGAGATCGTGCGATCAATCAAATTTTGCCGGCGGGTCGCTGGTCGCATGTCTGGTCGCAACGTCTGGCCGGGGCACTGCGCAGCCCGTTGTTGGATGCCAAGGCGGCACGGACATTCTCGATCGGTTATGTAGCAGGCAAGTTTGCCGCACAGGCGTTTATTATTGACCAGGCGTTTCATTCCGAGCGAATGAAGTTTATTAATCAACCGAACTTCGGCTGGCTAAAACTGACTGCCGGCGATTTTCTGCGACTGGGTGGAACGATCGACACGCTCAAGCGGCGCGTCTATTTTGAGATGACGACAAAGTCGCTCAATAATTATTTCCCCCCTCGAGTTCGCTACAACGGCGTCACCGAGAAAGACCTGACCGATCCCAATTCCTGGTTCGGGGTCAGTCGGATCTATCAGCATGCGCCGGACAAAGGCCCGGTCGATGAGCTGGCACGGCTTGAGGCCTTTCTGGCAGAGGAAGAACTTCCGCCGTCCAGAGAGGCCTGGGCCAACCGCTTTGCTGATACGCTGCTCTCTGCGGTGGAACGGCTGCGTGATGGAGAGTCCACCGCAGAAGATGTGCTGCTACTGAACGAAGCACTGGCGGCAAAGTGGCTGTCGAATGATGCAAAGCAGAGTTCCAAGCTGACGGAGTTGGTTGCTCGCTATCGTGAAGCCGAAGCAAAGCTGCAACCGGAGCGGACGATCGGTTCGGCGGCCGAATGGAATGAGGCGACGGACGAGCGAATCGCTATCCGCGGGTCTTATGAAGAGTTTGGCGACGAGGTCCGTCGCGGTCATATCCGCTTGCTGGCTGGAAACGCAGCATTGAACGCGGCAGATTCGTCGGCTACCGATAAGGCCACTGACCGATCGAGTGGCCGTTTGAAACTAGCGCATTTGATCGCCAGTAATGATAACCCGCTCACGGCGCGGGTGCTGGTGAACCGATTGTGGCTGCAACTTTTTGGCGAAGGGATTGTTCGCACCCCGGACGATTTTGGCCATTTGGGTGAACCGCCGACGCATCCAGAACTGCTCGATTGGCTCGCGCATCGTTTTGTGCAGGAGAATTGGTCCCTGAAAAAACAGATCCGGCTGATTGTCACTTCGCGCACATGGCGGCAAAGTGGCCAGACCGTGCCGGCGGCATTGACCACCGATCCAGAGAACCGCTTGTGGCATCATCGCCCGGTGCGGCGACTGGATGCCGAGGCGATTCGCGATTCGTTGCTGGCGGTGTCTGGACGGCTTAGCCCAGAGCTGGGTGGCCCGCCGATTGATCCGTATCGCACGGCGGAAGATGGGGACAAGCGTCTATTTCGCGGGCCGCTGGACGGCAACGGCCGCCGCAGCATCTATCAGAAAATGACGCTAATGGAGCCGCCGAAATTTCTGGCGATATTCAATCAACCGCTCCCAAAGCTGACCACCGGCAAGCGCGACACGACCAATGTACCGGATCAGGCGCTGGCGCTACTGAATGACCCATTCGTTATTGCGATGGCCAAACACTGGAGCGAGCAAGTGTTGAATGATGGCAGTAGTTCCCCGCAGCAGCGTGCCGAGCGAATGGTCTTTGCCGCATTTGGTCGTCCGCCGCAACCAGCGGAGATTGCGCGTCTGGTCAAACTGGTCGAGCAATGCACCAAACTACGCGGCGGTGATACTGGCGAGATGCTAACGTATCAACCTGCCTGGCAGGACGCCGCGCATGCGCTATTTAATGCAAAAGCGTTTGTGTACGTCGATTGAGGGTGTACCGTTAGTGCTTGCTTCTCTTCAATAACAAATGACAAATGATTGATAACAAATAATAAATCGTCGCCCGTACCGATCAGCCATGTACATTCAATCGTTGAATATTTGACACGGTGGGTTATCGTCTCGTATCCTGAGGGAGTCGTTCCTGTTGCGTTTTTAATTTCCGCTCAATCTAGAACAAAGGGGTAGAACAATGTCTTCAACGCCATTTCTAGCGGTCGTTCTCTTGCTCTGTGGCATGTCCATTTGCGGAGGTGCCGATCCAACGTCACCTGCTGGGCTGAGCGAAAAGGCAGACGGCGGCACTGCCAAGAATGCGATTGATATCGGCGATCTGCCAGGCCCCAATAAACCGTTCAAGGTCATTCCCTATGCACGCGTGGCGAAACACTTGCAGAAAATCGGAAAAGCAAAAGCCGTTGAACAAATGACCAAATTTGCTCAGACGCATGACGATGATCGCGTTACATTGCTGTGCCGGATGCTATTCGTGGCGAAACCAGGAAAGGAATTTCGTGTTCCATGGCTTGGTGCGCCATTGTTTTTTGGCGATACGACGGGAACTGACTGGCCGTTGTGCCCGATCGAGCTGGTCGACAACATCCCGTTCTATGTCGTCGGCGGTTACAACATTGGTGGCGAGGCAGAAACTTCGATCAAGTACTTGGAATATTGCCTGGAGAACTGCGATTGGTCCACGGTGCCGATTGGTGAAGTTAGTGAAGCGCGGGTCGGGCGAGCTTTGCAGACGCTACTGGCGTCCAAAAAATGGAAACAACCATTGACCGAGTCTGAACGGGAATTCTTGAGCGATCAGGTGAAGTAGCTACTGTTTACGCCTGGCGCGGTACCCAGTAGGCTTATATAGAAATGAGCGGAACCACGGATCGTTGCTACGTTCGGCTACACTTTGCGCAACGCCGCCTAATCTTCCAGCAACTCGTGAAAAAGTTCTTGCGCGAGTTCGGGATAGATATCCTGTTGATACGACATATCGAGCAGGCAATTGATAATTGCGACTTCGGTGGCTTCGCGGGCTACCTGTTCCTTCACAATTCCATTCTGTGACATCCAGTACGAAACTTCGCACCAATACCAAAGTGGCGCTCGTTCGGCGATATGGCACGCGGGGGGCGGAAATCCACCTGGGCCTCGTGTGCCGTTGATGTACTGCTGAACCAATTGTCGCGTTCGGCCGATTCGTCTTGCTATGTCGGCTTGAGTAACGAGATTGCAATCGTCGACGCGTAGCACTTCGATGCCGTGCCCCGCTTTGCGTACATCTCGAACGGCACTCAACACTGCGTCCTTGTAGGACGGCGCTGATCTGGAGAAAGTCAGATAAACGCAACCAGATCGCACACTGATAGTCGCATCGTCACAGCCAACTTCAAATAGTGCGGACTCGACCTCTTCGGTCGCTTCTGAGATTCCCCTGAGAACCAGCACAAAATCGTATTCAGATTCACATGCTTCAGGTTTCATCGTCATCACCATTCTCCAGTTGCCCCAATTCTTTATCCTCTTCACAATGCGGGCACCGATCAACTTCTCTTGTAATGTGCCGCGCGTGATTTTCAGCATTGCGCGGAGTGGACCACACCGATATTTTGCAGCCCTGTCGACTCTGTTCGGGACAATAGAGATGTCCCCACGCATGGCCGTTGGACAGTTCTGCCCTCCAGCCGACGTTTTCCGCGTATTTGATCGCACTCTCAATGTGCTTATCGGGATGCCTCGGGCGGCTCATCCAATCAATCTTATTCCGCTGTTGACAATTGTCAAGCAAGGGTTATTTATTGCCGAACCGGCGACGAAACAGTGAGATAACCTGTTTAGAAGGTTTCACCCCTACGGCTGCTTTGGCTGAACCCGGATCTTCACGCTGTACTTCCCAGGGAAGTTGTTACCCAACTGGCCGGGCTGCATAGCGACTCCCAGTTCCAGTGTGCCGGCTCGGTCGGCGGTGAAGGTCTTTTTTGAGCCAAATTTCTCAAACTTGTCCGCGCCGTTGACTTTGCCGATCAGCGTGCCGATCGCAATCTGCTCAGGGATGTACCACCCGTACTGCTGATTGCCGTCCGGGGTGCTGCTGGCACGCGATCCCCAGGGGGACATAGTGATAATCCCTTCGGCGGTCACGGTCACCACGTCGCCACGTTCGACGCGGACCTTGGTGTGGACTGAACTTTGCGGGATCATATGCGTTCCAGCGACGTCGATCTTTTCGGTTTGCGGCTCGCGACCGCCGACATCACGCTGGCCACGACGGATATCGGCCAGCTTGACGTTCAGGTCACCATACAGACTGCTGATGCCAAACGTCTGCGGAACGATCTTGCCGACGATCGTGAATTCGGTCGTTTCAATCACGTCGCGCTGTTGCATGGATGGGCCTAGCTCCGGTCGCGCGTCCCCGCGTTCCTGTTCTTCGGCCAGTTGGTCAAACTCGGTCAGAATTGTTTGCACGCGATTGCGGCGCTCGATGTCTTCGTCGTCCTTGAATCGCTCCAGTTCGGCACGAATCGGCAGCCCCAGTTTGCTTAGTGCAGCCTGGGCTTTTTCGCGATCGCTGAAGATGGTCGAGCCTAAGTCATCAATCAACTTGGTAACTTCTTTGGCCAGTGTGGGACGACTGGTCAGTCCTGGTGTCAGGCTTTTGATTTTTTCGACCGGAACTTTCAGATTTCCAAACTCCGTCTCGATCGCCAGTTCCTTCATCGAAAGCTTGCCAGAGATCACTGAGCCGTCCATCAGGTGGATGCGGATCGTTTCCGGGTCCGGCTTGTCTGCGGCGATAGCGTTGCTGCTGAGAAATGCTAGCGGTAGTGCGAGCAGGATCGACCACGCGCTGCGGCACTTGCGAGAGGAGGACTGAGTTGAAATCGAGAGCGATGTTGAGGATGTCGATTGAGTGAACATGAATACCCCGATGTGTTGTTGTGATTGGAATGTTGTTGTCGACTTACCGTTTGTCATTGCAGTTACCCTGCCACCAGGCTCCGAAAGTCTCAACTGGATCAAGTCTGAATAGAATAGTTCGACGAACCACGTGCATGCTTGGTTCCCTCGCCTCAAGGATCCCTTGCGGTGGGAGATGCAGACAGGTATTCAGTGTAACGTAGCCGATGGACGGTTGCACTAATTTTTGGAGGCAAAAAGCATCGCCACCTGGCCGGAACCGGCGGTGCGTCTTGCCCTGGTTAGTTCGAGCAAATTCCCGCTATTTGATGCGGTAGACCAGGAGTTGGTCCTGTTCGCGGATATAAAGCCGACCGCCGACAATCACCGGGTGTGGCCAGCTCGGCTTACTCGAATCGGGGATCTTGAAGCTGCTGGTCAGCTTGTACTCCTTGGGGTCCGCTGGAATCAGGGCCATGACCCCGTTCTGGTAACGGAAATAAAGCTGGCCATCGGCGTAGGCAACTGCGGCAGAACCGGAACCGGCACCCCGTTCTTTTCCCCAGGTTGGTTCCAAAGTCAGAAACTCCAGGCAGGTGGGAAAGCCTTGGTTCTGGCCGTTGCCAAAATAGAGGTGCCCGTCGACTAGCACGACGCCGCCGTGGTGATTGCGAAATTCATTCGCCGGGCGGTACTTCAGCTCCTCGACCTTGATCTCTTTGCCATCCTTGACCAGTTTGATAGTGGCACAGCCGCCGTCGTTGTACCCGGTCGTGGCAAATACATGGTCCCCATCGACAACGGGGTCAGGGACATTGGCCACGCCGCCGGCGATGCGGTTGTAACCCCACAGGAATTTTCCGGTTTTGGCATCGACCCCGACGACCCCGCGGCCAAGGAGCTGCACGTACTGAGGCACCCCGCAGGCGTTGCTTTGCACGATGGAAGAGTAGGCGGCACCATCCTTGCCGGCACTGCCGATATCGGGAACGGCACTGCGCCAGATTTCCTTGCCGTTTCGTTTGCTCAAAGCGACGATGGTGGCGTCGCGACCGCCAGGAGTGCAAAGCAGCCTTTCACCATCGACGAGAGGGGACTCGCTGTATCCCCATTTAGACATCATCTGCCCGCCAAAGTCCTTGATCAAACTGCGCCGCCAGACTTCTTTGCCGTCGGACGTTTTCAAGCAGACCACGTCCCCTTGCGGCGTGATCAGATAGAGCAGGTTGCCATCCAAAGTCGGCGTGCTGCGAGGGCCATCGCCATTGCCATGAAAGTAGGCTTCGGCAACCGGTGCGGTCCAGATTTTTTCGCCATCGGCAGCGCGAAGGGCGGTAACCGACATCGTTTTGTCGTCGGTATTGCCGACAGTGTAGATCTTGCCGTTTTGCAGCGAGACGCTGGAAAAACCTTCGCCGATACCGTCAGCTTTCCAGATCAGCTCTGGCCCATCGGCTGGCCACTCGGTCAGCAAGCCAGTTTCGATAGACTTACCATCGCGCATTGGCCCACGCCATTCGGGCCAATCGCCCGGTTTGGTTGCTTTTGCACGGGTTGGTGAGGAGTCCTTGGCTCCGGCCGATTGCCAGGTAGGGAGCAACATGTAGATCGCAACGGCCAGCGCCGCCGCCAGCAGAATGCGAGCAATGGACCGGTGAGACAATTTCGTTCGCAGCATTATAGACCTCAGGAGGGAATTCGGAGGGAGAGCTTCCGGCGGTGGAATATAAATGGTGGGATGCAGGTCAGGGGATCACGTTTCGGCGGCCAGCGGTTCGGACCCTGCCAAGGCCGATTGGATCCACAGCACCAAGTCTATCGGTCTGGCACCCTGACGGCAAGAATTAGCCGGTTTTCGGCCGCGGCGGCTTTTCTATTTTAACCCGATGCCTGCGAGGCGCAGTGCCGTTTGGCTGTTTTCCTCGCTGGCGCGTCGGGTTACAGTCGCCTTTCGCTCCGCGAAAGAGTGCTCAACTGGGACATTCGACTTAAGGCAACCTCCTACCTGGCAGGTACACTTTCACGGAGTGACAGGCAACAGAGTGTAACCCGATGCCTACGACGCGCGGCACCTTTTGGCGGTTTTCCTCGCTGACTCTGCGGGTTAGTATAAGGGGCGGTTCCGTGAATTGGCTTCGCTTTTTTGAAATCTTGCGACTTAATCTATGCTGCCTAAAGTCCTGCTAACCGCGTTTGAGCCGTATGGCCCGTGGAGTTCAAATGCAAGTTGGCTGGCACTGGTCGAGGTCACACGTCAGCTTCCGAACAACGGTTTTTTGACCACGCGACGGTATCCGGTCGATTTCGCCGAACTGCCGCAGCGGCTGCACGCCGACCTGCAGGCAAATTACGACTATGTGATTCATCTTGGCCAGTCCCCTGGAGCGGCACGCATCCAGCTTGAGGCGGTTGCTTTGAACATCATGACGCAGGCCGGACAGCCAACAGATCCCACGCGAGAGTTGTT
>JAWXCH010000180.1:0-6320 GCA_034440595.1 Planctomycetota bacterium | reverse complement strand
GTATGTGATGTTCAGCGAGGTCTACTGGCACCACACTGTCCGCTCGGCGACGGCCATGCTGCAACGTGCATTTTTCTTGTTGCAACCGCAACTGGACTTCGGCACGCTATTTCAACTCGGGGAAAGCGACTGGATAGCGGCACTGGCTCGTCTCGCCGGCACAGAACCGGCGGGGGAATTGGTGAACGGGCTATTTGGACCGCAGCGCTCGTTGTACAAACGCCTAGTGCAATACAGCTATTTTGAGCAACGTGAGATGTACGAGCGGCTGGCGCGACGGCCCTATGCCTGGCTGGTCAATGTGGCGGAACAATTCGCCGCGCGGCTGGCCAGTCATCTAGGCGAACCGATCGCGGCCCACGAGGTGCTGTTCGACGCTCCGCCCGTCGAGCGCGAAATCGAGTTCAATGTGGATGTTTATTTCCCGAAGGATCAGCGCTACCGCAAGCTAGAGAGTGTCTCGCCGGTGGTTCGCGCATTAGCGAAAGAACAATTCGACGATTATGTGAAACGAGTCCGGGTCTACGTGCATCCACGCATCGTCGGTCGCCTACGTGGTGTGGCAGAGTTAGAACGGTTATTGAATCACGCGATCGATGATTGCGATGCAGGCCGGGTGCGGTGAGAAACCTAACCGCGCTTCGGCGAACTCGCACCCGCCTTTCCACCTCTTCCCGCCGAATAGCGCCCCTCGCGCTTGGCAATTTCTCGCTTCAGCGCCGCCACTTTGGCGGCCCCCTCGGCGGCAGTGGCGACTTGGCCGGTTAGCTCGTACAAGAACCGACTGGGAACCGACGTACGCGGTTTTCCCCATTTCATCCGCGTTAGTGATAGCGACATGGTCAGACGGTCCTGCGCACGTGTGATACCGACATAGCATAGCCGTCGCTCTTCATCGATTGCCTGTCCGCCGGTCTCGATACTGCGATGGTGCGGCAATATCCCTTCTTCCATGCCAATCAAATAGACCTGCGAAAACTCCAACCCCTTAGCCGCGTGCAAGGTCATCAGCGCAATAGCGTTCTGCTTCAACTGTTTTTCCTTGTCATCGTTCGATTCCCGATCCCCTAGCGTGATCTCATCCAAGAACTCGCGCAAATCTGGCTTCTCGGCACGTTTCTCATAGTTGGAGAGTGCATTCACCACCTCTTCCACCGCGCCCCAGCGAGTCAGCTCTTCTTCCGGCTTCTTAGCGGTCCGCGCAATTTCGTTTCGATAGCCAATCGCCTGGATCAAGTCTGAAACGACACCCAGCAGCGGCTCGCTCTTAGCTCGCTGGCGGAACTGTTCAATCAATGTGCGGAAGTTCTCAATATGATTTTTGGTCGCCGCGGTGACTTTGGCATGCGACTGCGGGTCTTTTAGAACTTCCCACAGCGGTTTACTCTGCTCCACCGCTTTTTCCAAAAGCGAGGTGATGCTCGATTTGCCGATCCCGCGAGGTGGATTGTTGATGATGCGCAGTAGCGAAACCTCATCCTGTGGGGACTGCAGTACCTTCATATATGCCGTAATATCGCGGACCTCGGTCCGATCATAGAACGACTGACCGCCGACCAATACATATGGCAACTTCGCCTTCCGCAGCTCCATTTCAAACGCCCGCGGCTGTTCGTTGGTCCGAAATAGAATTGCAATATCGCGCGGCTGCACGCCCGGCATTTGCAACCGCCGCTTGATGTCCTCAACGACCTGTTTTGATTCCTCTTCTTCGTCCTTGGCCTGCAAGATGCCCGGCTTGTCGCCCCCAGGCCGTGCCGGGCGCAACACCTTATCATGCCGCAGTTCGTTGAATTTGATCAGTCGGTTGGCTATCTCCAGCACTTCGGCGGTCGATCGATAGTTTTCTTCCAGCCGCACTACCTTGGCGTCGGGCCAGTCCTTCTTGAAGCTGAGAATGTGTGTGACCTCGGCGCCGCGCCAGCCATAAATCGATTGATCGTCGTCTCCCACCACACACAGATTGCGGTGGTGCGTGGCCAGCGCCTTCACAATCCGATACTGACTGCCATTGGTGTCCTGATATTCATCCACTAGCAGATGCTGGTAGCGCGCCGCCTCGGCCCGGCGAACATCGGGAAACTTGGCAAACAAATGCTCCGTGTGTCCCAGTAGATCATCAAAATCGACCGCACCGAGCGACTTCAGCGATTTCTGATACCGCCGATAGGCCATCGCAGCCAGATGCTCTTTGTCACTTTCAGCCGCATTGGCCGCTTGATCGGGGGACAAGCATTGTGTCTTCCAGCGGCTGATCTGAAACAGCAAGTCCCCTGGGCGGAGCGACTCATCGGGGACTTTGATCTCGCGCAGGGCACTTCGGGCCAGGCCTTCTTGATCGCTCCGGTCATAGATCGCGAAGGCGTTCGGGTAGCCCAGATGGTGAATCTGTCGCCGTAATACTCGCACGCAAAGCGAGTGAAACGTCGAAATCTCCGGGCGTTCCTTCCGCCCCTTCCCCAGTAGCTTGGCGGCACGCTCCTGCATCTCCGCCGCCGCTTTGTTGGTAAACGTCACCGCCAGAATCTTGGATGGCGCAATCCCCGACTTAATGAGCTGAGCGATCCGCACCGTCACGACGCGCGTCTTCCCGGTTCCGGCACCGGCCAGGACCAGCAGCGGCCCCCGCAGTGTCATGACCGCTTCGCGTTGTGAGGGATTGAGATCCGCCATGAATGGATATTTCGTCAGAAACGGTCAAAATCGACAAGCGCGGAGGTGAAATTAGTGACTCAGTAGCCGAGCGAGTCTAACGGTCCCCTGTTTCGCTGTCTATTGTCCAGGGCCCTGTTAGCCGACTTATCGATCGGGCAGCTACCACGGATCTTGCCGGAATCCTGACAGATTAGGGTCGCTTCATTTTGCAGTTACACCGGCTGCCAATCAAGCTTTCCTAACGCGGCCTTGACGAAGTCAGAATTCTCGCCGTATACTCCATGCTTATCGACACTTACGCCGTGAAACACTCTGCCGAATCGTACCTGGTCAAGAAGACCGGCGCGCAGGAAGTTTCACGATTCGTTCACCTTTGCAGGCCAGACGCATGAAGACGGAGCGACTTCACGAACTTCAACAGAACGACCTCGCTGTTTGGCTAAACAGTGCGGGCCACAGGTTCCAAAAGTACTGGCGAGCCGTTTTGGGCGTTGTGCTGGCCGTTGCGGCGATCTATTTCTGTTGGCATCTAATTCAAAGCAACTCTACCAGGAATAAGGCCGATGCCTGGGAGGCCTACAGCTCCGCTCTGGGTTTGGAGTCGGATCAGGCTAAGCAAGAAGCGCTGGAAGTAGTCTTCAAAACATATTCTGACGTTCCCGCGGGACAGTTTGCGGAAGTCGAACTGGCGGACATGTTGCTGAAGGAGGGGATTGATTCCCTGTTTTCAAATCGAGTTGCTGGTCAAAAAGCGCTGAAGAAGGCAATTACCCATTACGAAGCGGTGCTGCTGAAGGATCCTAGCAATGAGCTAGTTTCGGCAAGAGCGACTTTTGGACTGGCCCGAGCGCACGAGTCTTTGAACGAACTGACCGCTGCTTTGGATAATTACAAGCGTCTCACGCAAGCAACCGGCTCACAGCCTTATGCACTGCTCGCTCGCCAAAGAATTGAGAGCCTGAGCAAGCCTGAATCGCAGTCTTGGTACAACTGGTTTGTGAAGCAAGAGCCGATCACGCCGTTTAATTCTGCAATTCCTGGATTGACTGGAGAGCGACTCCCATTTACGGACGGCAGTCTAAATTCCGGCAGTCCGCTGCTCGATTTGGGCAGTCCTGGCAACCCCTCGCAGCCAGCGGGCTCAAGCACGCCATTCACTGAAGAATCGCTGAAGCTGCCGCGAATCAACTCTGGTTTAGATACCGCTACGCCTCCTGTTACTGGACCCGACTTGGGTGCGCCAGGTGCTACTCCACCAAGCACGTCTCCGCCTGTCACGACACCGCCCGCTACCGAGCCTGCGGCGGCGACACCGGCCAAGAGCGATGCCCCACCGGTCGCGCCTGCACCGGCACCGGCCAAGACGGAGACTAAAACCGAACCTGCCGCTGTGCCAGTCCCCCCTACGACAACACCATCGACCCCGGCACCTCCGGTGACCGAGCCGGCTAAGTCTAAATAGAGAGTGTGCTGCTCGCGCGGCAGTTGATATGCATATTGTCGATGGTGAACCGATTGAGCTGATTGTTGACGAGCAATTCCACGGTGCACGGCTGGACATCTTTCTAGCGCAAAAATTCTCCGACTATAGCCGCGTTCACTTGCGCAAAGTGGTCAACGCCGACGCGGTCGAAGTCAACGGGCGCAGAACCAAAGCCGCACACAAATTGCAAACTGGCGAACGTGTCACAATCGTTCTGCCAGAGTTGCCGCGTCAGGCTCCTCAGCCCGAGGATATCCCGCTAGAAATCCTCTACGAGGATGAGTGGCTCGCCGCAATCAACAAGCCGCCGGGCATGGTCGTGCATCCAGCTAAGGGGCACTGGAGCGGAACGCTCACCAGCGCATTGCAGTTTCACTTTGACAAACTGAGCGGAGCAGGCGGTCCAACGCGACCTGGCATTGTCCATCGGCTGGACCGCGATACTAGCGGCGTGATGGTGGTTGCCAAAACTGATCAGGCTCACCTCCTACTGGCCAGTCAATTTGAAGCGCGGACTGCCGAAAAAGAATATTTTGCCATCACCTACGGAGTGCCAGACCGCGACGGCGACATCATCGATCAGCCTGTCGGCGCGCACCCGTATCAGCGAGAAAAAATGGCCATCCGTCACGACCATTCGACGAGTCGACCCGCGCAGACTGTCTACCAGGTCATCGAGCGCTTTGCCGGTTTCGCGGCAGTGCGTTTGCTTCCCAAAACCGGCCGCACGCATCAGATTCGGTTGCATCTGGCGCATATCGGCTGTCCGGTGCTATGCGATAAGCTATACGGCGGGCGCGATCGCATTTTGCGAGGTGAATTGCAACGCAATCCAGAGGATCGTGAGGTAGTACTGGACCGTCAGGCACTCCACGCGGCGCGGCTGAAGTTGCGACATCCGGCCACAGATGAACTACTGGAGTTCATCGCGCCATTACCGGCCGACTTGCTGGCCACTCTGGCGGAAATCAAGAAATTGCGCCCGCTCCATTAGTTCAAGTCTGCTAGATCAAATCTGTGGACAATCGCTGGCCGACCGCACCCCCTTTTGGCTACACTAGTTGGCTACTTGCGAGAGCGGCAATTACATTCACGATCAACTGATTTGATTGACCACAGGCTGTAGAGGGGGAATGCGATGAAGTTTGAGTGTCTGAGTGCTGGCATTATGGTCGTGGACCATCTGTGTACGCCCATCGCGCGATTGCCCGAAGCTGGCGAGTTGGTGCTGGCAGATGCACTGCCGGTCAGCATTGGCGGATGCGCCGCCAATGTGGCGATGAATCTGGCGCGTGTCGGAGTGGTCGTTGGAGCGGCGGGCTGCGTTGGCGATGATGAATTCGGCCAGGTGGCGCTCAATATCCTCAACCAAGGGGGAGTGGAAACCAGTGGCATGCGCAAGCTGCCAGGAGAGTCCACCTCCGGCACGCTGATTATCAACGTGGCCGGGCAAGACCGGCGCTTTATCCATACGGTCGGTGCCAATCGGTTGTTTCGCGCCGGAGATATCGATTGGGAAACCGTCCGTCAGTCGCGGATCCTTTACGTCGGCGGCTACTTGATGATGCCGGGTTTGGAAATTCCTGGCGAGTTGACGGAACTATTTCGCAAGGCACGCGCCGCTGGCGTGCGCACGGTACTGGATGTTGTTTTGGCCGGAACTGGTGACCATTGGAGCCGCTTGCAGGGTGTGTTGAGCGAGACAGATGTGTTCTTGCCGAGCGCGGATGAATCCGAACGAATCACAGGACTATCCGATCCTATCGCCCAAGCCGAGCGATTTCGTTCTGCCGGAGCAAAAACCGTTGTCATCACGCAGGGAGATCGCGGCACGGTGTTGGTCGAAGAGGGTCGCCGGATCAAGGCTGGTACCTACCCCACTACGTTTGTTGGCGGCACCGGTGCCGGAGACGCCTTTGACGCTGGCTTTATCGTCGGCATGCTGCTCGGAGAGGACAGCCTTGGCTCCCTCCGTTGGGGCAGTGCCCTGGGTGCCAGTTGCGTTCGTGCCGTCAGTGCCACCGAGAGCGTCTTTACGCGCGAAGAAGCTCTCGACTTCATGCGCCAGCACAAACTGCCGATCGAAGAGATTTGAGTAGCTCGTGCAGCTATTTCCATCGCCTCATATTGCCAAACTGGCAAGCTGGTTCCGCTACACCGAACCACTGCCGCACTGTAGTGT
>JAWXCH010000179.1:0-5722 GCA_034440595.1 Planctomycetota bacterium | reverse complement strand
GGGTGGAGACCTGACGGTTCGAGACAGCCGGGTTTATCTGAAAACACTTGGCGGACTGATTCAGGTCGATGTGATACTGCGACGCGTGTTCGATGACGACTGCGATCCGTTGGAGCTTTCCGCGCACTCGGCGTTTGGTGTGTCCGGTCTGGTGCAGGCGGCGCGCTCAGGAAATGTGGCCATTGCGAATCCGCTAGGGAGCAACTTGCTAGAGGCCCCTGCTTTCATGGCATTCTTGCCGCAGCTTGCACGCCGTCTGCTTGGTGAAGACCTAAGCCTGCCGAGCGTGCAGACCTGGTGGTGTGGAGAGCCGGATTCGCTGCGCTATGTGGTAGAGCATTTGGACCAAGTTGTCATTAAGCCGGCCTTTTCGCCACGTACAGCCAAGCCGATTTTTGCTGAACAGCTTTCGTCTGAAGAACGCAGCGAACTGATCGCGCGTATCAAGGACCAGCCTCGGCAGTTTGTCGCTCAAGAAACGCTCTCGCGCAGCTCCACACCGGTTTGGACCGCCAACGGGCTGCAACCATGGCGGATGGCACTGCGGACCTTTTTGGTCGCATCGGGAGATGACTATCTGGTCATGCCGGGCGGCTTGACCAGGGTATCCGAAACCGCAAATTCACTGGGTGATTCCAGCCTAGGTGGCCAGGGAAGTAAAGACGTCTGGGTTCTCTCCGAAGGTCCGGTGGCGCAGGTCAGCCTGCTGCACCCTTCGGGACAGCCCGTTGCGCTAAGACGCAGTGGAAACGATCTGCCGAGTCGTGTTGCGGATAACCTCTATTGGCTGGGCAGACATGTGGAGCGCGCGGAAGGATCGGTGCGGCTGTTGCGCAGCGTGGTCTCGCGGATGACTTCGGAATCGCAACCGCGCGATTCAAATGATTTGGCCGTACTGTTGCACGCTTTGTCCGATTCCGGGCAGATCCGACCTGACTTTTTGATTCATACTGAAGGTCGCCGCGTTCCGCTGTTAGAGAATGAGATCCTGGCGTTTATCTTTGATGAAGCTCGTGCTGGTAGTTTACGGCGGACGGTTACCGAAGTGCATCAGGTGGCCTCGATTGTTCGAGATCGTATTTCGATCGACAGTTGGAGAATTCTCAATCGGCTAGAACAAGAGTTTGGCACTTCGTTTCCGCTCGGTGTGATTCAACTGAGTGAAGCACTTTCTTTGCTCAACCAGATGTTGATCAGCCTCTCAGCTTTTAGCGGTCTGGGCATGGAAAGCATGACGCGCGGCCCTGGCTGGCGATTCTTGGACATGGGACGTCGCTTGGAACGGTCGCTGCACACGCTCAGCTTGTTGGGCAGTACGCTGGTGCATCCTGCCACGGACGAATCCACAGTGCTGGAGGCTATTTTGGAGATTGGCGACAGCTCGATGACCTATCGCAGTCGCTATATGACGACGTTGCAGCTTCGTCCAGTATTAGATTTGCTGCTGACTGACGAGACCAATCCCCGTTCAGTAGCGTTTCAGTTGGTGGCGCTATCGCAGCATGTGGAGAATCTTCCGCGCGAAGAAGATGTACCGCTGATGACCAGCGAGCAGCGAATTATTATGTCGGCGCTGGCTGGCCTTCGATTGGTGGATATCGACTTGTTGTGCGAAGTGGATCGGGATAACTCACGCAAACATTTGGACCGTCTGCTCGGTCGGCTCGCCACGCAGTGCCGCAACCTCTCGGACGGAGTTACGCATCAATACCTGGTGCATTCTGGTCCTTCGCGGCAGATGGCAGAAATTCGACTGGGAAGATAGTCACTGGGAAGATAGCAATGCGGTACAAAGTTTCTCATACCACGACGTACTCGTATTCCGACGCGGTACCGATCTGCCACAATGAAGTTCGCTTGACCCCGCGCGATCATTCCCACCAGATTTGTCTGACGCATCGCCTATCGGTTCGCCCCAATCCGACCTCAATGGAACGAGCCACCGATTACTTTGGCAATCAGGTCCATTTCTTTACCGTTCAGGAAGGACACCAGCGGTTGTTTGTCACGGCACTGAGCAAGGTCAAGGTGATGCCGCGACAGGTGCCGCTCCCGTCCAGCACACCCCCGTGGGAGACCGTTCGCGACTGGCTGGCCGCGCGTCGTGCACCCACGCACTTGGAAAGCGTGCAGTACCTATACGATTCCCCATTTATCCGCACGAATGATGAATTGCTGGCCTATGCGGAACCGTCATTTTCGGCCGGGCGTCCCTGGCTGGAGTGTCTGCTGGACCTGACACAGCGCATTTATGATGACTACACTTACGATCCCACGGCGACCAACCTTCGCACGCCGCTGGAAGAAGCAATGCAGCTAAAACGTGGCGTCTGCCAGGACTTTGCTCACCTGCAAATTGGCTGTGTACGTGCGCTGGGACTGAGCGCGCGATACGTGAGCGGTTATCTGTTGACGGAACCACCACCGGGAAAGCCGCGATTGATTGGTGCCGATGCCTCGCATGCCTGGATGGGTGCCTATTGTCCCGAAATCGGTTGGATTGAATTTGATCCGACCAACAATCAGATTCCTTCAGTCAAACATGTCACGTTGGCCTGGGGGCGCGACTACTACGATGTCTGTCCGATCAAGGGTGTTTTCCTTGGCGGAGGCAAGCATGCAATGACAGTATCAGTGGATGTATTGCCACTGGATCAAGAAGCAGCGTGATACCTGATACCTCGTATATTTATGAGATTTTTAATTCGTGATTTATGTGAACTTCGTAGATTGATAGTTGATTTATAGCACTCACTGTGATAACAATTGTTTCGGAAATCTTATTCCCACACGCCTTCCGAACGACTTCGTTTGCGACATCCCCTTCAAAGTCCAGCCCGCCCAGGTCTAGCCCGTCACTCGTGACACAGATGGTGTTCTCTTTTAGTTCGTGGCAGCACGTTTGTGGTTTGCACTGAGATCAATCAGATTCCGATCGCGGTTGATCAAGCCTCTTTTCCTGCAAAACAGTAGTCATGGCACACTTTGATAGCTCTGCGCCGACACACAAGGAAGCCTTTGATCCGGCAACGGCAAAGCGTAATTCGCGCTATGGCGTGATTCTGTTTTTTATCTACACGACCATTTATGCAGTCTTTGTCGGCATTAATGCGTTCGCCCCGGCGACGATGGACTGGATTGTGCTGTTCGGTTTGAACCTGGCCGTCGTCTACGGTATCGGCCTGATTCTGTTGGCTTTTGCCATGTCTTTACTTTACGGCTGGCTCTGCCGCGCGCCGGCTAGCTCAGAGGAGTCTCTGTGATACATCAACCTTCCGCGCTGGCCATCACCGTCTTCTGTGTTTTTGTTGGGGTGACCCTCGCGATCAGCTTTTACTTTGCACGCCGCTCGCGCTCGGCTGCCGCCTATTTTGCAGCGGGTGGCAATATCCATTGGTTCGTCAATGGATTTGCTTTCGCCGGCGATTTTCTGTCTGCCGCGTCGTTTCTGGGTATCTGCGGAATGATCGCGTTTTATGGCTACGATGGGTTTTTGTATTCCATCGGTTACCTGGCGGGCTGGATAGTCGCATTGTTTGTCATTGCCGAACCGCTCAAGCGATTGGGGCGTTACACCTTTGCCGATGCGCTGGACAGCCGATTTCAGTCGCGTGGAATCAAGCTGACCGCGGCGATCAGTACGCTGATCGTCAGCCTGTTCTATTTAATTCCGCAGATGGTCGGTGCCGGGGTGCTGATCAAGCCACTGCTCGGGCTGCCGCATTATGCCGGTGTGCTGATTGTCGGGGCGATGGTAACTTTGATCGTCGTTACCGCCGGCATGGTCTCAACGACTTACGTTCAGTTTCTCAAGGGTTCGCTCTTGGTCGTTTTCAGCACAGTGATGACCATTCTCATTCTCCAACGTGGTCTAACGGTCGATAATTCACCAGAATCGCTGGCCCCGCAAGTGCTGACGGTTTTACCAAATGGAAGCCGACTGATAGATGGCGTACCGCAAGGGACTGGCCCCGGCGAGCGCGACTTGCGACCGGTTGGAAGTGTGACCAGGCTACCCAACGGCAGCACAGAAACCGGGCCGCTCGGCCCGATCGAATTCCTACGCACCATTCAAAACAGTGAAATTGCACTCTGGCGCAAGAAAGAGGTGAAGTCCGAGGATGGGACCAGTACCACCACGTTTCGGCCGCAGATCACCAGCGGTACCGATATCCTAAAACCCGGCAATCACCCTGCATTCAAGGATATTCGCAGCGACAGTCTGCCCGGAAAACTCAATTTTATCTCACTGATGCTGGCGCTCTTTGCCGGTACGGCGTCGTTGCCACACATTCTCATTCGGTATTACACGGTGAAGGATCAGGCGTCGGCGCGCAAAAGTACCTTGGTCGGCATTGGTAGTATCGGTTACTTTTACATTTTGACGCTGTTTCTTGGTCTTGGTGCAATGACCAGCGGAAACTTGGACGTGAGTGACGACAATATGGCGGCACCGCTCTTGGCAAAGAGTTTTAACGACGGCGGCTGGCTATTTGCAATTGTTTCGGCGATTGCCTTTACCACGGTGCTTGGCACGGTCAGCGGTCTGATTGTTGCCGCCAGTGGCGCGGTGGTGCATGACCTGCTCAGTAGCGTTTGCGGCTTGCAAATGTCGGACTATCAGAAAGTACGCATTGGCAAGTGGGCCGCCGCAGTGGTCGGTGCTATTGCCATGGTGCTCGGCATCGTCTTTCAGGGAATGAATGTCACTTACCTGGTCGGCTGGGCATTCAGCATTGCCGCTTCCGCCAATTTGCCGGCACTGGTGATGTTGCTCTTCTGGAAGAAGACGACCTGGCAAGGGATCACCGCGGCCATCACCGCCGGTATGGTTAGTTCGCTGACCTGGATTCTGATGAGTGGAGACACCTTTGACAAAGTCTATGGCTGGAAGGCAGATGACTCGATCGTGCCGTTCAGCCAGCCGGGAATCGTCACGATTCCGCTCGGGTTTTTGGTGCTGGTGGTGGTGTCGCTGGTGACACAACCGAAGGGCAGTTCAGCCCAGGACTAGAGCAGATACGCTTTGACGGATTGTAAGGTAACTATATTTCAACCCGAAGCGCCAGCGAGGCGCGTCACCGATCGGTGCTTCTCATCGCTGGCGCCTCGGGATTGTGTGCCGTGCGCTGACGGTCGGCACCGTTTCGCAAAAAGCTGCGGCACGGGGACCGTGCCTGCTACTTTAACGCTTAAGTATCCTCGTCCCAGGGGGACTTTGGCCCGGTTGGTACTTCGATCACTTCGGCTAGCGATGCTTCTTCTTCAATCACGCGCGCGGGTCGGGCGACAAACGTGTATCGGACTTCTGCGATGACTGGTTTTAGATTCGCCAGCAGTACCACCAGCGCTACCGGAACCAAAATTAGGATTTCCGCCCAGGCATTGTTGTTGATACTGAATGGCCTGTCAAAAACGTAGAAGGGGTTCGAGACGTTCAGCAGGCTATCCGTATACCGCCAGTCCAGTAGGGCATTAATGATCAGCGGCGAACAGGTTCCGAATGCGACCAGCAGAACTTGAACTATTGGTCCGATAAACACCGTGGAGTTGGAAAACTTACGGGTCCAACGGACGAACCACATGCCAATCCCCAGGTAGATCGTTAAATAACTAAGGCAGAGTTGCGTTAGCCCAGGACTTTCGGACAGTGGGCGGGGTAGAATTTACGCCGCTACAGTCGGGGCGTGATCGACTTCAAACTGGTTTGGAGTATTGTAGT
>JAWXCH010000178.1:0-9478 GCA_034440595.1 Planctomycetota bacterium | reverse complement strand
GCCATTTTCTATCAATTATTTATTATTTTTTATTCATTGCCATCGCAACGGCACGGTATCGCAGTTGCCACTTCGAACTGCCAGAGCCACTGGCACACAAATGGCACCGGAGCAGGCTCTTGGAGTACACGCTACCGCGGCAGCGAGCCACCACGATTCTGATGCGCCGTACGATAATCGCTCGGATTGTGGCCCGTTTCGCGTTTAAAGGCGACGGTCATGTACTCGACATGTTTGTAACCGGCGCGATGTGCGATGACTGCCAATGGCAGGCTGCTTTCGACTAGAAGCTGTTTCACGCGGTCGATTTGAATCCGCACGATCTCTTCATGCGGAGTGCGGCCAAGGATCTTTTTGAAGCGAAGCTCCAGTTCGCGGCGGCTGAGCGGAAGTGCGGCTAGCACATCGGCAACCTTGATTCCACGGATGGCATTCTCGCGAATGAATCGTACCGCTGCCGAAATTTCGGCGTCTTCCGTGGCAAATACATCGGTCGATTTACGCGTGACGATTCCTGCCGGCTTGACCAGGTGCGCCCCACCCGCAAGCGTCTCTCCGCGCATCATTCGGTCCAACAAGTGTGCTGCCTCGTAGCCCGTCCGGTGTGCATCGGGCACCACACTGGTCAGCGGTGGATCGGCCAGCTCGCACAACACTTCGTCATTATCCACCCCAATGACCGCCACCTCGTCGGGCACGTGCAAGCCTTCGCTGCGGCAAATATCGAGGAGTTGGCGACCGCGAACGTCATACGCCGCCATGATGCCGACCGGTTTTGGAAGCGACTGCAACCACTGGCCGACAGCTTCGCGTTCTTGATACCAGTCGGGGGCGCTGGGGGTCGGCGATTTGGATTCGTAGACATTACATTGGAACCCAGCCTGCTCGACTTGTCGGCAAAAATACTTCTGTCGCCATTGGGACCAGCCAAACTCGGGATCGCCGCAATAGGCGTAATTCCGAAAACCACGCTCGCTCAGGTGCTCAAACGCCAGCCGCGCGATTTCTTTGTCGTCGGTCTCGACGTAGGGAACTTCTGGCAGGTAACGTGCGGCAGAAACATCAATCGCTGGCAACTGCGACTTCTTAACCGCCTTGGCAATTTCTGGACTTTCAATGCGAGCGATGATGCCATCCCCATTCCAGTTGGCCAGCCAGCTAGGAGCCGATTCGCCGCGCCGCTGCTCCCCAAGCCAAACGGACCAGGAATCGTGTTCATGCATATACGCTCGAATACCGCGCAACAAACCGCGCGCATAAGCATTCGAGGTTTCAATCAACAGCGCGACCGTGGGACTATGCGTCAACGTCGGCATAAATCTAATGTTCTTGGAGGAACAAGCAGCTCGCGGCTGCCTGGCTTTTCGGGGTTGAAAAACCGACTACTGTGATTATTCTAAATGCATATAATTAGTGACAGTCATTCTTCCACCGAATCATCAACGACTGATTTTCCGTTGAACCAACGGTTGGGAAGGCCACGGCCTCTAGAAACGCACAGGCGAATCTGAAACCTGGCACTACAATGTGGACTGTACAGCGACTATCATTAAGTCTGAATGATTATCCTACCACGTTCGTTTATCCAACAAAGTCTTCGTGGGAAAAAACTCAATCTCTAAATATCGAAAGCTCAAGGCCTGTAAGTGTATCGTGGAACTTAAGGGCCTCATAGAATCGTTGAGTATATTGCATATTTGCGGATGATTTACGGTAGAATTGTCGGCGAATATCAAGGTTTGATGTAGAATATCTGCCTGTCGCATAAGCTGGTAAAAGTCTCGTGGGCCGGTCGCGGCGGCGTACTGTCAGGGGGAAAATAGTTCGCGCCAGGTCTCTCCGAGTTGTCCGCGGTGACAACCTCGTGGCGGCTTGTCAAACTGGGCAACTGGTTAAAAGAGTCTGTTTCGATCCGCCAGAATCCCACCTCGTATTATCACAGTATCACTTTTTATCAACCGGCCAAGTGTGCCGACGTTCAATCACCTTCGCGGCGATTGAACGAACCGGTACCGAAAGGTCCTTTGAGAACATCCTATGAATTGCCATCCACAAAAGCGGACAATGATTCGACCATTCCTCACACTCGCGCTGACGTTGGTCCTCTCCGGATTGCCCGGCGGTGTACCGCCACTTAATGCCGCTGAAGCGGATAAGGATCGCAAGGATTCGATTCCGACAACCAGCTTAGGGAAAGAGCTGAACCTTGGTTTGGAGCAGGCCAACCTCAACGACTGGATGGCCACAGGGGATGCATTTGCTGGCCAGCCTGTTAAGGGAGATCGTGTGGCCGCTCGACGTGGCGATATGAAGAGCGGTCATCATGGAGACTTCTGGATCGGTACCTTTGAAATCAGCGGTGACACTCCAAAAGGGACGTTGACATCGGCATCATTTAAGGTGACCCAACCATTTGCCAGCTACCTGGTTGGCGGAGGTGCGTCGAACAACACACGCGTTGAAATCGTCGAAGGAAAAACCGGGAAGGTCATTCATAAATCATCTGGCAAAGATAGTGAATTGATGACTGCTGTCGTCGTCGATTTGACCCAATATCGTGACCAGCAAATTTTCATCCGCCTGGTCGACGACAGTTCCGGCGGCTGGGGGCACATTAACTTTGACGATTTTCGCTTCTTCAAAGAGAAACCGGCGGCAATCGATCTAGCGCGTGCCGGAGAAGACGTTGTAGTAAGCAATGGGCTCGACCCGGAAAAGGCTGCAAAGGCCATGACCGTCCCGCCCGGTTTTAAGATTCAACTCTCTGCCGCCGAGCCAGATGTCTTGCAACCAATTGCAATGGCCATGGATGACCGCGGTCGCATATGGGTCGCGGAGGCCTACAGCTATCCGCGTCACGCCCCGCCCGGCAAAGAGCGCGATCGAATTCTCATCTTCGAAGATACCGATGGTGATGGAAAATTCGACAAGCGAAAGATCTTTGCCGAAAAGCTAAATCTGGTGAGTGGCCTGGAGGTTGGTTTTGGCGGTGTTTATGTCGGTGCGGCCCCCTATCTGCTATTTATTCCTGATCGAGATGGGGACGATGTGCCGGATAGCAAGCCAGAAATCTTGCTCGATGGTTGGGGATTTCAAGATACGCACGAGACACTCAATGCGTTTATCTGGGGACCAGACGGCTGGCTATACGGCTGTCATGGCGTCTTTACGCATTCACGCGTGGGCAAGCCCGGCACCCCGGATAACAAACGGATCCCGATCAACGCCGGTATTTGGCGATATCACCCCACGCGGCATGTGTTCGAGGTTTTTGCCGAAGGGACCAGCAACCCGTGGGGCGTGGACTTCAACGACCGTGGCCAGTGCTTCATCACCGCCTGCGTGATTCCGCATCTCTATCACATGATCCAGGGAGGGCGTTACCAGCGGCAGGCAGGTCAGCACTTCAATAACTTTACTTATGACGACATCAAGACAATCGCGCGGCATCGGCATTATGTTGGGCATACACCGCACGATGGAAACAACCGCAGTGATTCTGCTGGCGGTGGACATGCGCACTCAGGTGCGATGATCTATCTCGGCGGCAAATGGCCAGAAAAATACCGCGATCAGATCTTCATGAACAACATTCATGGAGCACGCCTCAACGAGGATCAATTGTTCCCGCAAGGTTCGGGCTACTATGGCGATCGCGCACCTGACTTCTTGCTGGCCAATGATATCTCTTCACAGATCCTGTATTTCACTTACGGGCCAGACGGCAACGTTTTCATGATTGACTGGTACGATGCCAACCAGTGCCATCACGGTAATGAAGGGGGCCACGATCGCTCGAACGGGCGCATCTTCAAGATCATCTACGGTGAGTCCAAGCATGTCGCTGTCGACCTGAAGAAGCTTTCGGATGACGAGCTGGTCGAGCAGATGCTGAATTCCAACGAGTGGTATGTTCGCCATGCGCGACGTGTTTTGCAAGAACGTGGCCTGAAGGGTGAGGCCGTCGAAAAACTGAAGCAGATCGCCTTGACGAACAAAGAAGAGACACGACGTTTGCGAGCGTTATTGACGTTGCATGTTGTCGGAGCGCTGGACGATGCCACACGTCTGAAGGCGCTGGACGACAGCAGTCCTTATGTACGAGCCTGGACGGTGCAGTTGTCGTGCGAACAAGGTCCACCTTCCAAGGAAGTGATGGCCAAGTTTGAAAGCCTGGCCGCTCAAGATCCCTCACCGGTTGTGCGATTGTACCTGACTAGTGCGGCAATTCGACTGGGCGCAAAGACCTGTGTTCCGATGGTCGCAGCATTGGTCGCACATGCCGAGGATGCCAGCGATCACAATCTGCCGTTGATGTACTGGTACGCAGTGGAGCCCCTTATTCCAAGCGACTTGGAGGGAGCGTTCGCCATTTTGAAGGCGAATCGCATTCCGCTAGTGCGTCAATTTATGGTTCGCAAGTTCAGCCAAGGTGGCCAGCCAGAGGTGCTTTCGCGACTTGCCGAGGTGACTTTGCTTGGCAACAAGGACATTGGTGACTCGCAGCGCATTCTCAAAGACATTAGTTCCGGTCTCAAGGGTGTTCGTCAGGCGAAGTTACCGGAGTCCTGGCCTGCTGTCTATAAAGAACTATCTAAATCCACCGATGGAGAGGTCCGTCAGTTGGCCACGCAATTGGCGATTAAGTTCGGCGATCCTGCCGCGGTGGCCGAATTGCGAACGCTCCTGTTAAATAGTGAAGCTCCGGCCAATCAACGCACCGAATCGCTCAAGGCGTTGGTGGGTATCAATGCCGCAGGTCTGGCTCCAGACCTGCAAAAACTGATTACCGATGCCGCTGTGAGTGGAGCCGCACTTCGCGCCTTGGCCAGCTACGATGACGCTGGCACGCCAGCGGCCATTCTTGCTGCCTACGCCAAGCTTCCCGGTGACGTACGACGCGACGCGCTGGGTACCATGGCCTCGCGGCCAGCTTATGCCTTGGCACTGCTGGACGGGGTTCAAAAAGGTTCCGTTCCTCGTGCCGACTTGACGGCCGACTTGATCCGTCAGTTGCGAAATCTGAAGAACAAAGAACTGGATGAAAAAATCGCTAATGTTTGGGGAAGTCTGAGAGAATCCCCCAAAGATAAGCTCAAGGAAATCGCACGTCTGAAAAAGCTGCTGACGACCAAGCCTGCCAAGCAAAACGAACCCGACGTGATGCTCGGCCGCGCGGTTTTTGCAAAAGTCTGTGCACAGTGCCATACGATGTTCGATGCAGGGGGCAACATCGGCCCGCAGTTGACCGGTTCCAACCGTGCCGATCTGGACTATCTGCTGTCTAACATCGTCGATCCTAGCGCACTGGTTGGTAAGGACTACCAGATGCAAGTGCTGCTGACGGGCGATGGTCGCCTCCTAACCGGTATCGTCAAGGAAGAAGACGATAAATCGATTACGTTAGCGACTGCCAACGAAGTAGTGATCATACCGAAGTCGGAGCTGGAGAAAGTGGGAGGCCGTGAAATCAGCGAGCAATCGATGATGCCGGAAGAAATCATCAAACCGCTGAGCGAACGCGAACTGCGGTCGCTCGTCGCCTACATGGCCAGCCCGAAGCAAGTGCCACTGCTAGCTACTGAAGATACCGTGAAGTTGCTCTTCAACGGTCGCGATCTGACTGGCTGGAGTGGTGGCAACGATCACTGGAGCGTTGTCGATGGTGAAATCGTCGGCAAGACTACCGGCCTGAAGGAGAATAATTTCCTCCGCAGCGACCTGGAAGTTGCCGATTTCAAACTCACTCTCGAAGTGAAACTGGTTGGCAACGAAGGGAACAGCGGAATTCAGTTCCGCAGCAAGGCCCTGGAAAACGGCGAAGTTGCCGGCTACCAGGCTGATATCGGCAAAGATTGGTGGGGCAAGCTCTACGAAGAACATGGCCGCGCTTTGCTTTGGAGCAAGTCGGGCGAAGCCCACGTGAAGAACGGCGAATGGAACCGCTACGAGATTGAAGCGGTGGGTGATCACATTCGCACCTGGATCAATGGCCAATTGTGCGTGGACCTGCACGACCCAAAAGGAGCCAAGTCTGGCATCTTTGCCTTGCAACTCCACTCGGGTGGCCCAACCGAAGTCCGCTTCCGCAATCTTGATCTGAAACTGGTCAAGTCGGAAGAAAAAGCCAAGCCACAGGATGACGGCAGCGTGCAGTTTCGCCGCATGCACCTCGACAAAGTCTTTCGCGGTGAAGGGGTCGGCACCGGCGATCTCAATGGCGACGGCAAGGCGGATATCGTCTCCGGTAGTGTCTGGTTTGCTGCGCCGGACTGGAAGATGAATCTCATCCAAGAGAAGGCTCAGGAATACAACCCGCACGGGTACAGCAAGAACTTCATGAACTACACCGAAGATCTCGACAAGGATGGCGATATCGACGTGATTGTGATCGGCTTTCCTGGCGAGGATACTTCTTGGTTTGAGAATCCAGGTAAGGCAGGCACCGCACCCTGGAAGCGGCACCTGATCACGCCGATCAGCAACAACGAAAGCCCACAGTATGTCGACCTGGGTAAGGGTCAACGCGAGTTGGTGATGGCCGTTTCGCCCGATCTGAAAAACCCTGACTCGGGCGAGCGGTACATGGCGATCGTGAAGCGCCCGCCGGTGATCACGGACCCTTGGATCATTGAGCGAGTCTCACACGCTGGTGCCCCTGGCACCGGTAAGTTTTCGCATGGGCTGGGTATCGGCGACTTAGACAACGACAAGGTCGCGGATATTTTTACCACCGGTGCTTGGTGGAAGGGGCCGGCTCAGCGCACCGGCAAAGAGCCTTGGAAGATGACCGCGATTCCACTCGGCCAGGACTGCGCACAGATGTACGCATTTGATATCGATGGCGACGGTGATGCCGACGTGCTGAGCACCAGCGCTCACGGACGTGGTATTTGGTGGCATGAACAATCACCGCAGGGCTGGAAGACGCACGAAATCGACAACGACCTGCCAGAGACGCACGCTTTGGTCGTCGCCGATATGAACGGCGATGGACTACTGGATTTTGTTACAGGCAAACGGCATTGGTCGCACGGGCCAGCCAAGAACCCGAAGGACGAAGTCCCGGCCATGCTCTATTGGTACGAGCTATCTCGCAATGGCAAGCAGCCATCTTGGAAGCGCCACACAGTCGACCACAATAGCGGCGTCGGCACACAGTTTGAGGTCAGCGATGTCAATGGCGACGGCTTGCTGGACATCGTCACGGCGAACAAGCAAGGGACGTTCTATTTTGAGCAGATCCCTGGGCCGAAGCGGGTTGCGAAGGTGAAATAGCGGTCTGAGCAAACGGGTAGCTGGAGAAAAATGGTCGCTTGGCTTTTATTTGAATAGCCCTCAGGTCGGGTACCAGCTACATTCTAAGCGGCGAACGGCCCTGCAATTGATTGCGATGCACAAATTTCCTGAGGCACTTGGTTGTGACCGCCCCGGGTTCCGTTCAGGCTTCACGCGTATTTTCAGTTTCAGTTGCTTGCCGCGACGCATCACTCTTGGCAGAATGGTCGCAGCGTCAATGATGGTAGGCACTTAGGCATACCCGATTACAGAACCAGCCGACTCATCGATCACTTACGCGGAGCCGATTTGTGCCAAACCACCCGTTAGGCGAAGTTTTTGGCTTTCCACCAGAAAACATCTCCCCAGAGGCTTCTCGACACCGCAGAAGCCGATTGTGCCCATTCAATAATAAGGTTCCGAATTGCACCAAAGATAAGGCGAATAACCCGTTGGGAGTGTGCAGCATCGTAACGGACGATGATGTAATCATTACTTGCCCAGTTCGATTTAGAGAAAAGTGGTTAATTGCTGAGGATGCCGCGTCGTTCTTCTTTCCTACGGGGACGAGCTGGACAACGCTGACGGAAGTCAGGCTGAAAGATAAATTCGACAAGTCTGCCGGCAACATTGATGTCGTTTTAGTGGCTTACGACAACTTGGGAAAAGTCACAGATTTTGGAGCTCTTGAAGTCCAAGCAGTTTACATCAGTGGCAATGTTCGAAATCCATTCGAGCATTACATGCTTGATCCCGAATCGAACAAATTGATGGATTGGCGAGGCCAGCCAAATTATCCGCATGCAGATTATTTGTCGTCATCTCGAAAGAGATTGGCACCGCAACTGATCTTTAAAGGTGGCATCTTCAATGCTTGGAATAAAAAAACAGCGGTCGCCTTGAATAAGGGCTTTTTTGACACTCTTCCAGTTCTTCAGGAAACCGACAAGAATAAAGCAGAGGTTGCTTGGCTTGTCTACGATTTGGTTCTCAATCCATCGACAAAGACTTACGAACTGACTCTCCTGAAAACCGTTTACACCCATTTCGACGAGAGCTTGGCGAAGATTACGCGTTCGGTTCCAGGCGACATTGGACTGTTCGTTGAGCATCTTCAACAAAAGGTGACAAGTAAGCTTGAATATCCTCCAGATACAGAGACCATCGATGCGACATTCTGAAGCCCTTCGTCAACAGACGCTCTTTGAGATTACGGTCCCTGAGCGTGTCGTCAATGTTGCATCGGTGCCTCACCGCAGTCCGTTCCGATATCCCGGAGGGAAGACGTGGCTTATTCCGCGGATCAGGACTTGGCTAGCGTCTCAATCGCAACGGCCGGAACTATTTATCGAGCCATTCACTGGGGGTGGCATAGTTGGCCTCACTGTGGCATTTGAGGATTTAGCGGATAGAGTACTTCTGGTCGAGCTTGACGAAAACGTCGCTGCGGTTTGGCTGACCATGCTTAGCCAGGATAACAATTGGTTAGCGGAACGAGTGCTTTCGTTTGACTTGACGGAAGAGCATGTTTTAGAAGAACTTGCCGCGCCGCCTAAAAATACCCGGGAACGAGCATTCAAAACGATTCTCAAGAATCGGACTTTCCACGGAGGAATCCTAGCTGCCGGGTCGGCTCCGATTCGTTCTGGTGAAAATGGTAAGGGAATCCGATCTAGATGGTATGCCGAAACACTCGCAAGACGAATTCGGGATATTGCTCTGGTAAGTAACAAGATTGAATTCACTTGCGCGGATGGTATCCAGATTATTGAGAGGAACTCTCACCAGGCACGCGCGGCCATTTTTATCGATCCCCCATACACAGCCGCAGGAAAAAAGGCGGGCAAGCGATTGTATTCGCATCACTTCTTGGACCACGAACGCTTATTCGCGGTCACTCACAATTGCCAAGGCGATTTCCTGATGACCTACGATAATGCGGACGACGTTGTTCAAATGGCTGAACGTCACGGATTTCAAACGCGAACAATCGCGATGAAAAACACGCACCACGCTGTTATGAAAGAACTACTTATTGGGCGTGACGTAGGCTGGGTGTCTTAATTTGCGATGATGTCTTGCGTGGAAGGAAATAGGCGCCAATGCGTTAGCCCAGGACTTTCGGACAGTGGGCGGGGTAGAATTTACGCCGCTACAGTCGGGGCGTGATCGACTTCAAACTGGTTTGGAGTATTGTAGT
>JAWXCH010000177.1:0-3004 GCA_034440595.1 Planctomycetota bacterium | reverse complement strand
TCGTAGCTGTAATAACGATCCTTGAGCTTGTCCTTGAGCGGCTTCCAATTCAACTCGTTCTCGCCCTTGATCTCAATGACAAATTCGAGCGAATCACCGTTTTCGTCAGACGCAAGCCATCTCGCACCGATCATTCCTCTCGCGTAGGTGAGCGATGGGGAACTGGCGCCATCATTGCGCGTAACGGAGACAGCGCTCAATGGAGGCTTACCGATCGCGGGCAGCGTCAAGGTCTGCGCAGCGGGAATGATCGTTGAAGATGGAGCGGGGAATCGGTAATTACCCGGCGTCGACTCAACGACGTCAATCCTCGGAGCAACATTCTTGGGCAGATAGGCGACATCGATCTGAGAGAGCGAAGGCCCGTCCTGCTGCCCACCAGCCAGCACAGCCCGCCACTGCAGAAATCGCGCCGGAGGAGAAACAATGCGGCCATCGCGCAGAGCCGCCCAAGGGCTCCACATTTGCGTCGGACGATCAAGGTTGCCGCTGCGGGTTTCATAGCGGATCGTGCCGCCACTTAACACTTCCTTGGAATGCAATCGACCCCATTGCGTAAATCCAGCTCCATCGAATACTTCGCTTTCAAAGCTGCCTTGCGCCTCAAGTGCTCCACCGACTTCGTAAAACTTTCCAATGTTACCGGTGACCGCAATCAACCGATTGCCGTCTTTGGCGAAGGCAGTGATCTGGGTTGAGGACAGGCTGGTCAACAAGGTGAATTGGGAAGGACTATCGATGCGATAGAGATTGCCCTTGTTCCCGGTTCCCGCCAGCAGGCGTTCGCTGGAATCGAAACCCAGCGCATACACGAGGTCGTTTGAGTGCGTCCAAACACGGCTCGGCGCTCCATCGGCATCGATTCGAATAATCTCGCTGCCGCCTGGCACCATGTTCGGCACGGGAGGAGGCGCGCCAGGGGTTACGGGCCGCGGCTGCTGCCCTTGACCGGCGGCAGGCGGCGGAGCGACGACAACCACCGGCTGTATGTTCTGAATCAGCATGGACGAACCAGTCGACTTCTGGCCAATCACCGCGGCATAAATCGACCCGTCCTTGGCGGCAGCCAGTGTTGTAATTTCGCGCTTCGACGATTGATAGACAACAAACGGATTCCCTTGAACATCCGCTTTGATAATCAGCCCGCCCGGCTCAGTACCCACATAAACATTACCCTTCGGATCCACGGCAAGCGAACGGACATGATCCTCATCGAGCTTCATCCACACCTTGCCAGTTCCATTTGGCGCAATCCGGTGCAGTTCGCCCTTGTCACCCGTTGCCGCAAGTAAATCGCCATCGGGCAGAAACGCGAGCGCCCAAATGTACTTGGACTTTGGATCGTAAAAGGTCTCGACCGAGCCATTGGCGGCAATGCGATAAATTTTGCCATCCGGCGAGGACGCCGCGTACACTCGACCGCCCTTGTCGGCAGCCAGCGCAAACACGTTCATCCCGTTCACTTCGGCCACTTTGCGACTCTGTCCCGCACGGGTCAACTCAAAGATTGGGCTCTTGTCCGAAGAAGGGCCACCAGCCGCATATACGTTGCCGTTTGCTGTCGAAACAGCCGTCCAGAGATAGGGTAGCGACGGGTCGGCCAACTCTTTCACTGCAGGAGCCAGCGAAATGCGGCCATCGCTGCGTAAGGCAACCTTTTTCAAGTTGCCCTTCTCAAAATCGGATTGCGCATCCGACGACCAGTAACGGGTATCCACGGCCATCGCGCAAAGCGCAAGGCTCAACAGGGCAGAAACAGATTTAAGCATGTGAGAAAGAGAACACCTTTAGCGCACGATAAAGCGCAGTGAATAGTTGCCGGTCACGACGTAGTCGAATGGAATCACGGCGGCTTCCGTGTAGGATTCCATCAGCGTCAGCATGGGGCGTGTCGACGCACGTCCTGCCTGCAGCACGTTCATCACGGAGCCAGGCAAGCTGGTAAGACTCTTGTCATCCAAAAAGACAGTCGGCTTGGTGCTCGTGATTACGGCATAGAGCTGTGTATTGGCGCGCTCCTGATTAATCAGGTTAACGGCTTGCGAAAGTTCAAGAAAGCGGTTTGCGCCACCGGCCACCATCGGGGCGCGGTTTAGAGTGTCAGCGTCAGCCAACACAAGCCGGTGCTCGCCTTTGGAAAGCCCGGTCGGGATCTTGACCTTCAGCGTCCGGCTCAGCCGTTCACCGCGGTAGGGTTGCACAAACACACGCAACGCCACTTCCTCACCCGGATCCACTTCAGTCTTATCAATCCAGGCGCTCTCAATCGTGGCCGCACGCCGCTCGGGAATCAGATCGATGGTCGCGCTTACACCCTTCAACTTCGGGTTCATCAGCGTGTTGCCATACAGTCGGTTGAACTTGTCGCCCCACCAGGTAGCCATGGCGATCGCCGGTGGCAGAGGGCTGTCACTGACGGTCGACATCGAGCTCAGATTCAGGGCGGGCAATCCGTCCAGCTCTACTTTTCCGCTCAATTTGTAAGTCGTCTCGTCGGAAAATTCGTTCGACCCAGAGATGGCGTTAAACAAAGTCATCGTCATCAGGAAGGGCGTCCACTTCTGGTTTACAAAGACATTGAAGCGATAGTCGCGTTCGCCTGAGGATGTCCCAGATGCCGCAAGATTGCGAACCTTCACCGTCACTGGAATCGTGTCGGCCTGTTCGCCGAGCAAGCCCTGGATGCCCGAATGCCGGTCCTGTCGAAGAGCGCCAACGATCTCGGTCGCATTGCCAACCTTGTTGGGTTGGAATGTTGAACTCAGCACAGTAAGGATGTCGCCTTTTGCCATGGGCATATCCACCGGACCCATGTTGAAGAACGGATGTCCGAAGCCCAGCACCTTCGAGCCATCGTTATAAGTAACGGTGCCCAGCCCGGAGATATTCATATCGCCGGACACCAGCACGCCCACGATTGGTTGCCCGGGCTGCAATGATGTCTTCCAGTCTTTCGCCGGCTTGGTTTCGTAATTCGCGCCCGCAGCCCCGCCCATCACTGGCC
>JAWXCH010000176.1:0-3420 GCA_034440595.1 Planctomycetota bacterium | reverse complement strand
GCGGAAACAATATGAACATTAAGCAGATTCAAAGTCCGCCGCCGGCAGAGGTCTTCGGGCTGTTGCAGAGCCGCGTCGATGGCCTGACCGATAAAGAGGTTAGTTTGCGGTTGCAGGACAGTGGCCCGAATGTTCTGCACGACGAGAGACGCTTCAGCTGGTCACAGAGTTTGCTGAGGCATTCGTTCAACTTCTTCAGCCTGCTGTTATACATTTCTGCCGCGTTCTGCTTTGTGGCCCAGCATCTCGAACCGAAGCAACAAATGGCCGTACTCGGTTGGGCGCTGATCGGTGTGGCTATTTTGAACGCTGTCTTTGCCTTCGTTCAGGAGTACCGCGCGGAGCGGGCGATGGAGGAACTCAAAAAGTTTCTGCCGCCGCAGGCACGGGTACGGCGCCAGGGACGCGAGATGGAAGTACCTGCAAAACAGCTTGTACCAGGCGACGTGCTGCTATTGGCCGAAGGTGACCAAATTGCCGCCGACGCCCGGATTGTCGAAAGCACGGCACTGTTGGTGAACAATGCGCCGCTGACGGGAGAATCCCGATCACAACCACTCACTGCCGCCCCCGCTCAGCATCGTGTGCTTGACAGTACAAACATTGCGTTTGCCGGCTGCCTGGTGCAAAGCGGTGCGGGCGTGGCCGTTGTGTTCGCAACTGGACCACATGCGGAGTTCGGCCGCATCGCTTCGCTATCGCAGCAGATCAGCCGTGCCCCTTCCCCCTTGGAACGCGAAATCAGGCGGATGGTACGCATCCTGACGACGGTGGCCGTCAGCATGGGTGTCATCTTTTTCACGTATGGTTTCTTCACCGGCCGGCCTCTGTGGGTCAACGTCGTCTTCATGCTGGGCATCATTGTGGCCAACGTTCCCGAAGGGCTATTGCCGACTTTCACGCTGGCACTGTCGATGGCCAGCCTGCGGATGGCCCGCAAGAACGTGCTTGTCAAAAGCCTGGAAGCTATTGAAACGCTCGGGGCGATCCATGTGATTTGCACCGACAAAACGGGGACGCTGACGCGCAATGAGTTGACCCTGGCAAACACTGCCGATCCGATCCACGGAGAGCCGTTGACGGAATGCGGACTGACGGAAATTCTGGAGGCGGCTTTGGTGGCATCGCAGGTCCATGAGCGCGAGGGAACTTTAGCAGGCGATCCTCTCGACGTTGCCGTGGCCGAGGCCTTTGAGCGTCAGGTCGGTCCCATCGGTCCAGTCGTCCAGAGTACGCGCCGCCACTTTCCGTTTGACTTGAAACGGAGGCGAGAGGCGGGCCTGCTCATCAATGGCTCCCGCGCGAAGTTTGCCGCCAAGGGGGCTTGGGAAAACCTGCGTCCTTTGATTGGTGAGCTATCACACTGCGAAACGCAGCCGCCGACTGCGGTCAGCGAAGAGCGGCTTTGCCAGTGCGACGCCATCGTCCGTGATTTGGCTCGACAGGGATATCGCATCATCGCGGTCGCCTCCCATCGGCTGGCCGGCCCGCCGGAGGCCCGCACAGACTTAGAGTCGCTCGAACGCCGGCTTACCCTGCTGGGGTTTTTGGCGCTGGAAGACCCCGTGCGCGAAGGTGTGCCCGCGGCGATGCAGCGGTGCCACGAAGCCGGGATCCGGGTGGTGATGATCACCGGAGATCACCCGGAAACAGCTCTGGCCGTCGGGCGCCGCTGCGGTCTGGCGACCGACGAGGAGACTATCGAGCAAAGAGTGCTGCATGGTGACCAGTTGGACCACCTAAGTGACGACGAACTGTCGCAGTTGCTGCAAACCGGCTTATCCATTTTCGCACGCACGACTCCGGAGCAGAAGACGAAAATCATCGCCGCCTGCAAGCGACTAGGTTGGATCGTAGGAATGACAGGAGATGGCGTCAACGACGCACCCGCACTGAAAGCGGCCGACGTTGGTATCGCCATGGGACAGGGGGGCACGGATGTGGCACGCGAGTCCGCCGATCTCGTGCTGTTGGACAATCATTTCACTTCCATTGTTGCGGGCGTCGAAGAAGGGCGGGGCATCTTCACCAATATGCAGAAATTCACGAGCTACGTGCTGACCAGCAACGTGCCCGAGATCGTTCCCTATCTGCTCTATGTGGCGCTGCCCGTTCCATTGGCGCTGACGGTCATTCAGATTCTTTCCGTGGACTTAGGCACGGATCTCATTCCAGCAATGGGACTTGGCCAAGAGCCCCCTGAGCCCGACACGATGCGTCGGCCTCCGCGGCATCACGGGCATTTGCTCTCGAAGCGGCTGATGTTATTGAGTTATCTCTTCCTAGGCATGATTCAAGCCGGCTGGTCGCTGTCGATGTTCTTCCTCGTGTTATTCCAGGGAGGTTGGCAATTCGGACAGCAATTACCCGAATCTTCCGAGTTGTATCGCTCGGCCACGGGAATTACGTTAGCCACAGTGATTCTAATGCAGATCGGCAATCTGATCGGACGCCGTACATTGACTCAATCGGGGCTTGATCGCGGGCTTTTTACCAACAAACTGTTTCTCATTGGAATCGGTGTGGAAATCGCTTTTTCGTGGGCCGTGCTTTACTGGCCTCCCCTCCAAGCGATCCTCGGCACGGCGCCCGTAGCGTGGCAGGTTTACCTGCTGGCCTGGCTGGGTGTGCCGTTAATTTTTGGACTGGACTATCTACGCAAGGTTTTGGCGGCGCTAGCGCTCAACCATTGAACCACACAGAGATTGGCGCTTGCGGCCACGTGGATTCTAGAATGGCGACTAGCTGTTTCCCTGTCATAGTCCGGTTCTTGGTTCAACCACTAACACTTTTGCCCCGGTGACACTACCCGTCTTAAGCTCAATCAACGCTCGATTCGCATCCGCAAGCGGAAACAGACGCGTGTGTGGCGTGAGCGACGCCTCCGCGGCCAACTTCAGGAACTCGCGCACATCCTGCCGCGTGATGTTGGCCACGGACTTAATCTCCTTTTCCATCCATAGGTGCCGCGGGTAATCAAGCCGCAGCAATTCCGCCTGGTCGGCCGCCTCCTTTCGGATAGCATTGATGACCAGTCGCCCACCGGGCATCAGGTTTTCCAGGGCTTTGACAATGGGCAGCCAAGCAGGCGTTGTATCGATGATTGCATCGAGAGGTAAAGGCGCGGAGTCCAGCATATCGCCTGCCCATGTGGCACCCAGTTCTAGGGCAAACATCCGTTCGCGGTTGCTTCGCGCAAAAACGTAAACATTCGTCCTCGGCATTTGGTGCCGGACCATCTTCAGGACCAAGTGACCGGATGCGCCGAAGCCCGTCAGCCCCAACCTTTGTCCATCAGCAAGCTGTGTCAGTCGCAAGGCCCGATAACCGATCGCGCCGGCGCAGAGCAGCGGCGCCGCGTCGATGTCCGACATTGCAGCGGGGATGGAATGCACAAATGAGGCCCGTGCGGTCATAAGT
>JAWXCH010000175.1:0-7369 GCA_034440595.1 Planctomycetota bacterium | reverse complement strand
CGATACGGGCAGTCCCGGCATCGATCTTTCAAATCACGACGATTACGTGCGCCGCAGCGTCTACGCTTGGTTCGACGAGGCCGACCGGCAGGCGGCGATGGCCGATTACGGTAGCGGCGACACGACGGGCGGAGACGGTTCCTGGAAGTACGCTAGCCCACCGGCCCGCGGCGGTAGCGCGCCGGCCAATAGCAGCAGCACCGTCTTGTTGAGTAAAACCACTTACGACGCAGTCACGGGACAGGCCGAGACCACGACCGACCCGCTGGGCACCGTGACGAAGGTCACCCGCGACGATCTTTATCGTACTGTCAAGGTGGAAGAGGACGATGGCGGAGCAGCCGAGCGGCACACGCTAACGCAGTACAACGGCCAAGGCAGCGTGGTGAAGCTGATCGCCGACATGAGCAAGAACGATACCATCTCGGGGGGCGCGTGGAGCGATGGCGGGTCAGACGACCAGACAACCCTCTATCTCTACGAAGACACGATTGACGCTTCGCGGCAAACCACGGCGATCTACCCCGATTCTTCGGACACGGATTCCACGGGCACCGATCAAGTGACTAAGGAATGGAACGTGGATGGAACGATGAAGAAATCCAAAGGGCCGGGCGCCAACTCGGGCGCCCGCACGATCCTGGAGTACACGTATAACGGTCGCCGCCAGGTGGAACTGGAGAAAGCCACGCAACTGGGGACCGACATCGATAATCATATCCAGTCGATCAAGCACGAGTACGACACGCTGGGGCGCGAGGAGAAGGTGACCTCCTACGCTAACAGCGACGGGACGGGCACCGTCCGCAACCAAGTGCAGCGCGCCTACAACCAACTTTCCCAGGTCACGCAGGAGTGGCAGAGTCACGAAGGGGTGGTGAGCACGGGCATGAGTCCGTCGCCCAGCGTCAGTTATGGCTATGACGCCACCGTATCGTCCAACGTCTTCACCAATGGGCACCGACACAAGGACACGACCTATCCATCGGATCGGGTGATCTTCAAGGACTACAATACGGGGGGCGAAATCAACGATCTGGTTCATCGTCCCAAGAAGCTGCGGGAAACCGACGGCAGTGGAACAGTGCTGGTTGAATACAGCCATAATGGGGCGGGTGGGATTCCGGTCGTCGTCGATTATCAGGCCCCTGACATCAAACTAGACTTCTACCAGGGGGCTACGGGAACGTATGCGGGCTTGGACCGGTTTGGACGTAAGAAGGATGTTTATTGGGACGGCTATGGTTCAACCTCGGACGTCGATCGATTCAAGTATTCATATAATTACGACGGCAGCCCAAAATATCGGGACATTGATGCGGCGATCTACGCCACCAACACCACGGACCAAGCCTTCACGCACGATTCGCTGCACCGGCTGGCCACCTATGACAAAGGTACCTTAAGCGGCACAACAATTGGCGGTACTCCAGCCAAGGAGCAAGACTGGACGCTCGATGACCTGGGGAACTGGGGCGCCTACGTAGAGAAGGCCGCTGGCTCGACTACGCTCAATCAGGTCAGAACGAACAACAAAGTCAATGAAATCACCGGGATCTCCGCCTCAACGGGGGACGACTGGTATGACCCGACGTTTGACGCAGCGGGCAACATGCGCACCGGGCCGAAGCCGGGGGCGCCCAAGGACAACGACGCCAACGGGCGGAAGCTCCGCAATACCTGGGATGCCTGGAATCGGCTGGTCAAGGCGGAAGTCTCGCCGACCAACGTCTCTACTTGGACCAACGTCATTACTTGCGAGTACGACGGGCTGAATCGCCGGATCGCCAAGGTGGATAAGACGGGAATGGGCGACGTTACGTATGACTATTATTACGATGGCCATCAAATCATCGAGACCCGTAAGGATGCTGATACCGATCCACTGGAGCAGTTCGTCTGGCATACGTATTACATCGACGCCCTGGCGGTGCGGTATTATGACAGCGATACGGACGGATCGGGGATTGTTGCGCATTATTACACGCATGACGCCAACTTCAACGTCACGGCGGTCACCAACAGTAGCGGCGCAGTGCAAGAGCGGTATGAGTATTCGCCGTACGGGGCCGTCACGGTGCTCGATGCAGACTTCAGTACGGACAACGATGGGCTCAGCGATGTCGGCAATGGGACCAATTACACCGGGCGGCTACTTGATCCCGAGACGGGATACTATTACTACCGGGCTCGCTATTACGATCCGGGGCTGGGAGGGTTTGTAAGGCGGGATCCCCTCGGATTTGATGCAGGTGATTCCAATCTCTACCGGTATGTGGGAAACTGCCCCCTTATGCGTCTCGATCCAACCGGGCAAGTATGGTGGAATCCTTTCACATGGTTTGACGTTGACTGGAATGAAACAATTAATGACGAGGCACAACTTGTTCGGGATCTAAACAAGACATTTGGAACGAGTCACACGCATTTGGGACAGTTCACGCAAGAGGAGCGGGCTCGTATCGAAACCGAGCTCAAGAAAGCTAATAAAGCAGGTATTGTCATCGACTGGGATCACGGTGCTTACAATGAAGCGCAAGCAGGCTATCAAGGTCGGCTAAATACTCTCGACGCCAGTGAAAAATGTCTATATGTGGCGGCTGCAGCGGACGCAGCAGCAGGTGGCTTGGTCGTTGCGGAACTTGCTGGAGTAACCACTATAGGTAGCGCACCAGTATTGGGAACAGGAGCGGGAACAGGAGCGGCATCGACTCTCAGCGCGGGAGCTCGAGACGCGCTGGCTCGCTATGGCACAAGACATGCGGCCATGGCTGCCCTGGCTCAGCTGCATGCGATAAGAGACGCGCTACCCAGGGGTAGTGAAGCATATATGAAAGTAACGGCCCGTATGGACCAATTTGAAGCAGCGATCATTGAGGCTTTTGGAAGGTAAACCTACGCCAGAATAAAAAGTATATTGAACGATGATTGTCGTTTAAGCCGTAACATTCATCATGCCTCGAATTGACTTTTCTGTTCAGCGGATCGCTCGTAGTTGCATTGTCCGCTATCTTTTGATGGAGAACTCTACGTTGAACAATTCAGATAATCTTAGCAAACCGGCTAAATCAGATGCTCGCTTTGCAACGCCGAGAGACTTGGCGGGCTCGCATTATGATGAAATGATCCGAAGTAAAGAAGCGACGATGGCTTTTCTTTCGACACCACACTACGCGACGCGCCTCGCTGCAGTTATGATCTGCGAGCAGAATTGGAATGCCGCACGTGAAGCTCGTGTCCTTGAAGCGTGCCGTGCAATTGCGGAATCCGACGCGGATGAATCGGTTCGCCTCGTATCGATTAGTTTCCTTGGTCGTGCTTTAAGCTCTACAAAGGATCCTGCGGCGTCGGCGTTTGTTGCGCGAATGGTACTGGAATCTCAAAACTCGGCGGAATTTCGGGCAAGCGCATACTGGGTTCTACGTGAAATACAGTATGGAGTCGCGGATGTTGACTTCGACAATTTTCTCCGAGGTACAATTGATGTAGTTAAGACGGCTCTGAAGGGTTGTCCCTCTAGCTTCTCAGAAAAATCGGTTAGGTCATCGCTGCTTCCCAAGCCACGTTTTCCGGAAAAGTTTTGGGAGTCTGCAGACGAAATCGACTGGGATTTCGTACATCAAATGTCAAAACACGAAGAAGGATCATCATAAACTTACCTGTCCCCTGTCCCTACTAATAATTCCATCCTTGTTTGCGGTCAAGGACTTACGTCATTTGCCCTGCCTGCGGCGCCGGACTAGAATCACCGATTTCCACGGTGAATGAGGGCGCGACTATGGGCATGTTCCAAGCGGTGTTGGTGCTTCTCCGGGCGATGCTCATTCCCAAGATCCACTTGGCCGTCGAAAACCTGGCCCTGCGCCAGCAACTGGCGATCTGCAGGCAATCCGTCCAGCGCCCGCAACTGCATCCACGCGATCGCGTCTTTTGGGTGTGGCTTTCGAGGCTTTGGCCGAACTGGCGCTCCGCGCTGGCGATCGTGCAGCCCGAAACCGTCATCCGCTGGCATCGCGAGGGTTTCAAACTGTATTGGCGGTGGAAGTCGAGGGCCGGCAAAGTAGGGCGGCCTGGCATCGACCGCGAGATCCGGGATCTGATTCGCCGCATGTCTCGTGAGAATCCGACCTGGGGCGCACCGCGGATCGTGTCGGAACTGCTCTTGCTGGGCTACGACGTTGCGGAAGGGACTGTGGCCAAGTACCTGGTCCGCATCAGTAAACCTCCCTCTCAGACGTGGCGAACATTCCTGGCCAATCACGTTTCCGATATCGCCGCCTGCGACTTCCTCACGGTTCCCACCGTGACCTTCCGTGTCCTGTACGTCTTCATCGTGTTCCGCCATGACCGGCGACAGGTCGTCCATTTCAACGTGACCACGAATCCCTATGCCAAATGGACCGCCCAGCAGATTATCAACGCATTCCCGGACGAGGAGTCGCCGCGGTTTCTCCTGCGGGATCGAGATGGCATCTATGGCGACCACTTCAAGAAACGCATCAAGAACATGGGCATCGAAGAAATCTTGATTGCACCACACTCGCCCTGGCAGAATCCGTATTGCGAACGGGTGATCGGCTCCATCCGCCGTGAATGTCTGGATCAAGTGATCGTCCTGGGTGAAGCCCATCTCAAGCACATCCTGACCAGGTACTTTCAATACTATCACGAATCCCGCTGTCATCTGGCGTTGGACCGCAACGCACCCGTGCCCCGCCAAGTCGAGGCGCCCGAACGCGGCGCGGTGATCTCGATCCCGCAGGTTGGCGGATTGCACCACCGCTATACACGCCGCGCGGCGTGAGGTGCAGAATACACGTGCCGCGGAACTGGGCCAAGCTCTGCGCCCTCACGGGAATTCAGCCCGCGATAGTTGAACTGGAGGTGACCTGAACGACTTCGCAACACGACTTCTCGGTGCGGTGCTGCTCGAATTCCTGATACCATGGTGGCGGAGTAGCACGGATGGAATTATTAGTAGGGACAGGAGCATCACGGATGAAATTATTGGGAATGACAACCGGTAAGTGATGCTGTGCGATTGCGACGCAAGTCTTTTTGCAGTAGACACTTACCAACGCCACAATGCCGGTATTTGGTTGCGATTAGACGTGGCGCCTATGGCAGAAATGCATGTGCAAGCTATATTACCTATTGTTCTGCGTTCCGTAACTTCCTATTCTTCAAGTAGTTGCAGCAATTTAGACGGTGAATATGGCCCAGTTTCAACTCACCGAACAACATTTTCATGACCTCCAGGTCATTCGAGACCTCGATGCTGATGTGTTGAGGAATGCTGCTGAGTCGCTTTCCGAACTAAGTCCTCCGCCGCTAAAACCTTCGGAACTTTTCGCGGCAGTCAAAGCATCGCTGGCAGGGGACGATGATCGTGCGGCGCACAGCATAATGCGCCAGTGCCTTTCGTTCAATGGTTTAATGCGGCAAGTGGGTGTCACTTTGGATGCCGTTATTTCAGGTATTGGCGCCGCTGTAGAGCGCGAGTCGCGATGGAACGGAGACGAAATCGCAAAATGGAAAACCCTTGAGCCGCACTTCCGCGCTTTGGTGATGGTTGAAGCTTTTCGAATTGTGTCGACCTCAATAGAACTCTCATATGACTACGCGAACCTCTACCAAAGAGGAAAGATCCTAACGGATATTCGACCACTTTTCACCGAGGATGCTGACGCAGTGCGGGGCGCTGTTATCTCATTCACTTTGAGGCTTAGATACGACAGCGTCGACGGTGATCACGGGTTGAGTATCGCAATGGACGAGGATGATATTCGTGATTTAGCGAGCCAATGTGAAAGGGCGCTGAAGAAGGCTCGCACCGCCCGTGAATTGATGCACAATAGAGCGAATATCCCAACAATTCTCACAGGGGAGCGAAGTGATGACTAGCGTTCTCCCTTATCCCTGCGTTCGACGTAGGATCCCGAGCAAGAAACAGCGACGAGAGCTTGAACACTCAGAGTCGCTCGCCGAACCCTGCATCGTGATTAACGAAGATAAAGAGCTCTATCTAGAAGCATTGCGCTTGAGTTCTCCAAGGTCACTTCAAGCGAATTGGCCTCGAATAGTACGTCACAATGTTGAGGCCACCGAGAATCTCGCGCGTTTTAGCTTTGACTTCGATCCAAGTAACGTGCTCCTTGACGCCGAAGGATTGAGCAACAATGTAGATCGCCAAGAACTTAACCGGATGGTGGCACTGGTTTTAAGTCAAGGACAAGGGGGAGTCGTAGCTGTTTTTCGCGCATTGAGCAAACTTGCTGTACATGAGGAAGCACTGCGCGCCATTACTGATGCGATATCGCACTCGATGGAAGGTGTAGTGCAAACGCGAGAGGAAACCAATACTACAACTCCGCGAATGGAATCGTTCTTGCAGCGAGCTAAGAGATTAGACCTTCAAGGTCAAACTGATTCTGCGCTGGATTTGCTTTATGATGCGATCGATGAAATGATGCGGAATGGCCAAGTTGCAGATTTGGATGCCATTTTAAATGAATGCATAGCTAGTCAGTTCTCCACTGATATATTGATAGGGCTGCTGACCGCAACTTTGCCGGTGAGAACTCGCCTTCCGTATCGCAGATTGTTCTTTCGGGAAGTCGAGAAATCCATAAAACAGCGCGGTGAGTATGAGCGCGGGTTGTTGACAGGATTGGAATGAAGCGATTTCGCTCATCGAACTATATGATCAAGGCGAGAATTGGGCATGATTCGATGGCTCGTCGCGATTTGGCGATGGATTATACCGGGAACACCTCCAACTGACGGCATGGATGGCCGTGCCTTTAGTCAACAAGACCGTCCAATCGAAGATATTGAATTTGCTGCAATAGCGATATCTGCCGTAAGTCCAACCCAGCGGCATATTGGCTTATTGCACAGAGACTCCTCAAGCGTGCTGTTGCTGCATCTGGCGTGGCACCACGACCTAAGGAATCATTCCCCCGGACCTAATTACATTTGGATTAGTCCGCGCGTGCCCTCGCGTCGACTACGGCATGTGGCCGCCAAATGTCGACAGGTATGGCGAGCGAACCCCGACGGGATTCCATACGCTTTCAGTCCGCCTAACGATTGCTTTGATGCAAATACCGGAGCATATTTGCTAGGGCCCACTGGTCATGGACTCACATGTGCCAGCTTTGTCTTGGCGGTGTTCGAGTCCGTAGGCCTTCGTTTGGTGGATCAGGAGACATGGCCGGCAAATAGAGCTGGAGATGAGGAATGGAAGCAATGGGTACTTCTTCAGTTGACGCAAGGCAATCCTCCGGCCACTCCCACGGCCAGCGCGCATAGCTGGGGCATTTAGGTAGGCTAGCGCGCCGCGGATTTGATTGGTACAACTTTTTCT
>JAWXCH010000174.1:0-5266 GCA_034440595.1 Planctomycetota bacterium | reverse complement strand
TGAACGAGCTGCCGACGAACGAGCTACGCGAGTGGAAGCAGCCTTGAAGAATCTGGAAGAACTTCAAGCGCAGAAAGAAAAGCGTAAGAAAGGGACTGGAGCCGAGGCGCGCTGTTCGACAACCGACGCGGAAGCGCGCAACATGAAAATGGGGGATGGGGGCTATCGCCCGGCGTATAACGTGGAGCTTGGTACGGACGGCGATACTCGGATGATTGTTTCGGTGGACGTCACCAACAACGGCAGCGACGGGGGGCAGATGGCTCCGATGCACAATACCATTTGCAAAACATACGACAAAGTGCCCAAAAACTATGTGGTCGACGGAGGCTTTGCCACCATTGAAGATATTACGAAGGTGGAACAGGCCGGAAGCCAGGTTTTTGCTCCAATGAATCATGGAGAGCGAATTACCGAACGAGGTGGTGACCCCCATGCTCGTCGACCTAATGACACGGACGAGATGGCCAAGTTCCGGGAACGGATGAAAACGGACGAGGCCAAGGCTGTCTTCAAACGGCGGCCTTCGATCGCGGAATTCCCCAACGCCGAGTTTCGCAACCGTGGGCTGCAGCAGTTTCGAGTCCGCGGAACAGAAAAGGTGCGAGCCGTCTCTCTGTGGCATGCGATCACGTACAACTTTATGAGGATGATGTCGCTAAAGCTCATCTAAGCAAACCAGAAGCAGAATGAAACTTACGCAAACTACTTCATTTACCAGGCAAAGCAGGAAATCATCGACCGGACTAGCGGTCATCAACCAAACCAAAACCGAACGCCACTGACACCTCGCTAAAAAAATACTCACGAGGAAGATAGATGGGTATCGGTATGCAAAAAACTCACAAGCTCGAAGCGCCAGCGAGGAAATTCGTCAAACGCGCTGCGCCTCGGGTTAGTGTGGGAAGTCAATTCGCTAAGAGCACTGGCGGAGCCAGTGGCACACCGCGTGGCGGCGTCTGATTGAGCTGCTGGTGCGTGTTCTGTCGATTCCCTCACCCTTCGCTGGGGCGACGACCTCTCCCGTGCCGGGAGAGGTGAGGAACTGCGACGAGAACACCAAGGGCTGCGAGTATCCATGTTGCTGGTTCTGGCACCGCCGCTTGCATCAACTGCAAATCGACAGCATCAACCATACGATCACGGTTGATGTCCCCAAAGCGGAAGCTGTCGATTCCTAGCCCGGTCATGCCGAGATTGCCGGTTAGAATCGCCAGGTCGCTGCTGTTGATACTACCGTCTTGATTGAGATCTTCAAACTCGGCCACGGTGTAACCGATATCGCGCATCGACTGAATCGTTGTGCGGCTGATGAATGGTTGGCCGTAGTCGGGATCCAGCGCCGCGGTGAGCAGCTCCAATCCAAAGTCGTGGCCGAACTGATCGGTGATTCCCAGTCGCGGATCCAGACTATACGGATTGCTCGGGTTACCTTCCTGCGTGCTGCTGCGCATGAGTTGGTCCCAGTGATAGTTCATTGCACCGACGCCGCCAGCGTCTTCGACGGGCACAAATGTCGCCGCCGGATTGAACTCGGCCTGGAATGCCGCTACGCCGTGCGCGCCGGTGTATTGGAACGAGTCCAGCGTATAGACTGAGTTGTTGATCCAGTGCGTGCCAATGCCTAACGCGTGCCCGACCTCGTGTGCCAGAATCTCGTCGATGAAATTAAAACCGTTCGCACCTGGACCCTGCCAATTGGCAAAATTGTTGATCTCGTTGGTGTTGATGCGAACTATTCCAGAAGTGGTCAGCCAATAGCCACCTTGGAAAGTCGAGCCGGTATAGTTGGCGTTTGCCAGCCCAGTGGTGATCGGCTGAATGGTGATCGGAACCGATGCGATGTTAATACCTGGTTGATATCCGGTGAGAGCCGCTTCCCACATGGCCTCGGCCTGCGCCGCGGCGGGGGTGAGAATGGCCAAGTGCGCCGGTGTGAAACCGCTGCCAACGGTCAATTGCAGATCGAAGCCCTGCGCAGCAGTGAGGCAATTTGCTATCCAGAGGCAGATGGTTAAATAAATCCAACGCACGGGTTTCTTTCTGGCATTAAAATGCAGTTGACGAGCCGCTGCAGCGCCAAGGCAATTTGGCGATCGGGGGACAGTGTTAAGGATAGTTGGGAGGGAGCAATTTTGCAATTTCACAATAAACGACCCGGTGATGTGCCAATCGACTGCACCGACGCTTGTATCCGAGTTATAATTGCCGCGTTGCTGCTTTCGTCGCCGAAAATCAATCAGTTTTAGGGGAATAAAATGCCGGAAATAATGCTGGTTTTTACTTTGGTCGTATTTTTCTTTACGGCGATTTTGCATTTCGCAATTGCTATCCTAGTTGGTCTTGACGCAGGACGATTGAAGTCCGACGAGATTCCTCCTGGTATCGCTCCCTGGATCTGGGTGCTGGCTTCGCTCTTGGGAGGGATCTTTGTGCTTGGGCTGTATTGGGTGGTTTACTATTCGTCGCTGCGCAAGCCTTCTGATTCCGACAGTTGACCCAAGCTTCATTTCAGGCATCGAGGAACCAGAGTCCTTTGACACCTCCCCCATTTCCGTTATCCTCAACGCCTACACGTCCAACTGCCTACCAACTCGCACTCGGGGAACTCAAATGGGAAATGCTGTGCCATCAAAACAACCAAAAGGCCCGTTTTGTCTGGCATTGGTCATCATCGGGGTGGGAATCGGCTGGCTGCTCAGCGCGCAGGACATCGTGCCGAGGATCAACTGGGTCTGGACGCTCGGGCTGGCAATGGTTGGTATTGCAACGTTCGTCCTCAGTGGCGGGATCGACAAATTGAGCATCGTCATTGGGCCATTCTTTCTAGCTAGCAGTGTGTTGTCATTTATGCGGCAGCAGCAGAGGATTCGGTTCGATACCGAGGTGCCGATCATGGTCATCTTGATCGGCGTGCTGCTGCTCATCGCCCAGTTTTCATTTGTTCCGTTGCCTAGGTGGTTCGTGCCTCCGTCTGGAGAAGGTAAGAACTCAGGAAAGCGTTGACCTTCTCACTGCATGCACGGTTATGTCGTACTTCGTTCATCCTCATCGATTTCCCAAGAACGTAGACGGGCCGTTCTACACTTTAGGTACGCTCTATCCGCCGTCGGATGATCCTATATTGACGCCAGGGTGGCATGGCAATTGTATGGCGTGCGAGGCTCCGGAGGGAGAAGCGCCTGATTTGCTCGCACCTCTGACGAATGGGGGCAATGTGGATACCTACTTCGTTCGCCAGCCCGAGACCCCCGATGAGGTAAATCGCGCGGTTAGGGCCGCAAAAATCTGTTGCACATCAGCGCTGCGCTACGGCGGGCAAGATCGCGAGATCATAAAAGCGTTGGGAAATAACCCAGAATTCTGTGACTACGTATATGACCAACATGGGGTGCTTCATTTGACGATTGACAGCAATGGCAATCCGTACCCGTTCGCGCAAGAAATGTTCGCGAAAGGGAGAGCGTTTTTGCTGGTGAGGCGGCAGTCAACAGCAAGGCCGTGGTGGAAGTTCTGGGCATGATTTCGTCTTCCCGGGCCGATCCGGCTGGGCACCCCTACCGATTGCTTTCAATGCGCAGTCGGCCAAGGTAAGATGGGGAAAAGCAATAGCCGCGCCACGTCCTTGACGATCAGCAATCAGGAGAACCTCATGCAGTTTGGCTTACCGTATAAAAGTTACATTCAGCGGTCTGCATGTCCGTGGACTTTGTTGTTGGCCGTCTTGTCGCTCGTACAAATCGCTGCTGCCGCTGAACCTACTGCCGCGCCTTTAAAGCCCCGTCCCAACATTCTCATCTTCTTCATCGACGATCTCGGGTGCCGCGATATTGGTGTCGACGGCTCGACCTTTCATGAAACTCCAAATCTGGACGCGCTGGCCAAGTCAGGCGTGCGATTTACCGATTTCTATTCCGGGCACCCAGTCTGCTCCCCAACCCGTGCGGCGCTGATGACTGGCAAGGTTCCGCAGCGCGTCGGCATCACCGATTGGATTCATCCAGAAAACGGCATTCAGATCCCTGCCGAGGAAGTCACGCTAGGCGAAGCATTTCAAGCAAACGGCTATCAGACGGGCTACATCGGCAAGTGGCACCTGGGCGAGGGGGAATCGGCTCAGCCGCCGAAGAACGGTTTTGCCTGGACCAAGGGCGTCAATCGTGGCGGTGCGCCGGGTTCTTATTATTTCCCCTACAAGCGGACGGATGGATATGAGCCAAAGCTCTGGGACGTGCCAGACTTTGCAGATGGCAAAAAAGGGGACTATCTGACCGATGTCCTCTCCGCAAGTGCGATTGACTTCATCAAACAGCGCGATAAAGAAAAGCCGTTCTTACTCTGTTTCGGTCAATACGCCGTTCACACACCGATTCAGCCTCCACTCGATCTGCAGAAAAAGTACCAAGACAAGCGAGCCAAGCTGTTCGGCGACTCGAAAACACCCGAGATTAACGGCGAAGGCAAAGTGCGATCCCGTGCACGGCAGGACAACGCCGACTATGCGGCCATGATCGAAAACCTGGATACGAACATTGGCCGCGTGCTGAAGTATTTGGACGACGCCGGGCTGCGTGAAAACACGATCGTCATTTTCACTTCTGACAACGGTGGTCTCAGCACGCTCGATGGTCATTCTGGGCCGACCTGCAATCTGCCGCTTCGCAATGGCAAAGGTTGGACCTATGAGGGAGGAATCCGCATTCCGATGTATATAAGCTGGCCCGCGGGGCTGAAGCCGGCGACATGCAATACCCCTGGTTACACGGCAGACTTCTACCCCACGCTGCTCGAGTTATGCGACATGCCGCAGTCGCCAAAGCAACATCTCGACGGTCGTTCGCTAGCGAGTGCCCTGCGTGGCACACCGGACGAGACTTTGGCCGAGCGCCCGATTGCCTGGTACTACCCGCACGAGCATGGCTCTGGCCACCGCCCCTCAGCGGCCATGCGTCGTGGGAAGTGGAAGCTGGTTCATAGTCTGGTCAAAAACAAGTCAGAGTTATATGACCTGTCGAGCGATCCGGGTGAGCAGAAGGAAATTTCGGCTGCGAATGCTGATGTAACAAAGGATCTGGAGAAGCAGTTGCTGGCTTGGATTGCCGAGACGACGGGGAAGGGGAGTTAGCGGCTGGTCAGTGCTGGATTTTGGGTGCCACTGCTGCCTTGCCAGCAGTGTTTGGAGATTGTAGAAACCGCAGTTACCAATATGGATGGATTGACGTTCCATTCGCCGCTTCGGAACCTTTCATAGAATGGTGTGCATATG
>JAWXCH010000173.1:0-3054 GCA_034440595.1 Planctomycetota bacterium | reverse complement strand
TGGTGTTCACGTGGTAACGCCAAAGAAGAAGAAGAAAGCGATAGTGACGTTGGCTGAAGGCCAAAAAATTAAGATTTTTGAAGATCAATAAGCGTAGGTTGAGGTTTACTGATGGCACTTAAAGTATACAAACCAACAACTCCCGGACGCCGCGGCATGTCGGTGGTCGATTATCGTGAGCTCGACAAAGTTGAGCCCCTTAAATCGTTGTTGTCCGCGAAAAGCAATCATGCGGGACGCAACAGCTACGGTCGGATCACAGTGCGTCACCAGGGTGGTGGGGAACGTCAACACTACCGCATCATCGATTTCAAGCGCGACAAGCACGGTATCCCAGGGAAAGTCGAGTACGTCGAGTATGATCCAAATCGCACGGCGTTTATTGCTCGTATCCTCTACAAAGACGGGGAGCGCCGCTACATTCTTTGTCCAGACGGCCTTAAGAAGGGCGTTGAGATTATCTCGGCTCTTGAAGACGTCGATATTAAGCCGGGCAATTCCACGCGCCTGGACAAGATTCCGTTCGGTACCGAAGTTCATAATATTGAATTGAAGCCTGGTCGTGGCGCGCAGTTGGCGCGCTCTGCTGGCAGCTTCTGTCAATTGGTTGGTCGGGTCGACGGTTACGCGCAGCTGCGCCTGCCAAGTGGTGAGATGCGCCGTGTCCCTGAGAAAGGTTTTGCCACCATTGGCAAAGTCGGCAACTTGGACCATGCGAACGTCGTTATCGGCAAAGCTGGACGTCAGCGTTGGCTTGGGATTCGTCCGACCGTCCGCGGGATGGCAATGAACCCCTGCGATCACCCACACGGGGGTGGTGAAGGCCGGACCAAAGGTGGGAAGCACCCATCGACACCTTGGGCTGTTCCGACAAAAGGCTATAAAACTCGTAAGAATAAGCGTACGGATAAAGACATTATTCGCCGACGCAACGCCAAGAAGATCGTTTAACTGGGAGGAATTAAGTGGCGCGGTCGTTAAAAAAGGGTCCATTTGCTGACAGCTATCTGTTTAAGAAAGCTGACAAGGCAAGAGATGATAAGAAACCCATCAAAACGTGGAGTCGTCGGTCGACGATATTCCCCGAATTTGTGGGCCTCACATTCATGGTGCACAACGGTAAGACTTTTACCCCTGTCCATGTGAACGAGAACATGGTCGGTCACCGCTTTGGTGAGTTTGCACCGACGAGAACATTTCGTGGCCATTCCGGTGATCGGAAAGGCGCGAAACCAGGGGCTCCGGGAGCTCCAGGCGCAGCGCCAGCCGCTGCACCCGCTGCAGCGCCAGCCGCTGCACCGGCTAAAGGATAGAGGAAAGAATAATGGCTGAAGATTTTCGTGCAATTCTCAATGGTGTCAGAATCTCGCCGCGCAAAGCCGCTTTGGTGGCGACCGTGGTCAGAGGCAAACCAGTTGCTACGGCAATTGATACGCTCAAGCTTATGACGAAAAAGGCAGCGCCGCTTATTTCGCAGTTGATTCAATCGGCCATGGCTAACGCCACCGATCGCGCCACTGTCGATGTAGACCGTTTGATTGTGTCTGAGTGTTATGTGAATCCCGGCCCGACGTGGAAACGTTTTATTCCGCGAGCCCAAGGACGAGCGGCACCGATTCGTAAGCGCACGGCGAATATCACCGTGAAACTCAAAGAAATATAAGAGGGGAGATTCGTGGGTCAAAAGGTTAATCCGATCGGTTTTAGGGTAGGTATCAATAAGCCTTGGTTGTCGGTTTGGTACGCCAACCACGACTATGCAAAATACCTGCAGGAAGATATCCGCATTCGTGAATACATTATGAAGAAGTTCGAATCAGCGGGTGTTGCTCGCGTAGAAATCGAACGCGCTTCCTCGAATTTGAAGATCAATATTCATTCGAGTCGTCCTGGCATTATTATCGGCAAACGTGGCGCCGGTGCCGAGACCTTGAAAGATGAACTTAAGCGTCGTTGCAAAATCAAAACTGGTGAACCGACCTTGAACGTTTTCGAAGTTAAAAGACCGGATCTCGATGCCAAGCTGGTGGCGCTAAGCGTGAAGTCGCAGCTCGAGCGCCGGGTGTCATTTCGCCGGGCGATGAAAAAAGCTATGAGCAGTGTGATTAAGGCCGGCGCAAAAGGCGTTAAAGTTTCTGTCTCCGGTCGTCTTGGTGGCGCTGACATGTCGCGTACCGAGCGTTACCGGGAAGGTCGTGTGCCCTTGCATACAATCCGTGCCGACATCGACTACAACACGGCCGAAGCGCTCACGACATACGGCCTCATTGGCGTAAAAGTCTGGATATTCAAGGGTGATTTGATTACGGAAGTGGAGAAGTCCTAATGTTATCGCCAAAGAAAATGAAATTTAGAAAGCAGTTTCTGGGTCGGGTCAAAGGTCCAGCATCGCGTGGCGCCCACTTGGCGTTTGGCGACTATGGCCTTCAGGCCACGCAGGCCGGCCGAATTTCCTCCCGGCAGATCGAGGCGGCACGGATCGCCATGACCCGCGCTATTAAGCGTGGTGGCAAGGTCTGGATTAAGATATTCCCTGATAAACCGGTAACCAGAAAACCTGCTGAAGTACGCATGGGTAAAGGTAAGGGGGCGGTGGAATTTTATGTTGCCACCGTGAAAGCCGGTCGCATCCTTTATGAAATGGGTGGCGTTGACGAAGCGACAGCCGTTGAAGCTTTAACCCTGGCAGGTTCGAAACTACCGATTCGAACCAAACTATTATCTAAGTCAAAAGATCCTTGGAGTTAGTAATGGACGTTAAACAGCTTCCCATCGATGAAATCAGAAGTTTTGAGCCAAGCCGGATGAAAGAAGCCGAGGGCGAGATTCGGGCTGAGCTTTTAAAGATTCGTATGGATATCTACCAAGCACCAGCGTTGAACGTGGGCAAAGTCCGCACGCTGAAGAAGAATCTGGCAAGAATTCTGACGATCAGAAGTGAGAAGGCCAGGCCAGTAGTAGCCAAGGTCGAAAAGCCTAAGAGTAAAAAGATCACGGCAACTGCTAAAACTAAACCTAAGAAAACCACGAAGAAACAATAACGAGGAATTACTG
>JAWXCH010000172.1:0-25870 GCA_034440595.1 Planctomycetota bacterium | reverse complement strand
CTACTAGGTGGCGAAACGGCCATCATGCCCGATCTATATGATCGCGGGGACTACGACCTGGCCGGTTTTTGCGTCGGCGTGGTCGAGAAGAAACGTGTCATCGATGGCAAATCGATTGCCGCCGACGATTTGGTCATTGGCGTGGCCTCCAGCGGCCTGCATTCCAACGGCTTCAGCCTGGCGCGGAAGATCGCCTTCGAAATCGGTGGGCACAAGATCGAAGACACCGTTGATGAACTAGGCCGGACGGTCGGTCAGGCGATGCTCGAACCGACGCGGATTTACGTTCGCGCAGTACGGCAGATTTTGTCGAAGTACCGCATCAAGAACGTCGTGCATGGAATAGCACATATCACCGGCGGCGGGCTATGCGAAAATCTGGAACGAATCCTCCCTGCCGACGTCAAGGTTCTGATTCAGCGGGGCAGTTGGACGATGCCACCGATTTTCAACTGGCTGCAAAAGCTAGGTGAAGTCGAGCAGGCCGAAATGGATCAAGTCTTCAACATGGGCATCGGCCTGGTACTAGTAGTCAGTCCCTATTACGCCGACAGCATCCGTCAGCAACTGACCGATTGCCGGATGGATAACTGGGTCATCGGCCGTGTGATCGCTGGCCAACGCAGTGTGCAGTGGGAATAGTTCTAGTTCTGTGCAGGTTGCATGACCAATCGTTTCGCCTGATCAGTACTTTTTGGGGCAGCATTGACAGGGCCAGCAACTTTCGACGGGCCTGCTTCTTTTAGGGCATTGAGCAACGACTGCTGTGTGTACAGCTCGCGAAAGACTATTGGCTGATTCGGTCGCCCAGCCGGGAAGATCGCCAACACTGGCAGGCCACGACTTTTAAGTGCCTCTAGCATCGCAGTGATCTCAGGGGGTGTCTTCGTGTGATCGGCAATCAGTGGCACGACTGAATTGGCGTCAACGATTTGCTTCACGTCAGGCGTATTCAGCACGTATCTTTCCAGAAACTTGCAATTCGCGCACCAGTCGGCAGTGAAATCGACCATCACGGTGCGACCTTCGCTCGTTAGTTCCGTTAATGTGGCATTAGAAAACGGCTTCCACGGCAGAAGATGATCGCTACTCACTGCCTTCGTCTCCGGTGTAGATTGCAGACGAGTTGCAATTTCGCGTGTCAGATGCCGCTCAAATCTCGCTGCCATCTCGGACTCAAGCCAATCAAACGAAAGCAGCCCCATCACGCCGGCAAAAGCGATGGCCCAGCCCCAGGCGTTTAACCTCGCGCTTAGCGGTGCCGTCAGCGGCGTGCGACCAATCCACCAACAAGCTCCCCAAAGTGCAATCAAAAACGCCACCGTTGGAACCACCAATACCCAATCAATAAACGACAGTAAGAATACAACTGTCCCGAGCAACACAAATCCCATCAGGTGCTTGAAAGTATCCATCCAAGCGCCAGGTTTGGGCAGAAACCGCACCAATTGCGGGTACGCTCCGATGATCAAATAGGGACTCGCCATGCCAAGACCAACTGCACCAAACACCGCAAAAACGATCCATGACGGTTGCACCAGCGCCCAACTGATAGCCGGTGCCATAAACGGGCCGGTGCAGGGTGTGGCCAGCAGTGTGGTGATGACCCCTTTAAAAAACGCACCTGATAGCCCCTCTTTGGTCGTTAAACCGTGCGCCTTGCTGCTGCCAATAAATCCGGGGATCGGAATTTCCCAGACGCCGAGCATGCTGAGGCCCATCACAAACACAATGGCGGCTAGCGCTATCGTGAATCGGTTGTCGCTGAACTGCTGTCCCCAAATAAACGATTGTCCGAGCAAGTTTTTTGATACAACCGCAAACAAGGCCAGCGCCATAAATACGCTGACCAACCCGGCAGTGTAGGCCAGATTGAGTTTAATCACCTGTCCGCGGTTGTGATGGCTCTGTTCGACAAACGAGAGGATCTTTAATCCAACGACAGGCAGTACGCACGGCATTAAGTTCAGAATCAGCCCGCCAAGCAAACCAATAAATAGGTAGTAAATAATGCCAGCATCTTGAGTGCCATCGGAGGCGAGTTGCAGCCGATTAAGATCGAGGCCAGCGGCATTTGCATCGACGGGGCCGTTTACGGTAAACGACTTGCCGGGATTAGCTTGGGTGCGCGTGTCTGCCAGTGCTCTTACTGACGAATAGCCGTTCCCTTCGCCAAAAGCGACGGCTCCAATCGCTTCGGACGCATGCGGAGCGACATGGATTACGGCTTCAAACGTGGCGGAATGCGGTACGTCGCAACTATCTGAGTTACAGGTTTGATAACCCATAACGCCGACGACTTTGTAGTTGCCGTTCTTGGCATCAGCAGGGATGGTGAACTCTGTCGTCCACTGAACAGGTTTCTTATAGGCCTCCCTTGCTTGCGAATATTCGGTGGCAGGGATCGTTGTCGGAGCAAGATTTGCCACAGTGGGACCGACTTCCAGGCCACTGGCTTCTGTCACGACAATGAGCGTCGGTGGTTTTGAGGTGTCGGCAACCGTGTCGCCAAGTGCATATATATACCGACCCGATTCTGGAATGGCTTCTAGGACCAGCTTCACCTTGCTGCCAGGTGTAGTGGTTCCCGGCTCAATCCAGCCTCTGATCTCCGCATTAACATTCTCGCCTTGATAAGAACTCGGCTCGCCAATTTCGGCGCTATATCCAAGCGTGCTGCCGACCAATAGCACGGCAACTGCATAATAAATTGAGTTCTTCATCCCTGCTCAATCCCTCTGAGGCTGATGAGTTCACATCCCGCTGCTTCAAATCAAGCCGCGGAGATGCTCTAAGAGGTAGCCAAAGCCGCTAAAGCCATTGCTACTATCCACATATTCGGCAATTTTAACGGTGGGTCCCCTTGCTTCCTACTTTGATTATCGCCATTTCCGAAAGCCGGTCAATCTGGATCCGGGCATTCGCACAGACTAGGCTCTGGACGTAAATGGCAACTGCCAAGACGTTTACGTACCGTGTGCCGGTTTGGTTCGCGCAATGCCCGGCCATACAGAAGAAAATACGGCTGATCGTCACGGTAGCGTAGTAGCACGCATTCTAAGTGAGCACAATCGGCGATTCGTGCAACCTTGCCGCGATTTCCGCCAGACAGCGAATAACCGCGTCCCGGTTTGCAAACTCCCGCCGCTGCACGGCAACCCATTCGATCCAGTTCACGCCGGACAGGACGCAGCCCGATTGATCAAAAACCTCGACCAATTGCAGCTCGTCACTACTTAGTTGGCGAACCGACTGGTAGGAACGGATAGCGGTATTCCATTTCTCTTGATCAGAACCGACCAAGCTTCCCACCAGCCGTGCGATATCCCCCGTTACTGTTTCGATTCGCATCGCTCCGTAGTCAATAATCCCGCTGACTCTGTCGCCGATAAACAGCACATGGTCGTGCCAGACATCGCGCAAGCAAGGCTTCAATCGGCACTGGATTGAAGAAGCTATATCCAGTCGGTTTCTAACCTCAAACAGCCGAGGTTCGATCTGGCGCAAAATCGATTCTCCCAGCAAGCAAAACTCCGGCCACGCCTCGGCGATGTCAGCCAGGGCCGCTTTCAAGCGACGAACTCCACAGTTTCGTAGTTCTTCGATTTGCTGTAATCTGGCCAGAATTCCCGGCGAAACAGACTCTGAACCTTCCGCATCTGCCGAGGCCGTTGCCAGCGCCTGATGCAACTGTGCCAGCGAGGTCATGGCCGAATGGAGCCTGGCAGCATTTTCATTGGCATGAAAATCAGCCACTCCCGGCAGCCAATCAGATAGCTCCCAAAATGCCCCCTTATACTCCACAAACGTCGCGCCGCTCTGGCACGGTAGCGGCGCAGCAACTAATTGAAATCCTGCCGCGTGGCGAACATGGATCAGCACGGCATGAATCCACCTCAGACGGGCTGCATCCGGGTGTTCCGGCGGCCAGCGCCGCAGGCAGAACTGGTCGCCACCAGCTCGGACTCGCCAGATCATTGCCCCGCTGAAACCGTCAGACGTGTGGGCCTGAATCGAGATTGCCCCGCCAGACAATCGCCATTGAGCCAGCACCAATCTCAGGTTTTCGACGGTTGGCATGCTAAATCGTTTTGCGAAAAGGGCAAAAAAGACCTGAATCGGGAAAAATCAGCAGGTCCGCTGTTAACCGTCCTACCAGAACCGGAAAATAACGGCACCTCTGAACGGGGCCAAATCAGGGATCCTCACTGGGATTGTCCGCATTTTCGGCCTAATTGGTACCCTAACGCGCTCCAGTTTCCTATGATGAAGGATATTCGGGCCGCCCCGGATCACTCCTTCCCACCCCTTGAACCAAGCACTTTCTCCCGCCAAGAACAAGCGAGGAACTTTGGCCGTATAAATAGTCAACGGCGTAAGATGCGTTATATTTGATAGCCCCTTCCTTGTACGACTTAAAGGGTTAGGCCGATTCGGAAAGGGGCGATTCCGAGACCACAAAACGATCGGCGTGGAGCGATTTCAGCACACGTCATACATACTAGTTCGGCACCAAGAAAGCGGCGGACTGCGGTTGGCATCATCCAGACGCTGATTGTGGATCCGCATTCATTCTACTGAGGTTACGATTTCATGCAGATACCAAGCTTGCGGGCACACCGGCTTCAAAGTCTCTTGCTGACCTTCACGTTGGTGTGGGGCAGTTCTTCGCTGCTGCTGGCAGACGAAACCAAGCCAGCGGCGACAACACCTGCCACTGTCCAGGCAACGCCCGGTGGCGCGGCTACTGCGGCGGCCGGTGGTAGTTCAAAGTCCGAGGACAAGCCCAAGTATCCGCCGCATAGCGTGGTTCTCAAGGATGCCGAGCCAATCAAAGGCTTGATCCCGCTCTACCTGAATGAGAGCACTCTCTATGCCGAATTGAATTCCAGCCATTTGAATCGCGATTTCATTGTGCTGATTTCGATCGCTAAGGGGATTGGACAAATGCCATTGTACGGTGGCATGAGCTGGGGATTTGGCGACGACTGGGTCTGGCAGTTCCGCAAGGTGGATGACACCATTCGCATTGTGCGCCGCAATGTGCGCTTCAAGGCGACCAAGGGAAGTCCCGAGGATAAAGCGGTCGGCCTGGCCTATACCGACAGCGTGCTGTTCAGCTTGCCAATTCTCACGACCGGGCCAAACGGGGGCAGTGTTGTCGACCTGAGTTCGGTATTCATGAGTGACCTGCCGCAGATTTCGCAGGCCTTGCCCGGCTTCATGTTCTCGTCCAACAAGTCCAACATCCAAAAGGTAAACGGCTACGAGGACAACATCGAATTGCAGATTGCTGCAACTTACGCGTCCAGTGGCCTGTTAGAGTTGGACTCGGTTGCCGATAGCCGTGGCGCGACGATCAATGTGCATTACTCCATTAGTGCCCTGCCCGATACAGGGTACCGCCCTCGACTGGCCGATGATCGTGTTGGGTATTTTTTGACCGTACTAAAGGACTACTCGCAGAAGAGTGACGAAGATCAGTTTGTTCGCTACATCAATCGGTGGGATCTGGTGAAGGCTGATCCAAGTCTGGAACTATCGCCTCCGAAAAAGCCAATCGTTTTCTGGATCGAAAAAACCGTTCCGTTTAAGTATCGGGCTGCGATTCGTTCCGGGATCATGGAATGGAACAAGGCATTTGAAAAAGCCGGATTTGTCAATGCGATCGAAGTCCATCAGCAGCCAGACAACGCCGATTGGAATCCCGAGGATATTAACTACAACACGTTTCGCTGGATTACCTCCAGCGCTGGCTTTGCGATGGGGCCGTCGCGCGTCAATCCGTTGACCGGTCAGATCCTGGATGCGGATATTATTTTTGACGCTGATTTTATTCAGGCGTGGAAGAGCAACTACGAGACTTTCAGCCCGGAAAGTATCGCGGCGTTGACCGGTGGCCCGCTGGATTTGAAGTCCTACAAGAGCATGCTGCACAAGCGGCACCTGGACCCCACCGCGGCACATTGTCTGGATTGCCAGCTTAGCAGCGGCCGTGCGATGGACCTCGCTTTTGGCTCGTCGGTCATGATGGCCAAAGACGATGGTTCCAAATCCGCAGCCGAACAAGAGAAGCTGATCATGCAAGGCCTCAAAGAAGTGGTTATGCACGAAGTCGGTCACACGCTGGGCCTGCGGCACAATTTCAAGAGCAGCACCCTGTATTCGCTGGAAGAATTGAACGATGTTGAAAAGACCAGCAAGACCGGTCTGACGGCCTCGGTCATGGATTATTCACCGGCAAATATCGCTCCCAAGGGAACCAAGCAAGGCGATTACTTCTCGACAACCATCGGTCCTTATGACATGTGGGCCATCGAATACGGCTACAAGCCGATTGCAGCCGGTTCGACCGAAGGTGAGGAGAGCGAGTTGAAGAAGATTGCTTCTCGCAGTGGCGAGCCGGGCCTGGCCTATACCACCGATGAAGACACTCGCGGTATCGATCCCGATCCACTGAGCAATCGGTTTGATATGGGAAAAGACACCGTTGCCTATGCCAAGCAGCGTGCCGAAGTGATCAGTGCGCTATGGCCAAAGATTCTGGATCGCATGGTCAAGGATGGCGACGGATATCAACAAGCACGCCGCACCTTTGGCGTATTGCTAAAGCAGTACGGCATGGCGATGTTCCACGCATCGCGTAATGTTGGTGGTATCTATGTAAGCCGCAGTCACAAGGGTGATGCAGGCGCCAAGGCACCATTTATAGTTGTCGATCCAAAGCAGCAGCGTGAAGCACTCGCTCTGATGGATCAATTGGTATTCAGCGACGCACCGTTCCAATTCCCGCCGAATTTGTACAACCATCTGGCGGCCACTCGTTGGAGCCACTGGGGGACCGATCCCGTGCTGCGGCCCGACTACGCCGTGCACGAGACGATCGCCATGTGGCAGGAGCGCATTTTGCAGCAGTTGCTTTCGCCACTGACCTTGCAGCGAATTTACGACTCGGAGTTAAAGGTGCCTGCCGATCAGGATGCATTTACCTCGGCTGAGCTGATTCGCAGTTTGACCAAATCGATCTTTGGAGAAACCGAAAAGCTGCAAGGTGGTGATTACACGGAGCGCAAGCCGGCAATTAGTAGTCTGCGACGCAACCTGCAACGCAGTTACTTACAGCAGTTGTCTCAGTTGGCAATGGGTGAAACCAGTGCTCCGGCCGATTGCCAAAGCGTGGCCCTGGCCGAGCTGAAGGACTTGCAAGAGCGAATCAACAAGCTTACCGCCGGTAACGTCAAGCTGGATACCTACACCAAGGCACACTTGGCCGAATCCTCCAGTCGCATTGGCAAGGTAGTCGAAGCCAAGCTGAATCTGTCGCAGCCTTAATCTGTGTGACTTTTCTGAATAGTTGCCAAGCCGACGCGGTGAGTACAAATTTCACCGCGTCGGCTTTTTTCTGCGCATTCAGCATGTGGCTTCATTCTGCTCCACTCATTGCCCGACTACTGCAACCAAGGTATTCTGTCAAAGTAGGGCCGTGTACGTTTTCGCCGGTTGTTTCCAATATCTTGCGCTGCATAGAACGACTTCGCGGGTTGACCATGAAACTGATCGTTGCCATCATCCAGCCGACCAAGCTTAGCGCCGTGACCGAGGCATTGCACGCGATTGAAGTCACACGCATGACCATCTGCGATGCGCAAGGATTTGCCCGCCAGCGCGGTCAGACGGAAATGTACCGCGGGCACGAGTACAAAAGCCAGTTGTTGCGCAAAATCGCCGTCGAGATCATGGTTAACGACGACTTTGTCGAACGCACGGTGGACACAATTGTCGAAGCTGCCCGCACCGGTGCCGAAGGGCAGATTGGGGACGGCAAGATCTTTGTTTTGCCTGCATTAGAAACAGTGCAGATCATGGACGAGAGTCGCGGCCCGGGCGCTGTTTGAAGAATCGCAACAGGAGTGGTGCATTGAGTAAGCCGGTCATTTTTCTGTCGACGGATTTGATTTTCTCCTCGCGAGTGGCAGGTGCCGCACGCAATGCGCAGGTCGACCTGACCAGCGCCTCGTCGGTAGAAGCAGCCGTCGCCAGACTGACTATTGAGCCAGCCTCGCTGGTGATATTGGATTTGACCCTCTCGAAGCTCAACGTGGCTGACGCCGTGAGTCGCTTGAAGCAAACCTCTAATGAACAGGCCGTACTGATCGCCTACGCCCCGCACGTCCACGCAGACGTGCTAAAATCGGCCAAAGAAGCCGGCTGCGATCAAGTCCTCACTCGCGGTCAATTCGACCAGCAGATCGAATCGATCCTTCGCACATTCGCGGCACCGCAGGAATAGCAGTTGTGTGCCACTGTCGGTGTGCATTCACCTCTCCCGCTTGCGCCAGAGGTCGTCGCCCTAGAGAGGGCTGTGAGAAAGTTGAGATGTGAAAGTAGAGAGTAGAAACGCGAGTTGCGTCGAGTTCGATTGCTCTACTTTCTACTCTCACCGTTCTACATTCTCACGCGGCCCTCACCCCCGACCCCTCTCCCCGAATGTGCCAAGCGTGAAATCAAGGCTTATTGCGTGGAGAGGGGGGATAATTACGAACCGTTGATCCAGGCGTCTACATTGTGACACGTCGGTCAATTGATCCACATCAAACAGTCGGCCCCGGCCGATCGGTTGTCAAGTCACTGACGGCCGGCACACCCGCGGCATCGGTTTGCAATGGCGGCAGCCCACGAACCGGGTCGGTCGGATCGAGCGAAATCTCGCCCGGTTCGGTGCCATCGGTGTCTTTTCGCAGTAGTGTGTAGATAACCGTCATGGCGGACCAGAAATAGCTGAACAGGAAGGCATATGCCACCAGGTAGACCAATTCGATCCAGAAGCGGATTAGCATCGCACCTGTTTCGCGCATCCAGTCGCTGCGGGCGGTGCCATCATTCATCGCGTTCCGGATATCCTCCATACGTTCGATCCCCGTTCCCCAACTGACCGACCAGAACGCCAACTCATCGACCGTTTTGGCAAACAGCCATACCACCATGAAGCTTAGCAACGCGAAGAACGTGGCAACGATTACGTACCACAAATATCTGAATGGCCGCTGATAAGTGTACGAATACGCACGACTCAGCGCGTCGAACGGATCGGTGTTTTCAACACTGATGGTGGGCCACATGAGCGGCCAGCCAAAGAACAGGCCGAGTAGCAAAATGGTCATCACTGTTGCGGCCATCAGCACCAGCGGCCAGAGGATGCCACCGATCATCACAAAGAAATCGTTCCGCATCAGCAATCCAAGAATCGCTGGTAACACCGCGATACAGAGTGTTGCAATGAGCGGTATCAAGACAGACGTCACGTACGCAGGCCAGCGGCGAATGCCATGCACCAGCGCCGCGCGAAAACCAATCTGGTCCCCGCGCGCCAGCCGCAGTGCTGCCAGTCGCGTTATTCCTGAGCCAAGCAATGACCAGACCAATAGCGCCCAGAGGCTGGCTAACAAATACATCGAGAAACCAACCGCCGACTGCGCTGCGTTGAACATTGCCACAAATGGGGAGCTTAGCTTTTCCCAGACATCGAGAAACGGGCTGGTACTCCCAGTTGGCTTCCAACGCGAAAAACTGGGGGTTGGTCTGAAATCGTCCGGCGAAGGAATCACGCCGGCCGTACTTGGAATCACGTTCTGCGGCCCAGACCTGTCATCGCCCACCCACCAGGGGCGAACTTGCAACTCCTTAGCTGCATCGCGGACCTTTGGATTCTCGCTCTCCTCGTACAGGTAGCCAATGGCACTCCAGCCACTGAAGGTCGCAAAGACAGCGATGGTCGCCAGCACCAGCGCCGCCGGTGTCAGTGCAATTCGCACCGCAAAAACGATCCGCGTCCAGGGAAGGAGTTGCTGCAAGTCAATCTGGGCTACGCGTACACTGTCAGCCATGCCACTGCTCCAATCGAGTCAGACGGGGCGAAATAGGAAGCTAAGGGAATGCACGGCATTATAAGTGAGTGGCCGTATCACGCAAGAACGGATTGCTGCCGCGTACGCAACAAGTGCGAGTTGCCGGGAGAAAAATCAGCGACAGCTAGTCGCCAACGGCGTCTGGAATCTCTGCGTCCGGATCCTCAGGCCGCTCGTATTCCAGGCCGTACCCTTCATTCAGCCAGCGGCCTAGATCGATCAGCCGGCAGCGGTCGCTGCAAAATGGCAGAAAACTGCTTGCAGATTCAGGAACCTTGGCATCGCAGATTGGGCAGCGCAGCTCGGGATGGCTCATAATCACTCTTCCAATCGCTGCATGTGACGGCACACAACCGGCTCAGCTTTTTTTGGACTTCGAGCTGGATTTCCCCGAATCGCCAGTGCCTTTGGAGGGCTTGTCGCTGGATTTGGATTCTGTGCTTTTACTTTCAGAACTTTTGGAATCGCTGGACTTGGTGTCTGCCGGTTTTGAATCGGATGACTTGGAATCCCCTGATTTCGATTCGCTCGAACTGCTAGCCGATTTGTCCTCGGCCGCGCGCTTCTTGTAAGAATCGCTCCGATAGTCGGTGGTGTAAAAGCCCGACCCCTTGAAGACTAATGCTGCACCCGTGCCGAACAACCGGCGGAGCTTGGACTTCCCACACTCCGGGCACTTCTTCTTGTGTGGATCGTTGATGCCTTGGAATAGTTCAAATTTGTGGTCGCAGGCATCGCAGACGTAGTCATAGGTTGGCATGGAAGATCGCGATCAAAAGTAGTTGTGCAAAGCGAAGCTAGCTCGAGAGAATGCTTACTTAGGCTTGGATGAAACAATAACCTGTGCCGGACGAACGACTCGATCGTGCAAGGTGAATCCCCCTTGAGCAACTCCGGTGACGGTGTTCTCCGGATGATCCGCGCTTGGCTGTTGCATGATTGCTTCGTGCAAGGCCGGATCAAACGGCTGGCCTTGAGCTTCGATCGGCTTGCAATTGTGTCGTTCGAGAACACCGCGTAACTGCCCGGAGAGCATTTTAAAGCCAGCCAATAGCGAACCCGCGTCGCTGGTCTTTTCTGCGGCGCTAATCGCGCGGTCAATGTTATCCAGCACCGGCAGCAAGTCGGTCAGTAGCGGCAACTCGGCAAAGCGGCGTTCGTCGTCCATCTCGCGGCGGATGCGTTTGCGAAAATTTTCCAACTCGGCCTGACTGCGTAAGAGTCGGTTTTGCAGTTCTTCGACCCGCTGCGCTGGATCGCTTGCGTCTGCGCCGGCTTCTTTGGCAGCCGCCGCATCGGACGTCTTGCCAGCAATCGCGTCTTCGATCGTGAATGGTTCATCCATCGGTTGGTCAGGCATAGAATTGAGTCTCCGCGTAAAATGCGGTTAAGCGGTCAAGTAATATGTAAGAAAGCCAGCTACTCTTCCGACACAAAGTAGTCCTTCAGCTTCTCGAAAAACGACTTCCGGTGTGGGCTGACATTGTTGTTTTCTTCGGCAGCCAATTCTCGCAGCAATTCTTCCTCGCGAGGGGTCAGCGACTTGGGAACATCAATACTGATTTGTACCAGTAAGTCCCCCTTGCCGCGATGACGTGGGTCCGGCATGCCACGGCCACGCATCTTAAATATATCACCAGGTTGCGTCCCTGCTGGAATATCCAGGTGTTCTGGCCCATCCAGCGTAGGAACCTCAATATTGGCACCTAATGCGGCCTGAGCAAACGAAATCGGGATCCGACAGACCAGATGCTGCCCCTCGCGTTGAAAGAGCGAATGCTCCTTCACCTCGATCAGCACATAAGCGTCCCCCGGCGGCCCGCCGTCAGGACTTGGTTCACCTTCGCCTGCCAATCGCATTCGCATCTGATGATCTATGCCGGCGGGAATTACGACCTCACGCTTCACCCGTTTGGCAACGATCCCTTGTCCGCGACATTTGGTGCAGGCGTCCTTGACGACTTTTCCCTCGCCGTGACAAACAGGGCAGGTGGTCTGCACGCGAAACATGCCAGACGACTGAACGACCTGTCCGCGACCACCGCAGTAGGTACACTGCTGCTTCTTGGTGCCCGGCTTGGCACCGGAACCGCTGCACGTTTTGCAGTGTTCGTGCCGCTCCAGTTCAACGGTCTTGGTTACTCCACGCGCTGCCTCAAACAAACTGAGCGTGACGGTGCAACCGATGTCGGCACCTTTGCGAACTCGGCGCGAGCTGCGGCCGCTCCGTCCGCTTCCGAAGAAATCTCCAAACGCCCCGCCCCCAAAGATATCACCAAACGCGGAGAAGATATCGTTGATGTCGTTGAATTGCGCCGAGCCACCATCCACCCCGGCATGGCCATAGCGGTCGTATCGCGCGCGTTTGTCCGGATCGTGCAAGACCTCAAAGGCCTCAGCCGCCTCTTTGAACCGAAGCGTTGCCTCTTCATTTCCCGGGTTCTTATCCGGATGGTATTTGATCGCCAGCTTACGATACGAATCGGCAATCACCTTGCCATCCGCAGTCCGCTCGACGCTCAATACTTCGTAGTAGTCTCGTTTTGTGGCCATCGTTGCCATGGCTGTTCATCAGGTGGTTACTTGAAAAAGGCCAAGTGCTGCCTGAATCGTCCCTGCCGTTGAAAGTTGTTCCGTCGAAATTACACGCTTGTCAAATTATAAGCACGGCACAATCTGTCCATGCGCCGCAATCGGGCCACCGGTTGCAGGCCGGTGGCCCGATGCGTTTTTTCATCTATCTTATCAACCCGTGTGCCACTGGCTCCGCCAGTGCTACATCTGGTTTTTTTATAACCGGTCTTAGCGAATGGTCGCTTCGTTACGCCCGCGAGACATGTCTTCCTTGTCAATGTTGGTGACCAAAGCCTCGGTCGTCAACATCAACGATGCAATGCTGGCGGCGTTGCCTAAGGCACTACGCACGACCTTGACTGGGTCAATAATACCAGCCTTGAACATGTCGACGTATTCCCCCTTATTGGCGTCGTAGCCGATATTGACTCCCTTTTGGCTAACTTCGTCGGCCACCACGCTGCCGTCAATGCCGCAGTTGTCGGCGATCTGCCGCATTGGTGCATCGAGCGAACGCAGGATGATATCCACGCCGATCTTTTCGTCACCCTTGGCCGAGGACTTCGCCTTTTCCACGGCGTCTTTGCAACGCACCAGCGCGACTCCACCACCAGGAAGAATTCCTTCTTCAACGGCAGCACGCGTGGCATGCAAAGCGTCTTCAACACGGGCCTTCTTCTGCTTCATTTCGGCTTCGGTACCGGCACCGACCGAGATGATTGCCACGCCACCGGTCAACTTGGCCAGTCGCTCTTGGAACTTCTCCTTGTCGTATTCGCTTTCGGTCGCTTCGATCTGATTGCGAATCTGTTGGATACGGGCCTGGATATCGGCAGACTTGCCGGCACCTTGCACGATCGTGGTGTCGTTCTTATTGACGGTGATCGTCTTGGCACGGCCAAGTTGCGAAAGCGTCAGGCTTTCCAGCTTGATACCGAGGTCTTCGCTGATCAGCGTGCCGCCGGTCAGCGTGGCAATATCGGCCAGCATCGCCTTGCGACGATCGCCAAAGCCCGGTGCCTTTACAGCACAGACATTCAGCACGCCACGCAGCTTGTTTACTACCAATGCGGTCAGCGCCTCGCCGTCGACATCTTCGGCAATAATCAACAGCGGCTTGGCGCCTTGAGCGACTTGCTCCAGCAGCGGCACCAGATCGCGCAGATTGCTGATCTTCTTTTCGTGGATCAAGATGTGCGCGTCTTCGAGAACGCATTCCATCTCGGCCGGCTTGTTGATGAAGTAAGGGGAGATGAATCCCTTGTCGAACTGCATCCCTTCGACGAATTCCTTCGTCGTTTGCAGCGACTTTCCTTCTTCGACGGTGATGACACCATCCTTGCCGACCTGCTCCATGACATCGGCCAGCAGTTGGCCAATTTCCATGTCGTTGTTGGCGCTGATGGCACCGACCTGAGCGATCTCGCTCTTGCTCGAGACTGGCTTGGCCATGCTCTTCAGGTGCTCGGTCGCAGCTTCGACCGCCTTTTCAATTCCGCGACGAATCGCGGTTGGATTACTGCCAGCGGCGACGTTGCGAATTCCCTCTTTGAAAATCGCACGAGCCAACACGGTGGCCGTGGTCGTGCCGTCACCAGCGATATCGCTAGTCTTGCTGGCAACTTCGTTGACCAGCTTGGCACCCATGTTTTCAAATGGATCGTCCAGGTCGACTTCCTTGCTGACCGTAACGCCGTCCTTGGTGACCGTCGGGCCGCCAAAGGACTTGTTAATAATTACGTTGCGGCCGGTCGGGCCCATTGTCACCGCCACGGCATCGGCGAGTTTCTCGACCCCTTTGAGCATCTTGGCTCGGGCCTGGTCTTCAAACATCAATTGCTTGGACACAGTCTATGGTTCCTATCTGAGAATGTTTTGGAATGAGTTGGATCGCGATACGTTAGCCGACAACTTTGGCCAGAATATCCGACTCGCGGAGAATCTTGACATCGTGACCGTCGACTTCAATGTCGCTGCCACTGTACTTGCCGTAGATGACTACATCGCCGACGGCAACGGCCAACTCGGCACGACTGCCGTTATCCAGCAACCGACCAGGTCCGATCGAAACGACCGTGCCACGTTGTGGCTTTTCCTTGGCGGTATCTGGCAGCACGATGCCACCAGCGGTGCGCTCTTCGGCTTCGACAGGTTCAATCACCACACGGTCATCTAGCGGTCGCAATCGCAGTGTAGCCATACTTCATTCTCCTTAAATCAATGCTTGTTTTTGAATTTGTTTTAGGTATCTGATTGGTGGCAAAACCTTTTTTTGCCGACCAGTTGTGAATATCTTACGAAATGGGTTGAGCAATATCGCTTCAGCGATTTACATCATGCCGCCCATGCCACCCATTCCTCCCATACCCATACCGCCCATACCGCCGCCCATTCCTCCCATGCCACCACCCATGCCGTGGTCGTGGCCATGATCGTGATCGCCACCCTTATCCTCGGAAGGAATTTCGGTGATCAGCGACTCAGTCGTCAGCAGCAATGACGCAACGCTGGCGGCATTTTGCAAGGCAGTGCGAACCACCTTGGCTGGGTCAATAATGCCGGCGGCAACCAGATCGCCGTACACATTTTTGTCGGCGTCGTATCCGTCATTCTTCCCCTTGAGATGGCGAACACGGTTTACCACCACGGCACCATCCAGACCGGCGTTTTCGGCAATCGATCGCAGCGGGTAATCCAGCACGTTGCGAATGATCCGTACACCGTGTGCTTCGTCACCAGTCGCGGTCAGTTTGTCCAGAACCTTCTCACAACGGAGCAAGGCGACACCACCGCCGGGCACAATCCCTTCGTCCAAAGCGGCCTGTGTGGCGGCCTTGGCATCTTCGATCAGGTACTTGCGTTCCTTCATTTCGGTTTCGGTCGAGGCACCGACGTTGATCTGTGCCACGCCACCGGCCAACTTGGCCAGTCGCTCTTGCAGCTTTTCCTTATCGTAGTCGCTGTCGGTCATTCCGATCTCGCGGCGAATCTGCTCGGCACGTCCGACAATGTCGTCTTTCTTGCCCGCTCCACTGATCACCGTGGTTTCTTCGGCGGTGATGTGGAACTTCTTGGCACGACCCAGATCGGTCAGCTTGACCGCATCGAGCTGGATGCCCAGATCCTTGAAGATCGCAGTTCCACCGGTCAGAACGGCCAGATCGCCAAGAATCGCCTTGCGACGATCGCCGTAACCGGGGGCCTTCACGGCACAGACATTGAGAATGCCGCGCATCTTGTTGACCACCAAAGTTGCCAGGGCTTCACCCTCGACATCTTCGGCAATAATCAACAGCGGCTTGCCAGACTTGCTGATGGCTTCTAGCAGAGGCACCAGACTCTTGGCATTAGAAATCTTCTCTTCATAGATCAAGACGTAGGCGTTTTCCAGATCCACCGTCTGATCGTCTTGATTGGTCACAAAGTGCGGCGAGAGGTAGCCACGGTCGAATTGCATTCCTTCGACGACATCGACGTACGTCTCGGACTGCTTGCCTTCTTCGACGGTGATCACACCATCCTTGCCAACCTTCATGAACGCTTCGGCCAGCACGGCACCGATCGAAGGATCGTTGTTGCCCGCAATCGTGGCAACTTGCTGAATCTCTTTCTTGTTCTTGTCGTTGATCGGCGTGGCTAGCTTCAATAGCGCTTCGGAGACCGCATCGGTTGCCTTAGCAATTCCGCGCGAAAGTGCCATCGGATCAGCACCGGCGGCGATCATCTTCAGCCCTTCGCGAAAAATCGCCTCAGCCAGAATCGTCGCCGTAGTAGTCCCGTCACCGGCAACCGTGTTGGTCTTGCTGGCGGCCTCTTTGATCAACTGAGCGCCCAGATTCTCGTATGGATCATCCAGATCGATGTCTTCGGCCACAGTCACGCCATCCTTGGTCACCTTCGGCGAACCCCACCCCTTGTCCAGGACTGCATTTCGACCACGAGGACCCAATGTGGTGCGTACTGCCTTGGCCAACTTGGCCGCACCCGCCGCCAACGGCTTGCGTGCTTCATCATCAAACACCATCTGTTTTGCCACAGCTAAGATCCTCCTGAGAACTTGTGAATTCGGCTATTTCCGAAAAATTGCTATCGACCCTGTCACTTGGGCTGAGCCTAAGGAACCAGATCGCAAAAGACTCGATTAAATACGACCTTTGGGTGCCACTGCTGGCTTGCCCAGCAGTGCTATTGGTTTGTTACGACCGCAGCAGTTACGCCGATTGCCAAATACGCTTGCGCAGTCGCCAATCTGGCAGCCAACGGGCACTGAAGGCCAGCTTAAAGCAAGCGTTGTGCCGTAAGAACAGCGATTAGACGGAAGTCTTTACAGATTCAGGGCTTCTGTAAAATCGGCCAATTTGAGCGCCACTGTTGACCGGTGGCGGGGAAGCACAAAAGTGCCATTTTGGCACCCGGCAAAAAAGAGAGCCGCCCGATGAAGTGACCCCATCGAGCGGCTCGGTAGTGGATGGGTTGTAGCTCCGGTTGTCCAGATGGTCGCCGGGATGCTACTTAGCCTTCTTCGTCGTTGCGGCTGTTGACCGGCGTCAACCCTTCGGCGGCCACGGAATGAACGGGCTGGTTCTTGCCTTATACGCAGCATAGTCCGGACGACGCTCGCCGATATCGCTCTCCAGCAATGTCACTCCAGAGACTTTCATCAACAGCACCGACATCAGCAGCGGGCTGCCAATTGTCCAGCCGGCCCCTCCGGCGGTCGCAATCAAATAGATGCCCCACCAAACACAGAAGTCACCAAAGTAATTCGGGTGCCGCGTGTAATGCCACAGCCCGCGGTCCATTACCTGACTGGCATTTGCCGGGTCCGCTTTGAACCGAGCAAGCTGCCAGTCTCCGATCGTTTCAAAGCTGAACCCGATCCCCCAGAGCAGAATCCCGGTCGTATCAAGCCAACCGAAAGCTGTCGGCTGATTGTAGACCGCTGCGGCCTGGATCGGCAGCGACACGAACCACAGAATGATGCTTTGCAATAGAAACACCGTACACAGACTGACCCACCAGAAATGGCGGCCATGTTTCTTACGCATCGCCGCGTAACGCCGGTCCTCGCCATGCCCCGCATTTCGCCAAAGTAAAAAGAGCGATAGCCGCATTCCCCAAACCGTGACGAGCAGACTCAGCAGTGTGATCCTTGCCGATACTGGCTCGTTCAGTCCGTACGCTAGCCACGCAACTAGTACAAATCCAGTTCCCCAAAACGGGTCGACGATACTCGCATCGCGACGCACCAGACTGACCAGCCACAGCAGGCTCATCGTTAGAGTGATGGCGATAAAACACCAGACCAACGTACTTGTCATCGGTGGCATGAGGTGCTCGGTTAGACTGAAATGGAGTCTCGCGTCGCACGCGAAGTATGTTCCAGTAGATAATGCGACACATACCACTGTTCGCCATTGTCGTAGCCAAACAACTCCACCACTGCCAGAAAGAACATCCGCCAGCGATTTAACCAGCGTCGCGCCTGCTCAGAACCATAGGCCTTGCTAAGTATCGGCAACACCTCGGCGCGGCGTGCATCCAGATTGCTCAGCCAGGCCTCGGCGGTGCGCTGATAATGCTGACCGTTCCAGGCATATTGTCTGGTGACGGTCAAATCACGATTAAATTGCGGCAGCAGGTCCGCTGACGGCATTATTCCGCCTGTGAAGAAGTAACGCCCCATCCAGTTATCGGTCCCCTCGGTTTCAAAGGCATAGCTCAATGTGCGATGACAAAATACATGCACGAATAGCTTCCCCGCGGGCTTCAGCCAACTGGCAATGCGATGCAGCAGCAGCTCGTAGTTCCGCATGTGCTCGAACATTTCCACGGAGACGACTCTGTCGAATTGCATTCCGCTTGGATCAAAGTGATTCATATCGGACAGTACGACACTCAAATTGTCCAGGCCGCGAATACGGACTTCGTTCTCTATATACTGTCGCTGGACAGTCGAATTGGTCACAGCAACAATTCGACTACCTGGAAACCGCTCGGCCATCCAGAGCGACAGCGATCCCCAACCGCAACCTAGCTCCAGGATCTCCTGACCGTTGGCCAATTCTGCGCGCTGGCAAGTTATCTCCAAAGCCGCAATTTCTGCTTCACTCAGCGTCGTGCGATCATCCGCAAAGTAACAGCAACTGTATTTATGCTGCGGTCCCAGCACCGTTTGAAAGAACTCGGCCGGCAATTCGTAGTGCTGCTGATTGGCCTGGTCCGTTGCAATTGCAATCGCTCCAGTCCGAATCTGTTGCACTAACTCGGAGTTGGACTCTCCGCCGCTCTGCAGCAGGCTGTTCTGCGTCGTTTGCAGTCGCTTGCGACATAGCTGGCGAATGGCCAGCCGCGTCATCAGGTCAGGAACCAGCCCGCGCTCTACGGCTTCAATGCCACTGGCGATGATACTCATGGTTGCCTTTCGTTCTATTGCTGACAGAAGGATCGTTCACGGATGCTCTGAACTGCTGGCCGCTCTGTACTGCTTATTTCATTGCTGCTGCTGTACTCGTTGGATCGGCGAACCTCTACCTCGTGCGGCGTGGTCACCGTCGGTGTAAAGTCCATCGCATCGTCGCGGCACAGCGGTTTATTGAACTGGACTTGCAGCACCCCGACATGTCGCTCTTCAAAGGCCGCCTCGCAATAACAAAGGTAATAGTTCCACAAGCGAATGAACTCATCCGAATACCCTTGCTGTCGGACTTGGTCTAGCTGATTGCCAAAAGCCGCTCTCCACCGTCGCAACGTTTCTGCGTAATGTGGTGCAAAATCATCAGCTTGGACGAGTCGCAGGTCCGTACTCCGTCCCACCGATCCCATGATTGCCCCCAGCGAAGGCAGACAGCCACCCGGAAACACATAGCGCTGGATAAAGTCGACCGACTTCAGATACGGCCCGTAGCTATGCTCGGGCATGACAATCGCCTGCAGAAACAGCGACCCGTCTGGCTTGAGTAACGAACTGCACTGGCCAAAATACTGATCCAGGTACTCATGGCCGACCGCCTCGATCATTTCAATCGAGACCAATTTGTCGAATTGCCCTTTCAGTTCCCGATAGTCGCGCTGTAAAAGCTGAATGCGATCAGAAATCCCCTCGGCGTTGATCCGTTGCTGCACAAAGTCAAACTGCTCCTTGGAAATCGTCGTTGTTGTTACATGACAGCCATAGTTCTTGGCGGCGTGGATGGCAAAACCTCCCCAGCCCGAGCCGATCTCCAGCACCTGATCCGTAGCGCGCAGCCTCAACATGCGGCAGACGCGATCAAACTTTTCCACCGAGGCCTCTTGCATCGTCGCCGCAGCGGTCGGAAATATACCGCTGGAATAGGCCAGTGTGTCGTCCAGCCAGAGACGAAAGAAATCATTCCCCAGATCGTAGTGGGCACCGATATTCCGGCGGCTCCCGGTTCGGCTGTTTGCATGCCAGCGATGAAACAAACGGTGCGCAAAACCACCCAGCCGCGCCAGTCCACGGTCAAACCGTCCAGAAGTTTGTCGATTACGCACAAAAATCCGAAACAGCGCCGTCAGATCATCACAGTCCCAGTCGCCGCGCAAGTAGGACTCGGCCACGGCCAGTGTCCCACCCAGAATCGCATGGCGATAGAAACGAGGCTGATGCACATACAAGTTCGCTTGTACGACAGACGGCTGACCAAGCAGTACCGTCCCTTCGGAATCGTGTAACACGATCTGACCAAAGGCCAAGTCCCGCAACTTTCCGATCACCAGACTGCGTGCCCGGCGGTCCAGCCAGTTAGCTGGCGCTTTATGTCGCTCAGTAATATTCGCTTGAGACATGGCAATTCTCTTAAGCTGTAGGACAGGTCTATCGGACGAGCTCATGTGAATGATGGATTGATTTCGTGGGCGCTGCTTCTGCTGTCGAATCGGCGGCCGCTGCATTCGATGGAACCTCTGGATGAGGCACAAACGGTACGCGTTTCATCCATAAACGAAACGCCTGCCAGTAAATGCCGATCAGGACCTGCAAGGTCATCAGCGGATAGCGATACAGCACTCGCGCTAGCTCCCTGCCGTTGAGCGGGCGACGAATTAGTTCCAGCGTGGCATCGAATGCCTTGTTTGCCGGTTGAGCATGCGAATGATTCTCCAAGTGGACCGTCAGCCGTTCACCCGGTGTACTCAGTCGAAACAGATAATCAAACTCCATTCCAAAGAACGGCGACACATGCATCGCCTTGGTTACATTCGCGGTGAAGTTAACTGTTTCTGTTACGTCTATCTGCAGCACATAACAATGTTGCTCATTCCAGGGGGTGTTCGTGACCTCGGCGACGACAAACTGCAACTGCTCACTTGGATCAAAGCAGTAGTAGAGGCAGATCGGGTTCATCGCGACGCCGAAATACCGCAGTTGCGTCAACAGGCGGATCGGGCCAATGTGTGTGCGTCCGGTGCGTTCTTGGATTAAACGACGCACGGACTCAGCCAGCGGTTGATCCGCCGGCCCCAAATGGTCGGCGCGTCGAAACCAGGCCAGGTTCAGTCGCTTGGCCGACCACAGCCAGCGCCGACGAAATAGTTGCGGTAGCTCATCCAGATCGATGTACAGCAGGCACAATCGCTGACGAAACTGGTGCAGCAGGGGAGTGTATCGCCGATGGCGGACATGCCCTTCGTAAATGCAACTGTGCATGCTCATGTTCGCACCCCGCTGGCAAGTGCCCGTTCAACCGAGTCGGCAACCATCGCGGGATCATCGATCGCCTCTACAACCGCCAGCGCACTTTTGACCCCTTCCTCGTGAAATCCATTACCCCAGTACGCCCCGCAGAACGAACTGCGATTTCTACCCAGCAGTTCGGCATGTCGCGACTGAGCAAGCGCGCGTCGCGTAGTAAACACCGGGTGCGAATAGGTAAACCTGCGCAAGATCCGTTCAGGAGAGATGCTCGCCTCGTGATTCAACGTCAAACAGAAAGTGTGCTTCGACCGCAAGTTCTGCAGAATGTTCATGTTGTAAGTAACGCTAGCCGGTGCCTGATCGTCGCCGCTCAACCGGTAGTTCCAACTGGCCCAGGCGCGGCGTGAATGCGGCAATAGCGAGGTATCCGTGTGCAGTACGGCCGTGTTCTTCTCGTACGGAAACTCACCGAGGATTTCCCGTTCAGCTACGGTTGCGCCGTGGCCAAGTATTGCCAGCGCCTGATCGCTATGGCAGGCGAAAATCACACGGTCAAAGGATTCGGCAGCGCCATGAGTCTGTATTTCCACACGATCCGGATGACGGCGGACACTCTGAACCGGCGAATTCAAACGGATCCGGTTGCGAAAGCCGCGCGTCATTGCCCGAACGTACGTCTGCGATCCACCCTCAATCACGCGCCACGTCGGGCGATGAAGCACACTAAGCAAGCCATGATTGCGGTAGAACTCGATGATGAATCGAATGGGAAATTGCAAAAACTTGCCAATCGGGCAGGACCAGATCGCCGCTCCCATCGGCAGCAGGTATTTATCCGTAAAGATTTCCGAATAACCGTGTTGTCTCAGAAATTCACCCACGGTCATACCGTCGTCGACTTCCGCCATCAGCCGACACGCTTCACGGTTGAACCGCAGTATGTCCAGCAACATTCGATAAAACGCCGGCCGCAACAGATTCCGCCGCTGCGCAAACAATGAGTTGAGCGAGTGGCCATTGTACTCCAGCCCAGTTTGCGGATCGCTCACGCTGAAACTCATGGTTGTCGGCTGTGACGCAACCTTCAGCTCTTTCATTAACTGAATGAACCGTGGATACGTCCAATCATTGAACACGATGAACCCGGTGTCGATTGCAAGGTTCTCTCCATCGAGACTTACTTCAACAGTATTCGTGTGGCCCCCCGGGTAGTCGTTGGCCTCGAACAGCGTAATCTCGTGCTGTGCATGCAACCGGTAGGCTGCTACCAGGCCAGATATTCCCCCTCCGATGATGGCGATCTTCATGGCAGCTTACCTCACCTTGCATTCGGTGGTGCAGCGACCCGTCAGCCGCAAGCGATTGCGAGCGAATATCCGGTAGCCAAGCTCGACCACCTGCTTGATGCCCGGCAGCCGGGTGGCAGCAACGATCGGCGTGAAACCGACCGCCGTATATAGTTGCCGAAAGACCTCGACTCCGCGGAGCAGGGTTCCATCCGGCAGGCGGCCATGTATTTCAGCCATCAGATCGTCATGTGTGACCCCCAAGGTCGCGGGCGAGAACTCTGCATCAGCAATGTCCACAAAGTTGATCCTTCCCCGCTTATCCCTGCGACGCAGCCAGGCAATCTCGCGGCAGCAGAAGGGGCAGTCCCCGTCAAAAAAGACCTCGACCTGCCAATCGGGCAGCGGCGGCGGACAATCGGCGATGTAGAGTTCGATCATGGAAACACCTTGAAACGTTCAAATCGTCCATTTATGTTATCTCTTAGACCCAGCAATGGCAAGCTCGAAATCCGATATATTCGCATTTTGCGGCAGAACGCAAGTGGAATTTAGCTGGCCAGGACACGTGCTGAATGGTATAATTCGTTCAAATCGGCTTTTTTAGTGGCTGGTGAAATATGGAAAAAACCTCCGAACTCGTCTCCCCTAGGCAGGCGGCGCGTGCCATCGATGTCAGCGAGTCCTCGTTGAAACGCTGGTGCGATCAAGGCCTGATTCAGACCACCCGCACTGCTGGCGGCCACCGCAAGATTCGCCTGGCCGATATCGTCCAATTTGCCCGCGAGCGGGGGCTGTCGGTCGGCGATCCAGAGCTATTGGGGCTACCTCCCATCAATCAGCACAGTGCACCCGGCTCCGCCGGGCTACAAAGCGCCGTGGCACTGCTCGTGCAGGCGTTACTGGACGGAAGCGAGCTGACCGCGCGGCAGGTCATCTTTGATCTATACCTGGCTAAACATCCTCTCAGTCGAATCTTTGACGAATTGATCGGGCTGGCCTTTCGCGAGATCGGTGAACGCTGGGCCTGCAATCAGGCAGACGTTTATCAAGAACGACGCGGCTGCGAAATCACACAGAGAATTCTGATCGAATTGCGCAGGCTACAACCGGTGCCTCCCCTCACTCCGTTGGCCATCGGGGGGACCATTGAAGGTGACAACTACTCGCTGCCAACCGCCATGTGCGAACTCGTGATGCGTGATCTCGGTTTTCAAACCATTCCGCTAGGCACATCGATTCCAATCGCGTCGTTGGTCAAAGCGGTGCAACACTTGCGGCCAAAAGTGTTCTGGCTGAGTGTCTCGCACATCCGCGATGACATTGACTTTGTGACTCAGTTTGCAGAGCTTTCGGAAATTTGCGGTGCCAACGGCACTGCGCTAGTGGTCGGAGGTCGCGCGCTGACAGAGGACCTACGGCAACGAATGGCGTATTCCGCTTACGGCGACACGATGCAGCACTTGGAGGGTTTCGCCAAGACGTTGTTTCAGGCCGCGGCAGTTAAGAAACAATGACCAGATTGAATCCGGCGAAACAGAACGGCAACTTTCACTGAACGGGCAGCATCGGCTCGACCGATTCTGATTCTCCTTGCAACAAAAGGTAGCGTGATGCATAGCCTCAAACTGTTCCTGATTGTGTTGCCGATTTTTTTGATGATCGATTTGCTCTGGCTCGGTGTCATCATGAAGAACTTTTACAGTCAGGAGCTCGGCGATCTGGCGCGCCGATCCGGCGGCTCGCTGGCCCCACGCTGGGGAGCCGCGATCATGGTCTACCTGCTGATCCCGGCTGGCATCCTGATTTTTGTACGCCCACTGCTGAAGGACAATGCAACCTTCTGGCACGCGCTGGGCTGGGGCGCGTTATTCGGCCTGGTCGTGTACGGGGTTTACGATCTGACCAGCTTGGCCGTGATCGAAAAATGGACTGTGCGAATGACCATCGCCGATATCGCCTGGGGCTGCACTCTATGCGCGATTACCAGTGTTATCACGTGGTATGTGGACGGCTGGCTGAAGGGGTAATTTCGATCAGCGGACGTTTTTTCGTGCGCCGATATAAAGTGACCGCGGGTAATTCGATGGCGCGCTGCTAGCCTGCGTTGGCCAATGCAAATTCGCGCTTGAGCTTGTTGATTTGGATTTCTCCGGGCTAATTACCTGATTGCATACTTCAACCATCTGGCATTTCTGGTTCGCGCTTGGCATTGGCAGCGTTTGCCAGAATTTGCGCAATGAAAGTGCCGCATCACGCGCCGGCTGAGACGGATGCACTTTCAGTTTTTGTAAGATTGATTGTGTCATTTTATAGCGGTAATAGAGTAAGAAGCGGTATTCGTCTGGTTCGCACTTCACGAGCCAATCTGCTTCCTTCAATTTGCTTGCGTTTTCCTTCCAAAATTTTTGTTCACTTTCAAGAAGTGTGACAAGTTCCTCGCAGGCTTTTCCCTCTGCTGCGGGAACGATGGCGTCTAGTGCGAGCTCTCCTCGGAATCCGCGTTGGCTAATGAGATCTCTTAGTATCGGAAGCGCCGGTTCGCCACACACACCCAGCGCCTTAATAGCAGTGGCTTGCAAAGTCGAGCAGTCGGAGTCAGCAATTTTCTTCAAAGCTGTGGCGCGCTTTGCGGGGTCTTGAATATTTGCCGTCACGGTCATTTTCCACCTGAGTGCCAGCATGTTGTCGACGAGTTTTCGCAACTGCTTCTCGTCGTAGTTCAGCGGATTGGCAAGCAGATCGCTCCAGGAAGTAAACTGCTGAGTGAATGCATGCAGACTCTTACTCTCTACCCAAATCGCAGAAATCTTCATCTGGTGCCGATTGGCACCTCGCCATTCCGGCCGACTCGATCCAGGCCCTGCTAAGACCGCATGGTCTAAGAACAGAACAATCCGCTGCCCGGTGATGAGTACCGACTTTGCGTCACGCTCTTCCTGCGTCAAATTTGCGGTCTGTGGAGTGTAAACGAAAGGTGTCGTTGGCAGGTCTGTAATACCGAGGATCTTTCCTTTCGGAAGCTCACCCAGCCAGGTCTCCAAGACGACTACGCCCTCTTCCTGCTGCTCGACCACCACGATGTCAGTGGCGTTGAGAACGCAAGCTTCCAGTTGAAAGTTCCACATGAAATCTGCATGGCATGTACTGCCTATTCCAACTGACGCGGCAGCCAAGATCAGTGCAACTATCGAAAATCGAATATGATGAGACATCAGATATCCTCCATGAAACGCCGCCAGGATCGAATGGCATCGGCACTTGACCGGCCGCAGAGGCGGCAGCATACCAGAATCCTTATTTGCAACGAATCCTGAAATGTCCCCTTACATGCTAGCATCAAACGAAAACAACCACGGTTGAGGTCTATCCTCAACCGTGGCTGATCGTAATATCTGCGAACTGCTGGAAGGTATAGCCTAAGCAGTCAGCTAACCGCCCCTACTCCG
>JAWXCH010000171.1:0-11167 GCA_034440595.1 Planctomycetota bacterium | reverse complement strand
TGGAACAAAATTGTCCGACCATTTCTCCTGGCCGTTCCGGGACTCCGCCTGAACCGTAGTTTGAGCGGCACTGTCAGGCGCCGCCGCCGTTTGAGCAGTTAAGTCTGCATTCCGCTGGCTCCCAGCCGCTTGGCGCTGAGTGCCCCATTCCGACTGCGGCAGAAGCTGGCCAAACAAAACAGTTCCGATCGCCACTGAATGTTCGGACGCCTGAATCACTGGAATTCCAAAATGTCGTCGAAGCGCTTCTTGCACCATGGGGGAGCAAGTCATTCCGCCTACCGCTAGAATCGCTTCCGGTTTTGACTCCGAGGCATCGCCGATCGCTTTTAATGCGAGGGCTATCGTCGATTCCGTTGACCTCTGAATAGCGGCGGACAGGTTTTCAGTGGAGATGGTCACGTCAGCAACTCCATTGCTCGTGCCCGGTAGCAGGCGGTTCAGCGGCACTGTCATGGTGTTCTCCAAAGGACTAAGCCGTTTGAGGCGTTCCGCGACATTGACGATATGAATGAGATCATCGGCGTTATTGGGCGCACCGTCACGCCCCAGCTTTTTTAGCTGAGCGACGATTACGTCAACCAGAACCGCATCGAAATCGTCACCTCCGAGCTCTCGATCGCCTTCCTGAGAAACCAGGTGATAGGAGTTGGCTTTCATGCGGTACATACCGGCCGTAAACATTCCAGCGCCCCATGAATAAACGAGGATTGTCTTGTATGTTCGAACAAGCTCCCATGTCGCCAACAAGGCAGCGAGGGTATCGTCAACTAACCTCACCCGTGTCAAACCTAAATCGGTCATGACAATCCGCAGGGCGGACCGTTGACGCTGAGAAATACATGGCGGAACCGCAACTACAGTGTAGCGGTCACTCAATCCGGTTGGACAGCATTCGCCTAATACGTCTCTAAAAATGTCAGCCAGAAGCGCCATCGAACTGATGCCAGATGGCGGCATAGGGAGGGCGCTATCGAAATCCAGTATGCGTTTGAGGGCGGTAATGCGAAAGGGTGCCGCGGACTGGATAACAAATGGAAGACGAGCGGACGAGTATTTATGTGGACTCACGCCAACCGTATCGTTGTTCGCGGTGGCTATTCTAAGCCGGCTTGTCCCGAAGTCGATGCCTAGCAGTTCCATGGACCCTCAATTAATACAGCGCTGATTTACCGGGAAGTCGAGAATGCTCATACACTCTGCAAGCTCACCGATAAGCGACCACAAGTTGGCTTGAGCACACGGACGCCCAACCCGAAAATCGATTTCGATCTCAACTAGGCGAGTTGTCAAGTAAGTAGCAGTTAATCGGCTACGAGGCTGAATGAATGTCTCTACGACCCGCCGCCCAATGTAGAGCCAGACGCATGTAGAGTGGGTGTCACCCACGTAAATAGCCTGCTCAAAGGAGTTCAGCGTGTCTCGACGCGCCGCCGTCTTGTTGACGCTATATAACTGATCCTCGTTGAGGGCCCATGTGAACTCGCGGACCACAAACGCCGCTATCGCGACCACCCCCTCCGTCTGCCAATACTCTGGTCCCAGAAGATCCCCTTCGCCGCACCAAACCCAACAGGGCAAGTGGGCCCCGTCAGCGAGCTCGGCATGTGGCTCGAATATTCCATCGCTGTCCAATCCTAACTTGAAGGTGACCGAAGATCTCGACGCCAAGCCAGGGGGTAGACTGATACGCGCTTCTCCCTGCCTCTCATTCGCCGATGCCAAGCGCAAATCGTCACCGCCGTAGAGAGTAATGAAAACAGCGCGCTGCCCCGATTCTCTAATTACGACGTCTGTGCGCCCCGGCTTTTGAGTAGGATACGCGTCCCCTTTCGATACGAGCGCGTAAAGTGAGCCATCGGCCACGGCAATTCCATAGTGAAAAGGAGACGTGGCAGGCCAAACACATTTACCTGATGTTCGGATGCACCGGTCTAAGGGAGCGCCGCATCCAGCACAAAGTTCCGCTCCTACCCCCCTCATTGGGCCAGATTCATGCCTATTGATTTCTTCTGCCGACTCTACTGCCAAAACGGAAGGGACACCTCTGGAAGTAAAGCAGTCCGCGACGATCGCCGCCCCCAACGCAACCCCGTACTTTGAATGGACGCTTTCCATTACCTTATTGGCTCCGAACAGCTCTTCCATGGCTTTCTTGAGGAGAGGGACATCAGTTGAACCACCGACCATCAGAACGTAGTCGATCTGATCGGGCGTAGTATTACTCCTTACTAGCGCTTTCTTTGCGTAGCTGACTGTACGGTCGACAAGATCCGCGATCATTCGTTCGTAGACCTCGCGGGTAATCTCCATCTCGATATCGATTAACTCCCCGCTGCTGTCCTGCAAAGCGGCTGCCACGACCAGGGCAACTTTGCGGTTGGACCCCAAATTCTCCTTCGTTTTCTGAGCGGCCTTCTTGAGCTCAGCCATGAAACGCATCTCCGATGCTGGATCGATGTCATACTCTCGTTTTACATACGCGACTACGTGATCAATCAGAGGTTCGTCGAAGCTGTCGAAACCAAACCACATGTCACCCTCAATATGAAACGGCGCAAAAGTGTTGCCAGCGACAAGGAGTAGGGAGATGTCCAAGGTTTCATCACCTAGATCGAGCACCAAGAGCATCTTCGGTGTGCCGTCTTCGGTTGCTAAGCCGAATGAAATCGCGGCGGCCGTTGGTTCGTCGACCAAGGTGATTCCCGTGAAACCAGCTTTAATCCCAGCTTCCCGGGTCGCGTCCCGCTGGGCTCGATCAAAGTAGGCCGGAATTGCGATCACGGCATGTGCCACCTCGTCGTTCAAGCGGAACGTCGCATCCTCCTTCAACTTTCTTAGAATCATCCCGGATATGTCTATAGGCGAGTACTCTTTACCGCCGATGAGAAGTCGCACGCTGTCGCGGCTACCATCGGATGGCTCTGCGATTGAGTACAACACCGAATTCTTTACCCGCTCCACCTCAGGGTCGGATACAGCCCGTCCAATGAGGCGCTTCACGGAGAGAATGGTGTCTTGTGGGGCGAGTGGCCAGTTGTACATGGCATCTTCACCGACCAAGAACACCCTCTCGACATTCTTCGCCGCCAGCGTGCGCCCGCGTATCTTCTTCAGCCCGACGGCGGACCGCGTCTTGGCGCGAACTTCGCGGTTCTCCAATATTCTGGGCTGCGGGCCATCACGCACCGCAACGACGCTGTAGCGTAATCCAAGATCGATACCGATTGACTTCATCTGGCGGCCTCGTGAGGAAGAGAATCGTCACCCGCGGCGGAACGCGTCTGAGCTACTGGTTGCCGCTCCTTTGGCGTCTGGAAGCCAAGTGTCTTCCTTGCAGACCGGGCAGTACCTCTGGCCAGCAGGCACCGGATGCCCGTTGTGACACTTCAATCCTCCGGGCTGAATCTTAGCGATTGTCTTTTGCATCTTAGCGAGGAAAGCCGTAAGCTTACTCTCAGCCAGTCGGTTTCTCGACTTGAAAGCCCCTTCAACTTCGTCGAGTTCCTCTTCGAGGTTCATCGCAAGTGCAGGATCGCTGGGATGAATCCGCATTCGAATCGCCGTCTTGACACCAACAAACACTTGAATGACCTGCGGGAGCCGTTCGATCTGCGCACTGATCGCCTGAGTCTTTTCCTCCTTCTGTTTCGCCGTACCGCTCTCGAGGGTGCGTTTGCTCTCCTCAAGTAGATTGTTCAAACGATACGCAAGGTTCGGATCGATTGACCACGCGTATTCGTGAAGAATGAATTCCATATACCTGATTAAGTTATCCAACATATCCGGCGCTTCTGGTGCAGCATCATCGATAATCCGAGTCATCCCTTTCGCTTTCTCGATGGCGCCATCAAAGTCCCCTTTCTTCATCGCTTCAAAGGCTTGATTCCGAGCATGTTCAAGGCTGCCCAGTTCCTGAGGAGACAGCTGCTGTCCAGCCTCAGCCAGCGCGCTCTCGACGCCCTGGATAACGTCAATTGCCTTGGCGTCGTTCCCGCCAACAACGACCCACGGGTGAAGATCGGTGCCATCATCGAGATGAGCGGTCAGCTCAAAAATTCCGTCACTATCGAGAGATAGCCGGATGAGAATTGGTGTGCCCTGAGGTAACCCGGGAGGGAGCACCGCAAATGCTCCGCCCTGCTTTTCATTTCGACTCGCATGATTAAGATCTTCGCCGCCGTAGACAGGGATACTAATCATTCGGGCGTTCGGAACGCGTGTTGAAAAAACCTGCGTCTTCGGATCTTCGGTTGGGTACGGTTCACCCTTATCGATGTACAGATTGAACTTGTCGCCGGCAGATTGCGTCCCGTAATAAAACGGCGCGATGCCGCCGATTTGGAGTAACGGGCGGGCATCGTCGTCACCGACATTCTGAGGGCCCCCCGCTCTTGCCTCAAACGGTGCGCTACAATTGGCGCAGACGATAGCGCCCTCCTTGTTCACGTGACCGCACTCACGACCCGAGGAGTCACGGAGCGGCGCGGCACATACAACATTTGGCCCGATGCGCTGCGCTAGGATAGCCGCCCCCAAAGCCACACAGTGCTTAGGATGGACTTTTCGCATCACCTTGCTAACCCCGAACATCTCTTCCATCGCTTGCTGGACGAGAGGAATACCTGTGGAATTACCGGCCATAAGCACGTAGTCAATCTCGTTGGGCGTGGTTTTGCTGTCTGCGAGCGCCTTCTTCGTGAGACTGACTGCCCGGTCAACGAGACCCTTAATCATTCGTTCGTAGACCTCGCGGGTAATCTCCATCTCGATATCGATTAAATCCCCGCTGCTGTCCTGCAAAGCGGCCGCCACGACGAGGTCCACCTTGCGGTTGGACCCCAGGCTCTCCTTCGTTTTCTGAGCGGCCTTCTTGAGCTCAACCATGAAACGCATGTTCTTCGTCGGGTCGATATCATGTTCTTGCTTCACGTGCTTCACGACATGATCAACGAGAACTTGGTCGAAATTGTCGCCCCCTAGCCACATGTCACCTTGGAGGTTAATCGGCGCAAAAACATGCCCGGCCCACATCAGCACGGAAATATCAAATGTGCCGCCACCTAGGTCGAAGACCAGGAGCATTTTGGGGGTTCCGTCTCCAGAGTCCATGCCGAAGGAGATGGCGGCCGCTGTCGGTTCATCGACGACCTTGATCACCTTAAGGCCTGCCTTAATACCGGCTTTCCGCGTAGCGTCCCGCTGTACCTGGCTGAAGTAGGCGGGAACAGTAATGACGGCGTGGGTAACTTCGTCATTTAGGCGAAATTCGGCATCCTCCTTCAGCTTCCTGAGGATCATTGCGGATATTTCAATCGGCGAGTACTCCTTGCCGCCCATCGTGACACATACACTATCTTTGGTGCCGTCTGAAGGTTCGACAACCGAATATAAGGCGGAACTTCGAACCTTTTCCACTTCAGGATCGGACATCGCCCTGCCCATTAGACGCTTTACGGAGATTATTGTGTCCTTTGGGGCTAGCGGCCAGTTATCCAGCGCGGCTTCGCCCACCAAGATTTCCACCTCGGAATCGATTGCTGTCTTGCCTTTCCGCTTTTTTACCCCCACGACTGACCGAGTCTGGGGCTTAATTTCACGGCTCTCTAGTATTCGCGGTTGGGGCCCATCGCAGACCGCTACGACACTATTGGTTGTTCCTAAATCAATTCCGATGAGTCTACCCATGATCTCACTTTCCTTCTCGCGATTCTTGTTGCGCTTCTTGAGGCGGACCGACTACCGTAACTTCTGCTTTTCTTAGGACGTGCCCTCGCCAAACATAACCAGCAGCGAGCTCATCGATGATCGCACCTTCAGACTTCGATGGATCGCTAATAACCTCAGCCACTCGATGCCAATGCGGGTCAAATCCTTGATCTAGATTCTCGATTCTTACAACTCCCTGCTCCGCGAGAGGCTTGTCCAACAGCCGACGAACCGTTCGGAAATTCCCAACCCAGATTTTCATCTGCGGTGTTACCTGACTTTCCTTGGCACTAATATTCCGGAATACGCGTTCGAATGCATCCAATGCCTCGATAAGATCCAAAAATAGTTTCTTTGTGGATTCCAGATGCCGTGTTTCACTTTCTCGAATTGAAAAGCGTGCCTTTGACAGATCTTCCATGAGACTCCGTATATCGTGTTCGATGTCCGACAACGGTTTCGGCGATTGTTCCCCGGTGCGTGCAGAAGGTGGTATCGATACCTGCGGACTTTCACTATGACTACTCATATCGGACCTCCAAGATTTGGGTCACCACGGTCGTAACAGCGTCCGCTTGTGTATACTGCGGAGCGGCCGATTGGCACATGCCATCGGCGTCTTTTATATCAGAATGGAGAAGCACGCTGATGAATGCGTCTGGCTCAAGATCTTTTGTCAGTCTATCTGTAGCAAGAATGAGTCGATCATCGGAAATCAGATCTAGTGTCTGTATATCCGAATCCACTTCCTCAGCGGCACCAATAGAACGCGCCGGAATATTACGAAATGGATGATGCACTGCTGCCGCTGCGCTGAGATATCGTTTCGCAACCAACTTCGCCGTCATCCTATGATCCATGGTGAGCTGCGAAAGTCTACGGTCTCGAAAAAGGCACGCCCTGCATCGCCTCCGTGCACCACGTGACCGCTGGCGCGATCCACTACAACGGCCGACAGGGTAGTGCCAAGACCGGAAAGCATCGGATCCTCATCCGGAATCACTCGGACGTCCCTATGTGCTGCCGGTATTGCCAGATGCAACACGATAGGATCGAGACGTTCCTCTTTGTCCACGCTGGCGACTTTGGAGATAAACGTTCCAACAGCGACCCTGCTCGCCCGCGCGTGCCCAGGCCGGCCGCCCATCTCATCAGCGACCACGAATATGCCCCTCACCGTATCAATGCCTCCGTAGTCATCGTTGCCAATCGTCTGTGGTCTTTTAAAGGAAAACATGTAGCACTTAAACATTGTCATCTCAGGCCCATTCAACAGTCGATAGCAACACGTCTGCAAAGCGCTTAAGACTATTGTCTAATTCAACCGCTGTTTTTAAACATGCAGTGAATTCAGTATTTTGCCCAAGGCCCTTATAGGCAAGCGCGAGGTCCAGCCGTAGCTGCGCGTGAGTGGAATTGGATTCTATGCCGCGCTTGAATATTGGGACAGCGTCGGAATATCTCTGGCAGCCATTATAGAATTCGCCCAATTCCTGGTAAACCTTTGGTGAGTTCGGGTATCGGCTTACGAGATCCTTCAAACCCGATTCCAAGTCCGCAGAAGGCAACCCCGGAAGAGAACGAATTGTCGCTATGTCTTTCTCGATCAGATCGTCTGGGCTTGTTCTGATCCGCTTTAGTGCGTCGCGCATCTCCTCGGCCGTTCTGAACCTCTGTTCGGGGTCCTTCCGAAGGGCTTTCCGAATAATATCGCTTAGACCCTTAGGAACTCCCGTCACCAGTTCATGGACCGCCCTGGGCTCTGAACCCCGGATCAAGTCAGACATAGTACCGTAAGGTGTTAATTTATTCCCGAATGGAAGTTGTCCGGTGACCATCTCATAGAGCGTCACGCCTACCGACCACAGATCAGATCTGAAGTCAGCGCCCTCCGCGCCCAGAATTTCAGGAGACATGTAGACGAGGGTTCCTGTTGTCGTAATTGCCAGCTCGTTAGCTTCGAGCATGCGAGAGATGCCCAGATCCGCGACCTTCGGCGTCCGGCCATCCATCAGAATATTGTCGGGCTTAATGTCTCTATGAAATATGCGTTCCTGGTGAATTGTTGCCAAACCGTTTAGGGTTCCCTCGGCAATCTCGGTGGCCTCAGCATATGGGATGCGTTTCTGGTTGCCTAATGGGCCAAGTTTCTTACGAAGGCTTCCATTAGGAACGTACTCCATTGCCATCACCAGTTGGCCCCGGAAGATCTCGACTCCAAGATAACGGACGAGGTTCGCTGAGCGCAGTGGTTTGAGGCGAAGATGGAGCACTGCGTTGATCTCGAAGTCCCGGCGTAATGATCGTTGTTTTCCATCATGCGGAATTTTTAGAGCGATTTCGTCTGTCCCATACTCTTCGATCAATTCTTGATCGAGCACCCTCGCACGCCAAGTATGGGCGAAACCACCCCTCCCGAGGGATTCCAGAAGTTCAAACGATTCCGCCGTCTCTGGTTTCGCGACTCCATCAGGGCCTTTCATGGGAACTCCTTTACGATGAAGGGTGCAGGCGGTGTACGTGTGGAAATGCAACTCATTTCTGACTTCTCCCGTATCCGCCAGATATATTAAACGCTTTCATCTTGTTGCGCACACTCATTTCGGCTATATCCAGGATTCTGGCAGTCTTTGCGATGTTGCCGCCGGTCTTGGTCAACGTCACTTGGATAGCTTCTCTCTCGATTTCAGCAAGAGTTCTCAGAGCCTCCTCTCTTGACGTGTCTCCATTTCTAGAAGATGGCGTTTGGTCTGAGTGGGCAAATCCTGTGATGGTTGGTGGCAGGTCGGAAGACAGGATGATCTCGGTGCCCTGCTTGACAACGTTTTCGATGAAGTTCTTTAATTCGCGTACATTCCCAGGCCAATCGTATTTCATTAGGAGTTCGAGAGCAGAGTGCGAGACCGAGCGTGTCCTTGAGCCCGTCGAGGCACATGCGTCAATGAATTGAAACACTAGCAGCGGGATGTCCTCTCGGCGTTCGCGCAAGGCTGGCACGTAAATCTTCTCAGCGAAGCGCTCTAAGAAAGCACGCTCAAAAACACCCTCAGCCTCTGCGTTATTTGGCTTCGACATAATAGCGGCAATGACGAAGACGTCGACGGATATTGCTAGCGGGGCTCGCACGCGCCACACCTTTTTGTCGAGGAGGACGCGATAGAGTTTGTGGCTCACCGCAGTAGGCAATTCTTGGATCTCATCCAGGAAGATGGAGCCTCCGTGGGCCAATTCGAACAGTCCTTTGGTTTTTGTTTTTGAATCAGTGAACGCACCCTTCTCGTTTCCAAACAATTCGGTATCCGCGAGGGATTCAGGAATAGCAGCGCAGTCGCGCTTGATCTGAGTCGCTGATTCGCCGCATCCCAGAAGATGAAGTGCGTCGGCGACCAATTCTTTACCAGATCCAGTCTCGCCAATAATGAGTACGTTCCCTTTGGTCTTCGCAGCCCTCGCAATATCTTTTTGCAAATTCTTCAGAGCCTTACTTGTTCCGATCAATCCAGCCGGCCAAGCCCTGACATCATCTGCACACGATGGCACGGCGACACTGCTTGAAGCGAACGGTTCACAACATTGGGCGGCTAGTTCCCCGATTTTCAACGCGAAGGATACATGTGCCGGAGGGAAGGTCTGTATTCTCGCAGTACGTCGGTCTACACAAAAGAACCCGCGCACGCCCTGTGCGGAGGCGATAGGAATCAAAAGCGTTGTGTGATCATGCACAATCTCAGTGAGCAATAGCCGGTCGAAACATGCCTCGTCCGTAATTTCGATTTGTTCGTCGCTACCGAGGCAAAATGCAGCCACTTCTTCGAACTCCCGAGCCTCGGAAGATATAAACCGCGCGATGAATCCGCGATCCGCATCCAGATAATTTAAGATCCTCGGCATGAACTCTCGGAAAAGCGAGGTCATTGATACGCCCCGATCGCTGAGACGCATGCATTGTTCAATGAGCTCCTTTCCTGCCGCATCGGCCCGCGAGTTGGCGCTAATATCCCGTCTGTAGATGGTTTCGCCGCCTATCCCGACTTGTAGGTCTTTTGAGGGGACGATCCGGAGCCGAGGCAAGGCAGCTCGTGAAGTGGCTTCACGCCTGAATAGTAATCGATAGTCGCCAATCTCGATGCGGTCTCCTTCTCCTAGGATTCTCTGGTAGACATTTTCGCCAGCCACTTTGATCGAATCTCGGCTGCCGAGATCACGAATAAAGTACTGTCCTTCACTTTGTGAGAACCGCACTATAGCGGCATGTATTTGCGATACTTTGCGCTTCGAGTCTGCTAAGATGAGCGCGCATGTGGACGACCGACCTATAATAAAGACATCCACATCGGGAAAGCTCCAATTCCTCGACGAGATTGACGGACCCGTGATCACAAAATGGGGCATCGCGGCACCCCGACTCTTTGACCATTTCCCCCGGCGAGTGTAAAACGCCAAACTAGGCAGCGAGAGTCTGAGGCAGGATAACGAGAATATCCCAATGGCGTCGGCGAACGCCGACGGTTCACTAAGCGAAGCTGGTTTGGTCCCAACGTTCCAAATATCATGTGACTGCCCCGTCGCCTGGAGGGTAAAGTGTTCCGAAATGAAGCCCTCATTATACATACTGCAGGAACTCCTTTGCGCGATTGATCGCAGCCACTCGTAGGAATACACGGCGTGGGCGGTATACCAAGCTCCCTTAACGCCGTGCGCCCGCCGGCCGCCAAGGGCATATTCGCAACTGCCACTGCTGGCTGGTTTTACTCGCCCGATTCCGCATTGGGGACCGGGCGAGTAGCCTATTCATTCCTTTCTCGTGATCTTCGTGCTGCCTGAGCGGGCATCTTAAATTCAGACCTCACTACCTCCAATGCACGGGAATTTTCGTTCATGTCTTCTCCGGCCTCGACATCACCCAGAATGGTGAAAGGCTGGCGTTGGATGTGATTCGGCGGGCAATCTGAACAAGCCGGACCCCCTGTCAGGGAGTCGCGGAGTTCGCCCGGATTTCGCGGCATCCCCTGCGGGTCGCTAGACTGTATGCGGTTCTCCGCTCCCGCACCCACAGTGAATGGCACCGAAAGCAACAGTTTCTCATTCCAGTGGATCTGCGCATTCCACCGGCCTAACGTGGTCGATCTGGTAATCGGTAGGGCACCCATCGTGTAGGCAAGACCGGTACCGGAGACGTTCACCGATTTCCCATTCTTCCTTGCCCCGTCTGGCATCAACCAGTCGACCCGCATGCTATCGCCTTTAATAGCACCGGCTACCCGCACCCAGGCCACAGCCTGGTCGTCGCCCGGCCCGAATCCGTCCACATAGGGTGGCACACCGCATCCAGTGGCTCGATCTGACATGGCAAACTGATCGACCTCGATCGGCCCGACAAAGAACGGGAGAACGGCAACGGGGTAAGCGTCCCATCCGATTCGAACCTTCCAGATACCGGCGGGCCGCTGGGTTATTG
>JAWXCH010000170.1:0-2960 GCA_034440595.1 Planctomycetota bacterium | reverse complement strand
TTCTAAAAGTAGGCGCGTGAATCGCCGCGTTCTGACATTAACCCGACGCGCCAGCGAGGCGCAGTGCGTTTGACGAGTTTCCTCGCTAGCGCGTCGGGTTAATATTGGGGCACCCGATCCGTCAATCTTCCGCATCGTCTTCCTCCTCTAATTGCGGTTCGCGCTTCGTCGCAATTGCAAATGCCGTGGCGTGTGTTCGGCAGTGAGAGATACTGATCAGGATATCGCCAACGCCAAGCTGCTCGACTAAATCGCGGGCACCGGCGCGCAGTGCCACGGTCGGTCGGCCGGCGTCATTGATGCGAATCTCAATGTCTGGCCAACGCAGCCCACGCCGCCAGGTGGTACCCAGTGCCTTGAGGACGGCCTCCTTGGCTGCCCAACGCCCGGCGAAGTGTTGCGTGGCTTGCTTGCGGCTGCTACAGAACTGGATCTCGGTGGTGGTAAAGACACGGCCGATGAACTGCTCGCCGTGCTGCTCGATCATTTGCGCAATGCGCAAGCACTCGACAATCTCGGTTCCGATTCCTAGTACGTTCATGCTTTGCACCGGATCAGTTGTTCGTTCATTGCGCAGAACTTGCTGTACTGCGATCTGCGCGCCGGACCAGCCAACCAGTCATTGCGCCGGCGGCCGCCACGAGCAGGATTGCATGGCTGGTCCAGAGCCAAAGGGTCTTTGAATCCACCTGCGATTGTCGGACGAAGTACTCTTTAATGCTAGGGGGACAAAAACCGGTCGCGGCTAGCTGCGGTTTGTTTTCGATCTGGCGCAAATATTCGGCGCGGAAATCGAAGTAAAAGAAGGCATGTTCCCCTGCCGCGGCAATCAAACCGAGCAGCATCGTGCCAATGACCGCCGGCCAAAAACTGCGAAAGCCGGCCAGATGCATCAGACCGTAGGATACGCACGCGACGGCAGCGCCGACGCAGATTGGCAGCACGATCAACGGAGCAAACCGATCTTGAATACTGACCGAGACTCGCGCGATGGCCAGCGCCGCCAGAATGCCCGGCAAAAACCAAAGCAAGAACCGGCCGATGGAATTTCGATGCGGGGGCGCGAGAGTCACAGTCGGTGGGGTGTTCACGTCGGCCACTGTCGCAGGAATGATGTTCTGTGAGATGTTCTAGTGCTCTTTCGCGGAGCGAAAGGCAACTGTGCCACTGTCGCATTTTGCTCCGCAAAATAGTGTTTTTTTCGCCGAAGCAAAGTGGAATTCAAATGAACTAAATTGCTCTTTCGCGAAGCGAAAGGCAACTGTAAGGCAACACTTACCTCCGAATTCCGCAAGCCTTTTGCACTCGCTGCAAAACTTCGCTCGCTTTACGCCGAGCACGGGCCGCACCGTCGGCTAGTATTTCAGTCACACGCTGCGGCTGCGCGGCCAGTTCTAATCGTCGCGCACGAGGCTCGGCAAAGTATCGCTCGGCCGCGTCGGCCAATGCTTTCTTGACTTCGCCATAACCAAAGCCGCCACGACGATACAGCTCGGCCATCGACTGGCGCTCCGCGTCGGTCGCGACCAGCGAATACAACTGGTACAGGTGATCGGTATCGGGATCCTTCGGGTCTTCCATCGCACGCGAATCGGTCGTAATGCGCATGATCTTCTTGCGTTGCGCCTTGGGATCCTCAAACAGCTCCAGCGTGTTGTTGTAGCTCTTGGACATTTTTTCGCCATCGGTGCCGGGAACCTTGGCTGAGCTATCCAGGATTTTGGATTTGGGTAGTACCAACGTCGGGCCGAAGTGATGGTTTAAACTTTGTGCCAAGTCGCGGCAGACCTCAATATGCTGATCCTGATCCTGCCCGACCGGTACGACATCGGAGTCGTAGGCCAGAATGTCCGCCGCCATCAATACAGGATACGTGAACAAGCCCGCGTCGGCGTTCAGCCCCTTAGCCTTCTTATCTTTATAGGCGTGGCAACGTTCGAGCAGTCCCATCGGTGCGCCGGTCATTAGCAGCCAGCACAGCTCGCTGACTTCAGGGACATCCGACTGTACAAACAACACCGCATGCGCCGGATCCAAACCAAGCGCCAAGAGGTCCAACGCCGAGTCAAACGTCAGTTGCTGCAACAGGGCCGGATCGCGCACTGTGGTCAGCGCGTGCAGATTGGCAATGAAGTAGAACGATTGCTCTTCGTGCTGCAAATCAATGTACTGGCTGATGGCACCAAAGTAGTTGCCCCAGTGAAAGCGACCGGTTGGTTGAATTCCAGAAAGTACACGCATTGGCAGTCAGAGCGAAGGTAAGGAGTTGCGATAAAAAACAAATTGGCGTGTTCGCTAATCGACATGGGCCGGCTTAACCGGTGCAGACTGCTGCGGCATGGTCAGTGTTCCGACCACATCGGCCAGGCAGGTGGCTCCTACTTCGGCCAAGGCAGCAGGCAGCGCGCTGAGTATCTGCATCGACACTGTTGGATTGTAAAAGTTCACCGTACCTAACTGGACGGCGGTTGCACCAGCAACGAAGAATTCCATCACGTCGTCAATCGTGGCAATGCCTCCAATGCCGATCAGCGGCGTCGGCACGGCCCTGGCGACCTGATAAACGCACCGCAGGGCGATCGGCTTGATGGCAGGCCCGCTAAGGCCGCCCAGGCCGTTACCCAGCATCGGGCGTCGTCGCCGCCAATCGACGGCCATTCCCAGGCAGGTGTTAATCAGCGAAATCCCGTCTGCTCCACCAGCAGCCGCACCACGAGCGACCGACGCAATATCCGTCACGTTCGGCGTCAGCTTGGCCAGAATCGGCAGGTCACACGCCTGCCGAATGCCCGCGATCACTTTTTCGCACATCGCCGGATCGGTCCCAAAATCCACCCCATGACTGACGTTCGGGCACGAAACATTCGCCTCGATCGCGGCAATACCGGGCTGATCGCTCAGCCGCGCTGCCATGCCGACAAACTCTTCATAGTTTCTGCCGGCAATGCTGACGATGATCG
>JAWXCH010000169.1:0-7304 GCA_034440595.1 Planctomycetota bacterium | reverse complement strand
GATGATGTTGCCAGCCCGCAGCGACTGACCGCATATTTTTTCCAACATGGCAGCAGCGGCGACCCCATCCAGGTTGCCGGATCGCAGGCCGTTCAACACGATCGAGGAATAATTGGCGATCACGCCCAGCGGCTGGTTGATTTCGTGGGCGATAGCCGTTGCCATTCCGCCAATCTGCGTGACTCGGGTGGCATGCATGAGTTCCCGATCGCGCTGTCGAAGTTCTGCCTGAGCCGTCTTCAGTGCGGAAATGTCGGTATGGGTTCCGAGCATGCGAAGGGGATTGCCGTCGGCATCCCGTACAACAATTTTTCCAAGTGACAGGATCCATTTCCATTGGCCCGTCCGAGTGTGCTGACGGAACTCCACTTGGTATTCGGATGTTTTCCCCGAAACATAGTCGCGATATTTGGAGAGCACCGCATCACGGTCATCGGGATGGAGCCGCTCGATCCAGGCCGCTTTGGTCTCACGAAAATCGGCGGGGTCGTAGCCCAACATCTGCGCATATTCATCCGACACGATGGTTTCGCCAGTTTCAAGATTCAGATCATAGAGCCCCTGCTTGGCGGCCTGTAGCGCCAGCCGCAGCCGCTCTTCGCTTTCGCGCAGGGTCGTCTCTGCTTGAACGCGATCACTGATGTCGCGGTCGATGCCAAGAAAGAATATCTCACCATGGAGTTCAACGGGGGCCGCCACAACCTCGACGGGGAAAACGGCCCCATCCTTGCGGCGATGATTCACCTGGAAACGCTTCGATTGACCATCGGGATTGGCCTTCAATATTTCCAGGCGGATGGGCACATGCTTCTCGCTGCCTGTGGCGTTCAGATCGTCAATCGACATCGTCAGGAGTTCATCGACGGTATATCCGTGCATGCGACCGGCCGCTTCGTTCGCCGACCGGATGCGCCCCATTAAATCGATGATGAAAATGGCATCGGGCGAGGTCTCAAACAAGGTACGGTAGGACCGTTCACTTTCCCGCAGGGTATCCTGGGCATGGCAACGTTCCGTGATGTCCACGCCGAATCCGATGATGTTCACGATGTTTCCACGCTCGTCGCGCAGGGGGCCAAATGCAACATCGATGGTGATCATCGCTCCGTCCTTGATTCGCACAGGCACGTCATAGCGGACTATTTCTCCTTGAGCGGCCCGTCGCATCGCCTTACGAAGCTGATCCTGTACCTGCGGAGAGTAGGACCACCAGTAGGTTTCCCAGAACGGTTGGCCGATGACCTGTTCGCGCGTCACGCCGGCGGCCTCCAGTGGGGCGCGATTGGCTTCGATGACCCTGCCATCGAGTGTGTAGAGCCCAACAAAGCCGTAAAGCGAGTCCAGTATCTCCCGCAATTGGTTGCGGGAGGCACGTAACGCCTCTTCCGCTTTCTTCTGCTCCGTGATGTCTTCCTGAACGCTCACTGCAACGCGGCCGAACTCCGGATGGTCGATCGTCACGATGCTTGATCGCGTCCAGAAGGTCGATCCATCCTTCTTCTTGTTCTGGAGATCACCCTGCCAGAAGCTGCGGGTGCGAAGGGCGTCGATGATTTCGATGGATTGCTTTCGAGCATCCTCCGGACTGCCCGCATTCAGGACGCTCGCCGGCTGACCGATCAGTTCCTCTTCTTCGTATCCGAACATCGCCGCGAAATTGGGGTTGACATATCGAATTGTGCCATCGTCGAGCCGGACGGTGACGGCGCCGGCAAACAGGTTGGACACGATCGCGTCTTTGAGGCGCAGTTCCGCATTCGACCTCATCTGCTCGGTGACGTCCTGCACGGTTCCGATCGAGCGGATCGCCTTGCCCTGAGCATCAAATTGGCTCTCGCCGCGCTCGGCGACCCACTTGATTCTGCCGTCGGCCATCTGTAGCCGGTGCACGATCCTGTAAGACTCGCCGGTTTCTAACGAGTTGGTGTAGGCTTCGTGTACGACTTCACGGTCGTCCGGATGGATTGCATCAAGAAACGCCTCGTATGATGCGTCAAAAGATGCCTTGTCCATTTCGAATATTCGATAGATTTCGGCCGACCAGAGGAGCACGTTGTTGATCAGATCGAGTTCCCAACTGCCGACCTTGGAAATCCGCTGCGCTTCAGCGAGGTTCCTCTGGCTGTTGCCGAGCGCGGCTTGGGCCTGAAGGTGGGCCGTGATGTCCACGCCGATAGAGGCCGTGAAATCCGGCTGACCGTCGGCGTCCATGAGCAATGTGTTGAACCACTTGATCACATAGCGACTGCCATCCTTCGATTGCCACTCGTTGATGTACTTGCTTGCTTTGCCTGTTGTTTGGTCGAAGATTCTCTCGAACACCTCTTTGCGAATAGCGTCGGCGGCATCGGCGGGGAGAACTGTTTCCCAAGGACACTTCCCCTCGACCTCAGCAAACGTAAACCCGCTCAGTTCCTCCGCAGCACGGTTGAACCGACGAATATGCCCCTGGCGATCCAGCACCACTACCAGCGCGCCGGCGTTCTGGAGCACCGCTTCGTTGAATTGCCGCTCCCGTTGCAGGGATTGAATATCCCGCTGTTCTTTTTCAAGCGATTGGCTTGTCGTGCGCCAAGTCGCCACGAACACCACGCCCAGCAACAGCATCATCACGCCCACGACCGGGACTAACACTCGCAACACCGTATCGTTCTGCGCGGCGAGAACAGATTGGGCTTTCGCCAGGTATTGCGTGTGCAGGAGACGGAGCTGATTGAACGACAGCCGCAATGGAATCAACCCGGAATGCAAAGTGTTCTGCTGTTCGATGGTGGGGGCGTCCGTAATAGCATTCGCCTGCAGACTGATGCGATGGACGATGGCATCATCCTCGACCCACTGCTGGGGTCGCTCGAGGGTTTGGAGATTCTTGACGTACCGAGTCAGCCGGTTCATGGAGTATTGCAATGAGCGATGCTCGTTGGGTGCAACGGGAATCGGCGTATCAGTCTCCCAGAGGAGAATCTCGTCGATGGTCAGCATCGCTTCCTGCGATTCGCGGATGTTGAGCACGTGGAACTCGATGTCGGCCTGGACATCTTGACGAATCTTGTGATCCCAACCGATGTGGACAATCGCCGGAATGGCGACGATGAATACTGCCAACACGAGCAGGTAGATGATTCGACGTCGAACGCGCAGCAGCGGACTACCAGGTGTTGAAGTCACGATGACACCTCTTCATCCAAGGCAGCTTTGCGTCTTTGTCGGGTGATCGACTCAAGCGATGCGTAATCGCTCGGAACGACAGGCAGGTATCGCCGCAGCCAGGGAACGCCACAATACCGCCGACCCCGGCAAGCAGTCCAAAGCCCGCGACCTGGCGAAACAGTCGGCGACGTGGCATGAAGTTCAAATCGGAAGCAGTGATAGCCATACTCGGAAGTTCCGAGGTTATGGTATCGCATACATGAGCAATGAGTCGAAGGCGTTGATTCTTTGGGGTGCGCCAAGCAAACCGGGCACTATGTCGTGTGGCTCTGGCAGGCCGCTGCTTTGAGCGGTTTGCCAGTGGCGGAATGTGTAATGCTCGACAATCCGAATTTCGCCACTGGCAAACCGTCCAGAGCGACCCCGGGGGCCTGCCAGTGTGCCACACGTGCCCGGAAAACTTACCGCACCCACTCTTTGCAGCGACTTCTCCACGTTAACGAATTGAATGCGACAATGGCAACCGGTTGATGCCGACTTCGCTCGCTCCAATAGGTCATGGCTCTTGCGCCGCCGGTTCACGCAGATCGGCGGACGGAGTCAACTTGGTCGTTGGGCACCATCAAGGGCAACTTGTTTGAGTTGCGGGCGATGAAATTCTCGGCGGCATCGGCGGTCATGGGTTTGGCGATGTAATAACCCTGCGCACTGTCACACTCAAGTGCCTGAAGTTCGCAAATCTGATCAGCGGTCTCAACGCCTTCAGCCACTACCTTCATATTCAGGTTGTGCGCCAGCGTGATAATGGCATGAATGATGGCGCAGTACTGTCTGCCCATATCTATATTGGAAACAAACGCGCGGTCGATTTTCAGCACATCGATGGGAAAGCGATGCAGGTAACTCAGAGACGACTGCCCGACGCCAAAGCCATCCATGGACAGTTTGAATCCGATCCGCCGCAACGCTTCAAGTGTCGGCGTCAATGCCCCTGCGGTCATCATGACCACGCCTTCGGTGACCTCAAGTTTGACATGCTCAGGTGATAGATTCGCGTCGCTGACGATCTTGGCCGCGTAGGAGAGCAAGGTGGGATCGAAGAGTTGCCGTTTGCTGAGATTGACCGAAACATACATGGAGTCCTGGCCGGGGAATGCCTCGCGCCATCGGCTCAACTGTTGGCACGCTTCGCGCAGGACCCATCGACCGATAGACACGATCTCTCCGGTCTCCTCCGCCAGCGGAATGAACTGGTCGGGAGCCACGATGCCCAGTTGCGGGTGTCTCCAGCGAATGAGGGCTTCAAAGCCGTTGAGCAAGCCGCTTTCCAGATCAATGATCGGTTGGTAAAGGAGATAGAACTGGCCGGCATCTAAGGCCTTGCGTAGATCGATCTCCAGTTGCATCTTGTCCATCAACTCTTGGTGCATCGTTTCGTCAAACGCTACTGGCACATTGGCGTCACTTACCTTGGCTTGGTACATGGCGATGTCGGCATCTCGCATGATGTGCTCGGGCATGCTGTATTGCGAAAAATCGAATACCAGTCCTATGCTGATCTCAAGTTGAATCGTATTGGGACCCATGACATGAGGCCGAGCCAAACTGTCCTGCAACCTCTGCGCGATGACGACAGCCTCCCCAGCGTCGCTGATCCCTTCGAGAAGGATGACGAACTCGTCTCCTCCGAGTCGGGCCAGCGTGGCCTGCGGCGCGTTGGACGAGAGAGCATCGCCGTAGAAATCGCCGCACATGCGTTTGGCCACGGATACCAACAACTGGTCGCCTACATCATGTCCCAGACTGTCGTTGATGAACTTGAATCGATCCAGATCGAGGTAGAACAGCGCGTGTTTGCTGCATGTTTCTTTTTCGGAAGAGAGCAGAATCGATTCAAGTTTCCTGATCAAGGCGGCGCGATTGTTCAAACCGGTGAGTTGATCGTGATTGGCAAGGAACCGCAGTTTCTCTTCCATTTCGACACGAGAGGACATGTCCCTTATGGCCGCCAGCGCGAATACGCCATGTTCGCCGATCATGTGCTTGACAGCAATGTCGACTGGAAACTCGTCGCCATTATGATGCTTAGCGCGAAGCTTAATATTCATGCCCATGGGGCGGGATTGCGGGTGGTCAAAAAAAGTCTTCACTTTCCTAGCGTGACCGGGAACGTACATCTCGGGGATCAAGACCTCAAGACGCTTGCCCACGAGGGAATCCATGTGCCCGAACAAGTCCTGCACCGTCTGGTTGACGGCGACAATGGTTGAATCAGAATCGATCATGACCATGGCGTCAGGCATCAAGTCAAGCAGCAAGCCGTAGGCCATCTCAATAGTGCTATTCGTCATGTCTTTGCTGTAGTCCATGCCTACCGTCCATAAAACGAGGCGAGCGCGGTTTTGATTTTTCAGTCACCGTAGAAAAATGAAGTGGGCAGCTGGCGGGGGGCGAAAACCAAACCGCCCACTTCATGTTGCATCGGCCCGTTGCGTTGGGCCGAAAATATCAGCACATCCTTCGCGCACCGTTCCTGATCGACTTACCTGTCACAACACCTCGAGGGATACTGAACTCGCCAGGAATCGCAGATACAACGAGGCAACGGCTGGTGGAACCCTAGTTCATGCCAACCGTACCCCTTTAGTCGGTCAAGTTCCTGATTGTGAATGATGGGGGATTACTCCCGTATTGAGCGACTTGTTTTAGATCATGACGCTTGGCTCCGCATCAAGTGATGCCGATACGGATTCAACTGCACGTGAGTACGTGTTGCCCGAGACGTGTCCCCCGATTTGATTAGAAACGCAACGCTCAGCCAAAAACATGAAGATATGAAGCTACAAGCCGGATCATCGCGACTCACCAGGGGTGACTCGTTGGCAGCATCGACCTGTTCTATCCGGCAGAATCATCGGGTGTAGATTGTTCGTCTTTCCCGTCAACTATTACGATGAGTCACATCAAATTTTCAGCAGGGATCGATTGTCAAGCGTCAACCGAACCAACTCGGTGGCATTTGCAACCTGCAACTTCTTCATCAAACTGGTGCGATGCTTCTCCACCGTCTTGTGGGCGATTCCCATGGCGGCCGCCATTTGCTTGCTTGATAGGCCATTCACGAGGAGTTTGAGCGCTTGCAATTCGCGAGCTGAAAGAAGATTAAAAAGCTTCTGAATATGCGACTCGCTGGTTCGCTTGGCCTTGCGCGTAATATCCAGTTCAATCGCATCGCGGATTCGCTCAATCAAAAGCCCGGGATCGGCGGGCTTCTCCAGCACATCCACCGCATTCAGGTGCATTGCCTTGACGGCGACGGAAACTTCAGCGAATGCGGTTAGCAGGATAAAAGGTAATTCATAACCTTCGGCCCGCATCGTCTCGATCATCTGAATGCCGGTCATGCCATCCATTCGAAGATCGATGACGGCGCATCCGTGCGCTTGAGGATCTTCGTGCTCGAAAAACATTTCGGCACTCGAATACGCGACCGCCGCCAAGCCGACCGATTTGGCCAGAGCGCAAATCGATTCCGCCATGTCTACGTCATCATCAATCACAAAAACCGTGAGATCAGATCGTCCGCGCATGCGAAATCCTCAATTAAAAATTCCATCGGCCAAATGGAATGGAACCAAACCTATGCCCTCAGCGAGGGAAGGAGAGCAACTGCACTCGGCAACATTTTAGGACTGAACCCCTTGTCAGGCAAAAAAAAAGGCCCTCCCAGTGTCTGACATGAAGAATGATACAGACTATATCATCAGACGCAATGGGCGAATCCCCTAAAAGACCGCATCGCCCATCCGGGGGGAGTACGCCAGAAGCTGGTTCTGGCTGACGTGTGAACGCGGGCAAAGGACTCGTCTGTGGATCAAGCAACAAACGCCATCCAGTAGAAAATCCATCCGGTCACCGCGGTGAGGCACATGCCCAGCGCCGCGGCTTTCGCCACACGTTTGTGTTGAGCGCTGTAGGGGCCCGGTGCCGCCGGCCGGGCGAAGCGGCGCACGGCGGTGACGATGGTGTATATCCATAACAGCGTGGTGCTGATCGCGAACGCCAGATGCACGTACAGCACAGGGTTGAGCCATGTTGTGTAATACGGCGAGGCCTCGGCATTCTGCCGCCAGCCGTGCAGGCGAACATCAACT
>JAWXCH010000168.1:0-7076 GCA_034440595.1 Planctomycetota bacterium | reverse complement strand
GTCCGGGGCGAGTGATTCAATTGCAGGTCGAGCTAAAATCGACCTAAGTACTGTCGTCTTGGGCGAATGACTCCACTTGGAAGGAGTAAGTCGCTATGATAGTAAATCTTACGTCAGGCAAAACTATCATCCCATCGGACAGGGCGATTCGTCCGCACGTTCTGTTACGACTCGCGAGCCATCCCAGCATAACAACGCACGGTGTCATGCAAGCAGGTCAGGTCTTTCAAGAAAAATATCGAATCGAACGCGAAATCGGCCGGGGGTCGTTTGGCGTTGTCTATTTGGCGCAGGAAATCGAGTCGTTTGCCTGGCGCGCCATCAAAGTGCTGCTCCCCTGGGCACGCGGAATGCCAGCGATGAAGCATCGCCTCAAGCGCGAGGCAAAGCTCACGCGGATGCTGCGAAGCCCCAATGCCGTTCGGATTCACGACACGGGCGAGACGCATGAGGGGGACTTCTATGTCGTTATGGAGTATCTGCGCGGGCAGGAACTGAACGAAACGCTGCGCCAAGAGGGAAAGCTCAGCTACGATCGCGCGCTAAACATCACGCGACAGGTGCTGCTAGCGCTGCAAGAAGCGCACGCGCTCGGCGTCATTCATCGCGATATGAAGTCGCACAATATCTACATTTGCAATACGCCCGAAGCGCGCGATCAGGTCAAAGTGCTGGACTTTGGCATCGCCAAAGTGGCCGGCACGGACGACGGTTCCGGGCTGATGGAAACCACGCGATTGACCGATCCCGGAGGGATTCTTGGCACGCCGGAGTACATGAGCCCCGAACAGTGCCGCGGCGAGGTGCTCCATCCGGCCAGCGATTTCTATTCACTGGCTATAGTCACTTACGAAATGCTGACCGGGCGTGTCCCCTTCAGCGATCCGAATCCGGTGCGCGTGATGATGATGCAGAATTCCAACCCCCTTCCACCGTTGCCGGACAAGCTGGCTAATACACCACTGGGACGCGCGGTCAACAAGGCGTTGTCCAAAGACGAGCGCGATCGCTTTCAGAATGCCGCCGAATTTCTGGCGGCACTGGAACAGCAAGCAGAACCGATCCCGGCATCTCCCGCAGCCGGACGACCGACTGCTCTCCCGGCGGCTACCGAAGCACCGCGTTTGATTTCGCGTGCCGGTGCCGTTCGCAATGATGGTGCATTGCACCGCCTGCGGGCTAGCTGGTCCCGCTATGCGTTCGCAATCGGCATCGGTGTATTGTTGATCGTACTCTGGCTGGCGGTGACGTATCTATAGTCACTCTGTCGCATTTCGCTCCGCCACAGTCGCATTTCGCTCCGCGAAATAGCGATTTGGAACTGGATTGCTCGCTTGCACACGATGATCCGCAGCCGCAGGCAGATGCTCTTTCACGGAGTGAAAGGCAACACACAACTACCGTCGTCGCAGAATCACCACCGAACGATCAAACTGGTTCGGGTGCTTGGCATTCAGTGCATGCCAATCCGCCAAGACGCGGATCAGATCGTTGGCAGGAATTTTGCGCTGGTCATGCAGCACTGCGGCCAGTGCATTGCCATCCAGCGATGTGCCGTCCTGCGCGGGTGTCTCAAGAAACCCACGTGTAAAGGCAACCAGCACATCGCCCCGTTGTAGTGTTGTGCGACCGTAGGGAAACAGTGCTTCTGGATCGATTCCCAGCGGTGTCGTTGGCCGCGTTAGCAATTCAGGACTATCGTCACGTAAGACAAGTGCCGTTGGTCTACCGGCCGATCCAAAATCCACCCGGCCGCTCCGTGTCTCGAGCAGCAGCGAGCAGATGCCCGCCCATTGATCGCCCGACGATGTCGCCAAGAGCGACGTGTTCAACCTTCGCAGCAGCAAACCAGGAGACGCCATAGCGTCGCATTCACTGCGCCATGCCGAACGCAATGCACTGCCGGTCAGCGCGGCGGCGATACCCGGATCGCAGGCGTCGGCAACTGTCACCGCCAACCGATCATCGTCCAAGAGTCGCCAATCGTGCAGTGCTCCACCTAGTTGACCTGCCTGACAACTCCAACCGGCGATTTCCCAACCCGTAATTTTTGGTGGGGTTTGCGGCAACGAGTGCTGTTGAATTCGCTGAGCCGCCTCAAGCTGCCGCTGCATGGCGACAGATCCGGCTTGTTCTGTCAGCAGCATCGAGCGATCCAGTTCGCTGGCCAGACGCCCGGCAATGACCTCGGCTAGATTCGTTTGTTCAGTCGTGAAATCGCGCGGCTCATCGCAAAACAGCCACAATGTCCCCAGCGGCATCGTCGGGCTGGAAACCGGCACGCACAGGGCCGACGCACTTTCGATTGGCACATTCCAAGGTCGATACGAGCTGGTGCTTTCTAGTGCGACGGCGTGCCCGAGCAAGGCCTCCAGATCGGCTAGCGCCGTAGCGAGTGGCCGTGCTGGTTGAGCCAATCGTTCGACCGGCAACCCCCAACTGCTGCGCAGTTTTAGTTCGGTCGTTGCTTCGTCCAGCAAATAGAGCGCACCAAACTGGCAACCGATTGCTTCGGCTCCCGATTTGATGACAGCCTCCATCCGGCTGGCCAGGTGTTGCACTTCATCTGGATGCGAACGAACCGGAACACCAGCCGCCAGATCGGCTTCGCGCTCTTTCAACGACTTACGCAATAGCGACTGCTGAGCCAGCATCATGGCAATCGACTGTGCCAGGCGCTCGGCCGCTTCCAACGGAACTCGATTGGCCAGCGTCGCCACGTTCTCCACCATGCCAAGATCGATCCGCAGGTGTCCGAGAGAGGTTCCAACGCCCGGGTTGACCGGGGCAGACCACATCAGATCGAGATCATTGGCAGGGTGAGTACCGACGGCGTATCGCATCGGCCACCCGGTGGCTGCGCTAAACGAATCGCAAAGTTCGTTCAACTCAGGCAACGGTTGCTGAGAGACCGCACGACCCTCTTGAGCGTGCAGCTTGAGGTAGCTAGGGATGGGCTTGGCCACGGGCGCAATGGAGCGGTTCAAGTAAACTGGCGCAGTCCATTGGAAGCTGATTGTGCGAGAGTGGCTTGACGCATATTGCCGGGAAATGCCGGCTAGCCTCAAACTTTACGCAATCAGACCAGCATCCCTAGCCGGTACAGATTAAAATCGGCAACGCCCGTGCCCTGCATGAGTCGAAAACGGCACTCTGCGGGTTAGGCCGGTTGTGCGGGTCAGTGGCCCACAGTCGCATTTCGCTCCGCGAAATAGCGATTTACTGAGACTTAACTTCTGTCCACGGCCTAGCCAAACTCCAGTTCAGTGCTCTTTCGCGGAGTGAAAGGCAACTATAGGCGAAAGGCAACCTATCGCCAATCACTTTTCACTTCGGTGGTAAAGGTATTGACCGACACCAAGACCCGCCTTGCTTGGATTATCGGCAATGTACTTTCGCAACCACTCATATTGCTCAACACTGCGAACTAGATGATCGAATGGCTCTTGTTGCCAAAACTTTCCAGATTCGCCGGTCAATAAATTGATTTGCCTTGCGGTGTAGTGCAACCACGAATCGCATTGCTGTTGCATCGCCTCGGCTGAAATGAAACTGACCAACAAATGCACATGATTCGGCATCACAACGAAGTCGCCCAATTGATATCTGTCTCCATCAAAATGCTGTAGGGCGTCGGCGACAATTTTGGCAGCATTGGCATTCTGCAGCAGGTATCGACCATGACATGTATCAAGGAAATCCTCGCGTTGGCGCTTAAACTGTTTGTAGAACTTTGTCCGCAATTCTTCTGATAGGGAGGACAGCACCTCGCACCAATGTATGCCGGAAGAAATGCCTAGTCGGTGGAGCCACTCTTGTTTTTCTCGTTCCCAACGTTCGAGAACTTCTCGCGGAATCGAATCCTGCGTCCGAAACGTGAAAAATGAAATAGTTCCAGTTTGAAACCAATGCGGACGCGCCGCCTCATGAATCTCCCATTCCCGTTGCGGATCGAAAACATCTCCGATCATCGGTTGCCCTCAGGTAGACTGGTCAGATACTTCCCGAATTCGACTGCATCAAACTGTAGATTGTAGCGTTGACCACAGGCAATACAAAGCATTGCTATAGTGCCTTTCCTCAGTCGCCTTTCACTCCGTGAAAGAGCGATTCTCCTACGGCCCTAATGTTGAATAAGTGCAGACTAGATGCCCAATTGCTCTTTCGCGGAGCGAAAGGCAACACAGTCGCATTTCGCTCCGCGAAATAGCGATTTACTGAGACTTAACTTCTGTCCACGGCCTAGCCAAACTCCAGTTCAGTGCTCTTTCGCGGAGCGAAAGGCAACTGTAGGCGAACGGCAGCAATTAAGGCACTAGCGCTCACCCGCGCGTATAGAACATCCGCACGATCCAAACTGATAGCCCAATAGCGGCAAAGTTTGCGACCGTGGCGATGTAGTACTTTCGCTTTGATCGCGGCGACAGATCGTCGAGCGAAGCGTCAAGTGTCCAGAGCAAGAACAACGAGTAGATATTACAAGCCAAGCAGAGCATGGCACCTGGTCCGGCCATCGGAATCAATGCCATGGAACCAACAAATCCGATCACGGCAGCAATCCACGCGCGGTCAATCTGCCGCTCGCTCACATCCACAATCTCTGGATCCAACGACACGCGGGGCTGCCGCGCGCTGTTAGTTGGAGAGAGTGTCTGACTTGGATGATAAGGATTGCTCAGACCAGGCCGTTCCGCCTTACACGACCAGCAGTGCGTGTCATCTTCGTCGACTTCCGCACGACACTGCGGGCAGATCCAATGATCAAGCAATTCTGAAGTGGCACGCTCCGTTGATTCTTCGTCCGATCGTTGGCGGTCGTCGCTTGAATCATCGTCGTCGGACTCTTCAGCATCTTCCGGCTGACCAACATCGATCTCATCCATCGCGGCATTGTTGGCCGCTTCCAGAGCATCCAGTGTGTCCTGCGCGCGCTGTAGATCCGATTCGTAGACTTGCAGCTTGGCACCACCCGTGGCAATGCCCAAACTCCAATCCATCCCTACGACGGCCGAATTAGTCAACTCGCTATAAATTCCTTCGGCTTCTAGCGCCGCCGAAGCGAGATGCGCAATCTCTGGAGTTGGGAACGAGGCAAGCGTGACCAGTCGCTGATCCATGAACAAATACCCCGACCGGTCCTGAAGTGATAACTATTTGCGAGAAGTTGACTTGCTAACCGGAACTGGAGCCGGGAGCGGAGTGCCTAGCAGGCGAGCGATGATTCTATCGAGCAGAGTTGGCGCGCCACTTTTGCTGCTTTGTGAAGTCGAAAGTGCTAGCTGACGGACCGCAGCATAGCTGCCAAACGTGATCGCCGTGAAAGCGAAATCACCCGCAAGCATCCAGCGGAAGAACAACAGGCCCGCGTAATAGCAATCCATCAGACCAGCAAATGAATTGTCATAAACCGTCCCACGACGGACGATCCAAACGGCCAGATTGGTGATCAAGAAAAACGCTACCGACTGCAATAGCACGCAACTACAGAGGCGAGATACGCTCCACTGCTTACCTAGCAGCGAGCTGAACGCCACCGGCAGAAGGAACGCACCGTAAACAGCGACCATCTCAATCCAGTGGCTATAGCTCTCCAGTAGCAGATTGCTGAGTGCCATGATCGACAGCGGTACCACGTACGCCGCCAGACTGCGTCGGAAGAAGTAACCCGCGAACAATGCCACCGCCGCCGTCGGTGTCACATTCCACTGCACCTGACACCAACGTCCAGCGACACCAATGGCGACCAACAGCAGCACAATTGCAACAGTCAATGCAGTTTCACGCTTCACGGGGTCGCTCCGTCAATGGGTTTCGTCTAGGTTGCCAGTGCCTTAATGCTCAAACTTCTCGAACTTCCACAGTATAACGTCGTCCGGGGCCAGGGTGTAGACTCCGCAACTCTTATGCGGCTGTTCCCCATTGACACGATAGATCCAATTCCTGCCATCGCCAATGCCAACCTCATTTGCCAGGTCGTCGATCGCCAGGACCATCGTCATCTCGCCCGAACCCTCCATCTTCAGTTGAACACCGCGCGGCCGTCCCTCGGCCAGTTTCAGTGCATCCAGGGCCGTCATCCCCTCAGTGTAGGGAATTCGCGTCAGGTGCTTTTCCGAGTCGTCCCCGTAATCGACGACGATTTTCACCGTTTTTGCATCGGCAGGTGCTTGCCAGGCGGTGCCAGCAGCGGCCGGTGCCGGCGGAACCGACGGGCTGCTGTCGCACCCAATTGACAGACCGCTCAATAAGACCGCCAGGAGCAAGTAATATCGCACAAAGTGACCAGGCCGCTGCTGTTCTGCCATATTTCGCACTGTTCTTGTGAAGATGGTCGATGGATTCGGCTTCTGTCACGTTTTTCTCGCGGCGACTCTATGAGTCCGCACCGCCGTGGCTTGGATTATGTAGCGTAGAGAACAACCTGCCAAGGGTTTACGGCGACCGCTGCCGGTCCTATTCTGTGGAAACGCGTATAATGCGGTATCTAAACGGGAGGGACTATGTATGGCCAAAAAATCGGCAAAGACTACCGCCGCCAGCTCCAACACCACCATGGAATTATCCTGGCCCGAGCCGGATATTGCGGTTCTAACGCTCGATAACCCCAATAAAGGTGCGAATGTCCTCTCGACCGCCGTACTGGGCGAGTTCGAGCAAAACCTAAACGCCGTTGTCGCACACGGCAAAGTTGCCGGGCTGATTATACGCTCGGGCAAGCCCGGCTCGTTCATTGCCGGGGCAGACATTCAAGAATTTGCCGCCAGTCTGGCCGGCGAGACCAATCCGGCTGAAACCGCCTCCATGTGCCGCCGCGGGCAGAGTCTGTTCAAACGGCTATGCGAAACTCCGTTCGTCACCGTCGCCGCAATCGACGGGATTTGCGTTGGGGGTGGTGCCGAACTGGCCATCTGGTGCGACCGCCGGATCATGACCAATAACCCAAAATCGCAGTTCGGCTTTCCCGAAGTCAAGCTCGGTTTGATGCCAGGCTGGGGGGGTACCGTCCGCACCCCGCGGATTGTTGGGCTGGGCAACGCCGTGGAGATGATCACCAGTGGCGAGTCGATCGATGCTGC
>JAWXCH010000167.1:0-28368 GCA_034440595.1 Planctomycetota bacterium | reverse complement strand
GTCGTCGTCCATGGTAACAATGGTGTCACACTGCGCTTCACGCACACCGCACAGGATTGCATTGTGCTGCCCGAAGTTACGCATCATATTGATGGCGCGGATCCAGCGGAATTCGGCGGCCAGTTTTTGGATAACTTGCCAACTAGTATCGCGGCTGCCGTCGTTGACCAGAATCAGTTCGTAATGTTCGCCGCATTTTGGCAGGACCAGTGCCAACTCTTCGACGAGCAGCCGTAGCGACCCTTCGCTGTTGTAAACCGGTACAATTACCGAAACGCCACGCAATAACTGCAAGCTGGTGCGGATGGTTTGCACTGGTACCGAAGTTGTCCGGCGATCCCCTCCAAAGAAAATGTGTGGCGAACCCCCCGTGACTTGTTGCCCTGCTGGGCGAGCTTGATCGGAGCGCAGTCGGAGATCTCTTCGTCCAGCCGCTGAGGACTGCACCGCCTGGCTGTGGTCGACCATCGTTTTTCTCCGCATTTTCGAGCTCGATAGGGTCATGACCGGGCACCTAAAATAGATCCACTGGCCGTGAAAGGTGGCGGATTATCTAAGCCCCCTGGTTTTTCAACAAGGTCGATTTTCGAGGCCTGCGGAAAACCGCCAGATCCAGCCGCGAATCCACAAATCGCACCAGTGGGAAAGGGTTATGCGCTTGAAATAAGGCCAGCATGTCAGGTAGGCTCGACTTACCGGCAGCATGCAATGTCAAAATAGGCGGTCTGACAGAACCAACGAAGTGAGCTAGTATTATGACCAACGTCAAAATTGTCCCCGGCCAGACGCGGCTTGGCTGGATCGGCACCGGGGTAATGGGGAGCAGCATGTGTGGGCACTTGCTTGCTGCCGGCTACCCGATGACGGTCTATAGCCGGACCAAAGCCAAGAGCGAACCGCTGCTAGCGAAAGGAGCAAGTTGGGCCGACTCGCCGCGCGCCGTGGCGGAGAAGTCCGACGTGGTATTCAGCATTGTTGGGTTTCCGGCCGACGTTCGTGAAATCACATTGGGACAACAAGGCACGCTCGCCGGTTGCCGCGCGGGCTGCGTATTAGTCGACATGACGACCAGCGATCCATCGCTGGCGGTGGAGATCGCCGCGGCGGCGGCGGCGGCGCAGGTCCACTCGATCGACGCACCAGTGTCGGGCGGGGATATCGGAGCCAAAGAAGCGCGACTATCGATCATGATTGGTGGAGATAAAGCGGTGGTCGAGGCATTGCAACCTCTTTGGGAAACGATGGGAAAGACAATCGTCTATCAAGGCGGCCCTGGCACCGGTCAACATACGAAACTGACTAACCAAATCTTGATTGCCACAGGGATGATCGGTGTCTGCGAGGCGCTGCTATATGCCTACAAGGCGGGTCTCGACCTGAACACGGTCATGCAGTCGGTCACGCCCGGTGCGGCCGGTAGTTGGTCGCTGTCGAATCTTGGGCCACGTATGATCAACAATAACTTTGATCCCGGGTTTTTTGTGGAGCACTTTATCAAAGACCTCGGCCTGGCATTGAACGAAGCCAAACGGCTCGGCCTGTCGTTGCCGGGCCTGGCACTCGGCAACCAGCTTTATCTGGCCGTGCAGGCACAAGGATATGGCCGCTTAGGTACTCATGCGCTGCTGTTGGCACTGGCATCTTTGTCGGCGGTGGATTGGAAGGCTCGCAAGCCATAAGAATCTTGATCCCAGTACGCGGTAATTTCGACCTATAATCCGCACGATTGCCTATCGGTCAACGTAGCAACTGAGTAAGGTGGAGTTGGAGAGTTTGAAGTCGACTGGATGGCCGCTGGTTTGCGCGGAGGCAGGCTTTGCCTGCCAAGGTGCGAACGAGAGGAAAGTCCGGGCTTCACAGGATGCAGTGGTGGGTAACTCCCACCGGCCGCAAGGTCAGGGAAAGTGCAACAGAAAGTAAACCGCCGATTTTTCGGTAAGGGTGAAACGGTGAGGTAAGAGCTCACCAGCAGGTTGGGTGACCAGCTTGGCTCGGTAAACCCCACTGGAAGCAAGGTCAAACAGAGAGCGTGCGGCAGCGCAAGCCGCCAGCACGGGAGCTGATCCGGCTCTGAACCTCTCGGGTAGACCGCTTGAGGCGGCAAGCAATTGCCGTCCTAGAGAAATGGCCATCATCGCTGATCCTTCACTGGACAGCGTACAGAACCCGGCTTATAGGTCGGCTTCAAATTCTCCTTTTTCCCCAAGCGTTGATCACAACAAGGCTGATCGCCGTCATCGCTGAATCACCTTCTGGCGGGTATAATGGTGCGGTGTGACTGCCTGCCAGGTGCGTATCTTCCGCGCCAGTTGCGATCGCCGTCTGCCTCATTTTTCCAAGTTCTTTGCTCGCTGGCGATTTCATGACAACTGTTGCGACTCAACCCGAACTGCTTGCGCCGGCTGGCGACTGGGACGCCTTGCGTGCCGCCTGTGCCAATGGCGCCAACGCGGTGTACTTTGGCCTCTCCAGCTTCAGCGCACGGCACCGTGCGACCAACTTCACGCTGGCCGAGTTGCCGAATGTCATGCACTACCTGCATGACCGAAATGTCCGTGGATACGTCGCCTTTAACACGCTGATCTTTTCCGACGAACTGGCCGAGGCAACACGGCTGATCGCAGCGATGGTCGAAGCGGGGGTCGACGCGGTGATTGTGCAAGATCTCGGTCTGGCGCGGCTCATTCATCGACTGGCACCGGGTCTGCCGATGCACGGGTCGACACAAATGACACTGACCGAGGCCAGCGCTATCGAGTTCGTCCGCCGCCTGGGAGTGGACCGGGTGATTCTCGCTCGCGAGTTGTCGCTGGATAATATCAGCCAGATTGCCAAGAAAACCACCGTACCGCTAGAGGTCTTCGTGCATGGTGCTTTGTGCGTGGCCTATAGCGGGCAGTGCCTGACCAGCGAGGCGATAGGTGGTCGCAGCGCCAATCGCGGGCAATGTGCGCAGGCGTGCAGGTTGCCGTATGACTTGGTGGTCGACGGTGAGCAGCGGGACTTTGGCGAACGGGCGTATTTGCTTAGCCCTCAGGATTTGGCGGCGTACGATCTGATCGATTCGCTGCTGGAGCTTGGGGTGTGCAGTTTCAAAATTGAAGGACGTTTGAAGAGTGCGCACTATGTGGCTGCGACCTCGCAGTCGTACCGTGCAGCATTGGATGCAGCGATTGCGCGGCGGCCATTTGAACTCTCCTCGCAAGGGAAAATTGATCTGTCGCAGACGTTTTCGCGCGGGTTCACGCATGGGTTTTTGGATGGGGTCGATCACCAGCTATTAGTGCCCGCGCGGTTTCCCAAGAGCCGTGGCCTGCGAGTCGGAACCGTGGTGAGTGTGACCTCACGCGGCGTAGTCGTCGAGCTGGAGCCTGATTTGCCGGCAGACATTATCAAGCCGGGGGATGGCGTGGTGTTTGATGAAGGACACCCGGACCAGCAAGAGCAAGGTGGCCGCGTCTACCACGTTCGGCCGGCTAGCTCTCAGGAAAGAAGCATGCTCGGTCGGACTGGCTCGCATTATTCCAGTACACAGATGCACGTCGCACTCGGCGAAAACGTGCTGAACTTGGAGGCGTTGACCATCGGTTGCATTGTTTGGCGAACAGATGACCCGGTGATGCGAAAGCGGTTGGAGCAGAGCTTCAACCGCGAGAGTCAGGTCGCACTGCGAGAGGGTGTCCGATTTGAGCTGGATGGTATGATCGGTGGTGCGGTCACCGTAGCGGCAATTGACCTGCAAAACCGCCGAGCCACTTCCACCTGGCCCGGGCCGCTCGAGGTTGCACGCAAGCACCCATTGAATGATGAGACGTTGCGTGAGCAGCTTGGCCGGCTGGGGGATACGCCGTTTGAACTAGGTGCAATTGACAATCGATTGCCTGCCGATTGCATGCTCCCGAAAAGCGTGCTGAATGAGCTGCGGCGCGATGTGATGATCCGGCTGCTGCAAACTCGCGAAGCGGCAGTAGATCGCACTCTGCATGTTCAGGCACTGCCCGAGCTGCGCGAAGACATCGCCGCGGTACGGTCGCAAAGCACACCGGCCGGCGAGACGAATGGCAATCAATTGCACGTGCTGGTGCGTTCGATGGAGCATCTTGAGGCGGTGTTGCAGTGGCAACCACCGGATGGCCTGCCGCCGCCAGCCACGATCTATTGCGATTTTGAAAATGTGCGCCGTTACCGAGATGCAGTGCCATTGGTCCGAGACGCAGGCCGACGGATCGGTCTGGCGACGCTGCGCATCATGAAGCCAGGGGAAGAAGGCCTGCTGGCGGTTATCGAGAAAGCCGAGCCAGACTGCGTGCTGATTCGCAATCTAGCGAGCCTGATGTACTTTAAGACCGAAGCGCCGCAGATGCCGTTGTTTGGGGATTATGCGCTGAATGTGGCCAACGAAATCACGGCGGATCTGTTTCGATCCGAGGGCTTGCAACGAATGGTCCCTAGCTATGACCTGAGCTGGGAACAACTTACCGCGATGCTCGGGCGGATCGATCCGCGGCTGTTCGAAGTGGTTGTGCATCAGCACATGCCAATGTTTCATATGGAGCACTGCGTGTTTGCCGCAATGCTCTCGGAAGGAAAAGACTGGCGCGACTGCGGACGCCCGTGCGATACGCACAAGGTCGAACTTCGCGACCGGACGGGGGCGGACTTTCCGCTGGTTGCTGACACCGGTTGTCGCAACACGGTGTACAACTCGGTGGCACAATCGGCGGCCGAGTACATTCCTCGGATGCTGAATCTTGGCGTGCGGCACTTTCGCTTGGAATTATTGCGAGAGGAACCAGTTGACGTGGCAGAGTTGCTGGACCGGTATAGTCGCGTAATTGCCGGCATTGAGACCGGGCGCGGCACATTTCGTTCGCTGCAAGTGCTCAACCAACTGGGCGTGACGCGCGGGACGTTGCAGCGGAGTTGATCAACGGGTTCCGTTCGACCAACCGACTATGAATTCTGTGCGGCCAGCCCGGTGCGGATGATGTGGCGGCAGAAGCCAAGATGCGCACGCAGCGCCTGTTCGGCACCGATGCGATCGCGATTCAATAGCGCTTCGAGGATCGCGCGATGTTGACGAACGGTCTCAATAGTTGCCGGTCGGCCGATTCCTTCCCACTGGAAGACGACGTTGTAATATTTTCCGTGTCGCTCAAAGAAATCAGTGATGTACGGATTGTTCGCCTTGGTGATCAGATAGCCATGCAGCGACTCGTCCGAGTGCGGCTCTTCGCCATTTGGGCCTGGCAAGCGATTCTGTTCCAGCATGCTATGAATGTCTTCATCCACCAGCCGCGGCCAGGCCGCTTCCAGCGCTTTGCATTCCAGCAACAGACGCACTTCACCGTAGGCATTTAGGTCAGCCTGTCGAAGTGGTCGCAATTGCCAGCCGCGACGTGGCTGATGTTTGAGCAGGCCATCGCCGGCCAGTCGCATGAACACTTGTCGCAGCAGCGAGCGACTGATGCCGTACTTTTCGGCGGTCACTTCCTCACGCAGGATGATCGCTTCGCCGTTCAAGCTTTCGCGGATCAGATCCTCGGAGATCACTTTATAATAGTCGGTCGGTTGGGCAGGAGGTTCGACCGATTCGATGGCACCCGCCCGCGCGCTAACAACGGAGAGCCGACGGTTCTGCCCCTTCTCCAGGTAACCTTCTTCAATCAACGACTGCACCGCAGCGCGCACGGGGGTGACGCTGACTTTATAACTCCGCGAGATATCTTCCAGCGTGAGCGATGCAGACTCAAATTCACCCGCACAAATGCGCGAGATCAGGTGCTGCTTGATAAAATTGGAAACTGACATATTTGCCCGAGTGATTTTCGCTCAACTGAGCTGGGGGGGGACACAACGCATCGCCGACCAATTATATATTGAGCGGTAGTAAATGCACAAGCTTACTAGGCGGGATTTTGGATTTACCGATGTAAATCGGCGAAATAAGTCCGGCAGGGTGCCGAATGGACCGGTCACAAAAAAAAGAAACGCCGTGACGATCCGCATACCAGATCGTCACGGCGTGAAATTATACACAATTTTTCAGTTGCAAGTTACAACCAACCACGAAGACTAACGAGCAACTCGACGACGGCGAGCGACAACGAATGCCATTCCTGCCGCACCAAGGCCAAACAACGCAATGCTGGAAGGTTCTGGGACGACTTCAAACTTCATGCCGGTGAGCCACACATTTCGATCAAAACCACCGTCGGCATTGATATTTCCAAACGCAATTCCACCGATGGCGGTCAATGGATTAAAGACTGTTACAGCAGCCTTACGTACTGAAGCTTTTTCACCGTTAAAGGTAAGCGACCAAGGGTTGTCGGTGGTGGGATTCCCGGTGAATTTCGTTGGATCATATTCCATAACAAAGGTATTCAGGTTCTGCGCGACTACCGGTGCCACGGCACTTGAATAGGACGCCGGTGTAGCAGGCAGTACGACGTCTAGTCGCGTCCGTTGAGCACCAATTCCAAACGTGGTTGTACCTGGTACCCAGGTCTCGACTCTACCTGCATTGTCAAACAAGAACCACTCACTGATCCCTGAGCCGGGAGTAGTACCGGCAAATCCCATAATGAAATTATTGAACTGCAGAGGAGTTCCAGTAGGCTTGCGAAATGTGAGCGTCAGTCGCAATACATCGGTGCTGCCAACCATATTCTTCGCATAGGGAAGATAGACTGAGCTAACACCATTGTCGGAAAAGAACGCAAGTGCTTGTCCGATGCCAGTGTTTTCGATTTTCGCCGTTGCACTACCGCCGGGGTCTACGTTGAGGCCATATTGCGCTCCACCAGTATTGGTGATATTCGGTGCAGAGCCGGCAATGTTTCCGGCTGCCAGTCGGGTCGTGTAGTTATCTTCAAAGATCACTACGGCCTGCGCGGCTTGACTGCGAGCGCACATGATCAATCCGCCGAGCAACAACAGCCCAGCATTCTTCCAGTTCAAATTCATTCGTGAGTTACTCCCAGGTAAAAAATATCACGCTACTCAACCGTGCCCGGGACTGCGATAAGTTGGCAATCATTCAGCCGAAAAGCCTTAAAAGGACTATCTACTCATTGTACACAAAATAAATTCTTCCGCAACGAAATGGTGAGGGTTGGCGCTGAATTTCGGAAATAGGCCAGTGTGACCCGAAGATCGAAAACTCAGTATCTGCGGGTCAAAAAAGCCGTGGCCACCTCAAGCAGGTGGCCACGGCGTGAAAACTTGGATCAGATTGTAAAGTTTAACTGGCCTTAGCGAGCGGTCATTCTGCGGCGTGCAAGCACGGTCAGGCTAATTGCACCAAGACCCAGCAGGGCAATGCTGGATGGCTCAGGAACCATTGCCACGCGGAAGCCCGTGAACTCTTGTTCTTGCTGCGGATTTGAACTGTTGAAAAATGACACGGACATGGTGGTGGCATCAGTGACGTTCCAACCTCCACCGCGGCGAATTCGCTGCTCGGCAGGATCGTTATTCGTCAGATCTGATGCTGTCTCAAGAATCTCCCAGACATTGCCGGTTTGACCCAGTGTACCGTGTAAGCTCAAGGACGCAGATTCGGAGACGATTGCCGGGCCAAGACCATTACCACCAAGTTGATTGTAAACGGCACCACCTGCAACTCCTGATGTAACTATCGAGGGAACTCCATCGCCAGTGGCGTAATTGCGCCATGCGAGGGTATTAGGATTAAAGTAGGCCGCCTTGTACCACTCGTCCAGACTTGGCAAAAAGAACAATGCATTGCTATTGCGAAATTGATTGCTGGCATTGTAACCGGGATCGGATGGAGCCCACAATTCATTGTTGGCGGCAATCGTGTATCCGACATCACCAGGTTGCAGGGCAAACTTATAAGCAGGAGAGAATCCCTGATCGGTATTCAAAAAATTCACAAATCGAGCTGCCTCGCGCCAGCTTATCGATGTGGCAGGTTTCTGATTGCCATTCCCACCATAATTAACGGGAGTCGCCAAATCACCCATTGTGATTCCAAGACCACTCAGGTTATTTACGCGGTTGACCTGCTGCCGACTGATTTCCAGCTTGCCCATCTCATATAGATAGTTGACCTGGCCGGCTGGGTTTGGGTTGCCGGAGGTGTCGGCCGTATTGCCCGGATTGCCAATCGGCATGAATTCGATATTAAATGTGTCGCTGCCACTGCCAAAGGTGACAGTCGTTGCCTGTGCCGAATTCAGTAAGCAAAAAGTGGCCAATGCCGCCACAATCGCACCAAAACAGAATGATTGTCTCATAAGTTACTACTTCCTTCCCCGGAAAAGAAAAAATGAATACCTCAAGGCCATGAAGAGAACGCCCCCTTCTCTGGACCTCAGATTACCGCCCCATCGAATCCATTCGATGGCCGCCGTTACCAGCGAGCCTTCAATGTACACAAAATAAAGTCTGTGGCAACCATATTGCGCGGTTTATACCAAATATTCTGAAATTTATTTTCCTAACTTTGCCGGCTGGGCGAATTGTAGCCGCTGTGAGTCACATCGGGACAACTTGATGCATGATTGCAGAATTCTCGAAAACCGGATAAGAATGGTGCCACTCACTTCACTGTTGATGGCAGTCGCTCTCAACTGTCCTCCGACTGCATGGCGTAGCCTTTAACTCGCACAACACACAGCGTTTGCGAGAAGTCTGATAACGCGAAAGAAAGTCGCTTCGTTTTTTATTCAATGAACCGCATGGCCTCCCTTGGAACGAAATTGCTATACGCACTGACGGTGCTAATCAGCGCGTTCTTGCTATTCCAAGTGCAGCCAATACTGAGCAAGTTCATCCTGCCCTGGTTTGGTGGCGTTCCGGCCGTTTGGTCCGCATGCGTCCTCTTTTTTCAGTCGGTGCTGTTTCTTGGGTACGCTTACGCTCATCTCTTGCAGCAGAAACTTTCGCCGAGACTGCAGGCGCTGCTGCATTTAACGATGATCGTGATCGCCGTTGCCTGCCTGCCGATTGAACCCGACGAAACCTGGACCACCGGAGACTGGGCCAGCGGTGCCGATGTCCCGGCGTTTCAAATTTTGCTGCTGTTGGGTGTGGCGGTTGGCGTACCGTACTTTGTACTAAGCTCGACTGGGCCGTTGATTTCAGCCTGGTACAGCCGCAGTTTTCCCGACCGATCGCCCTACCGGTTGTATGCACTTTCAAACTTTGGCTCGTTGGCGGCGCTTCTGAGTTACCCGTTCTTGGTGGAACCGAATTGGGATCTGGTGACGCAATCAAATAGCTGGGGCTGGGGATTCGGCCTGTTTGCGGTGCTTTGCGCGGCTAGCACACTGGCGGCCCTGTTTACTTCGCAACCTGCCGTTCGGTCGGAAAGGGATAGACTCGAGGAACACGGCGGTTCGCAACTCCTCAGTCGCAGGACTCGATTACTTTGGATCGCCTTGCCGGCGATGGCGTCGTTCATGCTGTTGGCCACGACTAATTTTGTCTGTCAGGATGTTGCGGCGATTCCCTTTCTATGGGTTGTGCCCCTTAGTCTCTACTTATTGTCGTTCATTATTTGCTTTGATCGACCAGATTGGTATCGCCGCAAATTATTCGCGGGCCTGTTTCTGGGAACCATTGCTCTGGCGATGTTCTACTTGCCTCTGGTGCGTCGACTCGATTTACCACAGCATTACATACACGAATTGGTCGTGTATTTTGCGGCGATGTTCTGCTTTTGCATGGTTTGCCACGGGGAACTGGCTCATATTCGGCCAGAGCCACGGGGACTAACCGGCTACTATCTGTCCATTTCCGCTGGAGGTGCCTTGGGAGGGCTGTTTGTCAGCCTAGTGGCCCCGCTGATCTTTCCGATGTATTTGGAGTGGATTCTGGGCCTGCTTGTGGCCTGCGGGTTGTGTCTGAGGTTAGTGCTTGGACCGACGGTTTTTGCGGAACTTAGAAAGAGCCTGCGATATATACTGCCGGCCACCGCGGTGGCAATTCTGGTGGTATTGGCCATGGCTGGAAAAGTGTTGTTTGAAAATCGACAGTTCGTGGCACAGCGAAGGAACTTTTACGGCGTGGTCTCGGTTTGGGATGTCGATTTGAAAACCCCGCAGTATGCGCGCCGCGTGCTCGGGCATGGCCGCATTATTCATGGCTCACAGTTCCTCGATCCAGCGAAGAAAATGGAGCCACGCAGTTACTTTGGAGCCGGTTCGGGAATTGCGCAAGTCTTAGCGTTTTACAAGGAGCGTGGACCGGTTCGCGTGGCCGTGGCCGGGTTGGGAATTGGAACATTGGCGGCATACGCGCGGCCGGGGGATGTGTTTCGCTTTTATGAATTGAATCCGCAAGTTGTTGAGCTTGCCGAGCGGCATTTTAGTTTTCTGGCGGATTCTCAGGGGACTGTGCAGCATGTTCTGGGAGACGCTCGCCTGGCGCTGAAGAACGACAAAGTGGAGCCTTTCGATGTCATCGTGCTGGATGCGTTCAGTGGTGATTCGGTACCGACGCACCTGCTGACGATGGAAGCGTTCGACATCTATCGACAACGACTCAAGCCAGGGGGTGCCATTTGCGTCAACATCTCTAATGAGTACCTGGATCTGAGCGGGGTCGTGCGCCGACTGGCAACGGAGCAAGGATATCAGTCGATGGTGCTGAAATGGCGGCCCCCGGCATCCTGGACATACGAACAGAGAAAGGAGCAGGGGCTTTCGCCGAATGATTGGGTGATTATGTCGCAGGATCAGAAACTGTTCGTCTCGCTTCAAAAAAGTGCAGCGAAAATAGACGGTGCAGTGGTGGAGCGAGAACCGGTCGATTCAGATAGCAAGTCGGCGGCACCGCTCTGGACCGATCAGCGAACGGATTTGTTTCAGATCTTGCGATAGTTGGTACTACACAAAGGCGAGGGAGGCACCCCCGCATTGGCGACAAACTCTTCAATAACAAATGACAAATTAAATCAGTCGGTGGGACGATTTGTTATTTGTTATTTTTTCAGCTCGTCGCTGGAAAGCATGCAAAAACCCTCACCCGACGCTGGGGCGTCGACCTCTCCCGCACGCGGGAGAGGTAAAGGCATTACTTACAAAGCACGGACTCCAAGCCACATCAATCGGGTAACCACAATCCTGCCGGTTTACCTTGGCTGCCACTGTCTGAATCGGGAGTCCACAAGGAACTGCCGCTCTCGGAGCCAGGGACCACCAGCGATGGAGCCGATTCCTTGGGGGGTGGCAACATGATCCGCCCATCCTGCGTGATCATGCCGGCGCGAACTAGCACACTGGCCAAGCCTTGCATAATCGCTTCTTCGTTGGCATAGACGGTCTGGATATGTTTCAGCAGCCGGATGATCTCGTTGCGGTCCTGTTGCTGAACGCGCAAGCCCAGCTCGGCCAGATCCCACGTCCCTGCCGACTGGCCGATCTTCTTGGCTAGTTGCCGCCCTTCTGTAATATACTGCACGGCGATTTTCTCGTCGGCGTTGCCCAGCAATTGACGCAATGCGCTGAGCCGCAACTCAGCGGGGACAACATCGCCGCGTCGCAGGACCTCTTCGGCCATGCGCACTGAAGCGATCGAATTGCCCAGATAAGCCAGCCGAGTCAGCAGGCGAGCAAGCTGTTCGTCTGACAGCGACTGTGGGATGACAAGCGACAGACGTGCCGCTGGCAACAGGTCGATATTGACGGTCGAGGCGTCAATTGGCTGCGGCTGTGGCAGGCCCAACTGCTGGCGCAGCTCGGTATAGGCATCGGCCATACTCGCCTCCGCATCTCCAAGCTGAAGAATCAAGATCGCTGCTTCCAGTGCGAGCCTGGCCGAGGGGTCGGCCGCAGCCTCTTGAGGCGTACGATTGCCCAGCACGAACTGCTTGCACTTTGGCCAAACGTTGAGCAGAAGCGATTTACGCTGCGCGTTGGTGAGTTCGCGGTAGCGTTCTGCCGAGATATCGTCTGGCACTCGCCATTGCCAGCTCAGGTTGTATTGGGTCGCGTAGAGTTGCCCTAGAACTGCCTCGTCTTGAATCGGTCCAATAGCGTCTCCGACGATACTTCTTAGCGCGTCCTGCGTAGCAGACAGTTGAGGTTTGTAGCCTTCGATTACTAATCTGGCTGGTCGGTCCGTTTGCTTACCGAATAACAACAGCGAGGCGAGGACACAGGGGATATCTTGTTGCGAGAGATTAGCGCCGGACTTCACGACTGGCCGGTCGAGCAAGTAATACGTCGACCGGGGTGGAGGGCCGCCCTCTGGCAGATTCTGCTTTGGTGGTAGGTAGGCACGATCGATATTGGGGGACTTGGCAAGCAGCGAATCCACCTGATCCAGATCGGCCACTTCATAAGTGACCAGCACCATATCGACCAGTTCTCGTTCGCCGCTTGGGTCCAATAATTGCGCCTTCGCTTCGGCTTCGACGGCCTCGGCATGGTCGTTGGTGACGGCGGCCAACCGGCGGAGTGCCGAGGCAGCGGCGGCGTAATTCGCCATGTTGCAGTGCAAATTGGCTAGCGTTGACCACAATGGCGGAAAATCTGCCGCTTCATTGCTGAGGGACTCCAGTAGTCCGATCGCCGTACGCCACAGGCCGGCGGCGGCCAGCGTGATCGCCTCATTGAACGAGTTTCGCCAAGGTGCTGACTCGGGCGCAAGAGGATATTCAGGTGGATCTTTGAACAGCACGGACGAATCGGGGTCGGACTCCAGACGAAATGCCCATTGTGCAGCAGGTGCATACTTGCCCTTGGTGAGCATTAGCATGAAGAAAGTCAGCCCCTTGGCCGGCAGATTCTGCCGCAGCTCCAGCAGGATTTCTATGAGCATGCCAAGCACCGAGAACACTTGCTCGGGAATTTCCACGTCACTCTGTTCCAGTGATGTTTGGAACAGATCCAAGGCAGCGGCGATTTCTCCCTGACTAGCCTTGACCAGGCTATTGTCCGCTAGCGCGACGGGATTCTCAGGGTGGAGCCGCAGGAATTCTTCGGCGGTCTGGGCAATCGCCGGCACGTTTCCCACAGCAAGCTCGAGCATGATTTTCCAGGACAGCAGGCTGGGCCGGCCCGGATGTTTCAGCAGCAATTGATCGACCAGCGTGACTGCGGCGGCCGTTTGGTCGGACTGGAGCAATCGCTCGATTTTCTCCAAATCGGGAAGGATATCCGAGCAACATGGGCAGAATTTTAGCTTCTTACCCGTGCCGCCAGGACAAAACGCATAATGATCGGTTGCCATAAGAAACCCGGATCCTTGCAAGTACGAAGCAGATTTTGCGCGGACAGCCGCTCGATTGCTGCGACCATCGCGGATGCGTATATCTGCCAGGATTGAAAGGGTCCATCGTACCGCAGAACGGCAGGAGGGGGCAACCAGCGAGAGTTTCCTAGGAATTCAAGACGACTTCCAGTTTTTCGAGAATTCCTTGCCAACCGTTCAGGATCATCTCGCGGCGATCGGCCATCGCGGCGGGTACTTCATGCGCCAGCGTTAGTTCGCAGCCGGATCCGGCGGGAATCAGGTCAATCACCACGCGGTCAGATTGCTTGGAGTACTTGGGCACTCTGAGAGTCATGACAATTCGCCGCGATGGTTCCAGCTCCAGATAATCTCCGCAATGTTCGACATCTTCACCGTCGCGACGGTCCACCAGAGAGTAGTGACCGCCGACGGATGGATCGATCCCCGCGCGGACCATTTCGCCAGTTGGCGTAGTGAACAAGAACTGACGTGCTTGATCAGGGTCCAGCCAGGCAGCGTAAACACGCTGGGCCGGTTGTGTATATCGGTGCGTCGCTTGCAGAACGATGGTTGGTTCAGTAGTCATGGAACGGAATTTGGTTATGTGTTGGATGCCGAGTGATGCAAGCTCTGTTGTGCAAGCACATTCGCCTTGGCAGCAGTACCGGGAGTTTAAGTCTACTTTGCTGCACTATTCGTCAGCACGGCACTGCTTGAAGCCGTGCCGCTAGTAGCATCACTTTCGGCAGAATTGTCCTTTGCCGCTGAACTACCAGAGCTGAGTTTTTCCGCAAACTGCTGAGGCTGCGTGATAGTCAGGTAGTGCCCATGATCGGCCGTCAAAATCACCGCCGTATCCTGCCAGCCACCGTTCTTCTCGATCCAGTCGGTCAAGGCGCGAAACGCGTCGTCGCCACTCAGCACAGCGCCGACCGAGTTGTCGATGTTGTTGGCGTGATTGGCCCAATCGACGTCGCCCGCTTCGACCATCAGCCAGAATTTATCCCCACGCTTGGAAAGCACATCCAGCGCCGCGGTTGTCATCTCGGCTAAGGTCGGATTTTCGTCAATGTCCTGCTTGCTATAGGCCTCGGGCTGGCCCAGGCCGATTTCTCCCCTGGCCTGCATTTGCACGCTGGCAGTTGGATTGTACTTGCCATCGGCCGTTTGGAAGGGGAGGTGTCCATGCCGCACTCCAAAGTAGCCGAATAGTCGCTGTTTTGACTCAATTGCCCGCTGGGCCTGCTGCTGGAGATTCTTGGCTCCATTTAGACCGGCTGTTCGGTTAGCCACGACGTAACGGCCGCCGTGCTTCACGTCGACTGCTTTCAGATCAGCGTCGGTCAGGTACGAATTACCAGCAACGTAATTATCCCCTTGGGCTGGTGCTTTATCGCTATTCTCTCCCCAGCCGGCTCCAATCAACACATCCACACCAGGAAGCGGGACTTGAGAATGTGTCACCGAGGGCAGCCCCAACAGATCGCGGGAAAGATCCTGGTAGTCGTCCCGATGCACATTGTTTGCGTATGCCGCAGCAGGTGTGGCGTGGCTGACCTGCACGCTGGTCACCACGCCAATGGAATAACCTTGCTTCTGCAACGTTTGAGCGATGGGCACGGCCTGACGCCCCATGCAGTCCACATTGATCGCGTCATTGTAAGTTTTGATTCCGCAGGTCATCGAAGTGGCCGAGGATGCGGAATCGGTGTAGCGGTGTTTGCGTTTGGCACCTTTGCCAATGGGATATTCCGCGTCTGTTGGAATTGACCAGGGAGTATCGCCACCAATTTCGGGGTCATAGCCGCCTCGGTCTTCGACATCGCAGGAGACCAGGCACTGCTTTGTGACATCGCACTTCGTTTTTCCATTCGCGGGGCTGGTGACCATTGCACCAAAATCGGTCGGCGCACCGCGATAGTCCTGGAAGTGCAGCCCAGTTCCGCGACCGGCCTCGTAGGGGACCTTGCCCGTCTTTGCGATTGCGGCGGCGTAACTTGTCCACCAATCCATACCGTCGAAGACGAACAATACGATCCGTTTTTTTCCGGATTCGGCGGCCAGCTTTTGCAGGCGATAGATGTCGGTCTGGTCGAAGTAATCGGCCTTGGCGTTTAAAGTTGCTTCGGGCAGGTAGTTAAAAATCTCCTTCAGCCGGTCGGCATCGCGATAAGCACTCTTTGGTCCGGCGACCGAATCCAACGACATGCCAAAGCTATAAACCGGGATCAGGCGGTTGGAGTGCGTCGTCCAGTTGGAATAGCGATCGGGCTTGGATCCCCAATGTCCCCACGAGGCCCTGGCCTGTTGGACCGCTTGCAATTGCATCTCTCGTAACGGGTCAGCTTGCACCGCCGCGGGAGCAACCGCTGCAAATACGCAGAGGAGTGACAGGGCCGCTCGAACGATCCGGTTCGATCTATGCATGATTGGTTGACTATTTAATGGAAGGCGGAAGCGGAGGGAGGATGCCTCTGGCATTTTGGCAATCACAACTGCGGGGGGGAGTGAGCCACCGGCTGCGGCTTTACCGTGCGATTTCCCACTGCGTCCATTGTACTGAATCGCAGAAACATCGCCAAACAGATTGACCGTGCAGTTTTAGTTTCGTTTCTGTTAAGAACTGATGAATATATCGCTATTTACCGCGAGGTATGTGATGAGGCTGATCAGCAGCGTTTGACAGGCAGATAGCAAATCCTGCTCAGAGCAGGGTGTTTAACCACTTCGTGGTAACCAATTCGATGGGCACGTTCACCCCAGGTGCGCTGCGCGACCTGGGGCTGTGGTGTTAAACGCCTTCGGCGTATTTGTGGCAATCTGCAATCTGGCATGTATGTGTAGAGACCAATGGGCGGAGCCTGTGGCACACAGATTGTCACTACTACTTCCGGTTTAAGCGATCATTCCTGCCGTAAGGAGTTCTGGCGAGATGCTGTAACATTTTCGCTGCTAATCCGATTAACGGGTATGGGGGCATTGTCTAATTCACTGGATTCGCAATTCAGGCCAGCGTTTCCAGTTCGACAATGTTTGGTTCGACAATGCCCGGCAAGTCTTATCTCAATCGAGCACCAGCGACTACGTTGGCGGCAACTTTGTCGAAAGAAATCGCGATAACCGAAATTGGGGGGGACTACTGGCAACAGTCTCGTCGCCCGTTGACCAGCCTGGTGTTTGTTGCGCCGCTGCTAATTTGCTATGAGCTAGGGGTGCTGATGCTTGGCCCGGGTGCCATGCGGAATGGTGCCGATGTCTGGTTGCGGCAATTATTAGAGTGGCTTGGCTTCAGTCAGTATTTCTTATTGCCGGCGCTGACCGTCGGGCTGCTGCTCGGCTGGCACCACATGACGCATCAACCGTGGCGGGTCTCGCCAGGAGTGCTGTGGGCCATGCTGGCGGAGTGTGCGAGTTTGGCGGTAGTACTGGTTATCATTGCCAGGCTACAAAGTTCGATGCTATCGATGTTTGTGGCAGATCTGAATATAGAATTGATTCGAGCGTCGATTTGGTCTTCGGCAAAAGGCTGGTTCGGCGAGATGGTCCGCTACATCGGTGCGGGAGTCTACGAAGAGCTACTGTTCCGATTGATGTTGTTGCCGGCCATCGCCTGGGTCTTCAAAGGATGTGGGCTGTCCTGGCAAAAGTCGCTCCTGATCGCTGCGGTGATTAGCAGTGTGTTGTTCTCGGCGGCGCACCACATTGGCAGTGAGGGGGAAGCGATCTTTTCGGCGGACTTTGGCTATCGATTCTGCTTCCGCATTATTGCCGGGCTGTTTTTTGCGGCTTTATTTATCTACCGCGGCTTTGGCATCGCAGCCGGAACGCACGCTCTGTACGACATTCTGGTCTCGACGATTTACTAGCGCCACATCACAGCCCGTTGATCCGGTATTAAAGGGTCAAGTGGTACGATTTCCGACCGAACTGGCCTCTTCTGACAGAAATAGGCGGATTTTCAGGGTAAATCGACTGCTTAAATCGAGGGCTATAATTGCATAGCCGTATTTCGCAGCTACTATACAATCTAGCGGAAGCGCGCCATTTGTAGCGATTCTACCTGCAAAATGGGTGCTGACTTTCGCTCGACCGATCGCTGGCTCGTGGGAGATGTTTCATGTCAGAGCGTGCCTGGTTTTACTCTCGCGGGGGACGTCAATTAGGCCCCGTCAATTCGGCAGAGCTGAAGCGTTTGGCTGGCGTTGCGCAACTTTCACCGGTGGATCTCGTCTGGTGCGAGGGGATGGAGAATTGGGCACCGGCCAGCGAGGTCAAGGGATTGTTCTCACCAGCGGTCAATCCGGGGATATCCGGGATCGGCCAGATGGTGCATGCTGCACCCGCGAATTCGGGCAATCAAGCTGCGAATGGTGGTAGCCAGGCCGTGGCTGGTGAACCTTCAACCATTTCACGAAATGCGACGGCCGCGGCTGTTGTAGCCAATGCCACAGCTCATGCCGCCAAGGCGGCGGAGGTAGCCCGTGAGGCATCACGCGAGGCGGCTGGGACGTTTCAACTGTTGATGACCGACCCGATTGGCAAGATCGGCACGGCTTACGAGCAGCTTGGCCCACGCCGCGCGCTGCTGGTGGGACTGGCGTTTATTGTTGGTTTTGTCATTGCGATATACTTATCCGCCCTGATCGGCAGCTCGCCGGTCGGTATTGACGTAGTAAGTGCCGACTCGTTTGGGATTTTCCTGAAGAGCCTGTTGCTGGTCGTGCTAAGCTTGGCAACGCTGGTCGGAGTGGTTTCGCTGTTCCGGCTGACAATGAAGAGCACTGCCACGGTAGCGGCCGATCTGTTTACCGTCGGCGCGGCGCTAGTGCCGCTGGGAGTTGTGTCTTTGGTGACCAGTGTGCTGGACAAGTCGAAGAATGTCGGGATGACTATCTCGATGGTCTTAACCATCTTTGCCGCGGTTTTCAGTGTGCTAATCGCGCACAGCAGCTTGGTGGCCAACGTGCGGCTTTCGGCACGCACCGCCGGTCTAGCTTGGGCATCCGCGATTAGTGGAGCGATTCTGGTGGCCGGATTCGTCGTTTGGCTCTATATCCGGCTGAGTTTCTCCTGATTATCGCCGCGTCAGCCGGCGTACCGTTCCTGCACCAACCATATGCAGCGAAAAGACTTGCGATGGTGCCCAACAGGCCATTCCAGCCGATTCTCGATTTGGAAAGTCGCATGAAATAACTGTCTGGACGCATTAGCTATCTGTTGGATACAAGATTGCCCGCGTCCTTCCTAAAGGCCAAGAACACTCTCTTCTTCAGCCTGCATCTACGCTGAACGAGCAATCGCGTACTCGTTTGGCAGCAACAAGTTGAATCGCTTGCCACGGGAGCCCATTGTGTCATCAGGACGCACCACAAAGTGCCTGACAGAATACCCGGCCGCTGAGATTTCTTTGCCGCCAAGGTCATTTGGATTTGAGAGAATGGGAAAGTGCCGCTAAAATGACGGGCTTGCAAACAGAAGCGTGAAAGGGGGCGTGGTCTCGCGCTGAAAGTACAGCAGGGTTTTGGTAATTGGGGGTTTGGCAATTGACGCAGCCTTGGCCGATTGATCGTAAATAATTGAAATTTAAGGAGTTGGCAACGGTGCAGATCAAGATCTCGACGAGGCATGGCCATTTGAGCGAAGGGACGCAGGAGAAGATTCGCGCCAAGGTCTCTCGCCTGGAGCGATATTTTGAGCGGCTGACCTCGATCGAAGTGACGGTCGATTTGGAATCGTCGGACTTTCCCGAAGTCCATCTGAATGTCTCAGCCGAGCATAAGAACGATTTCGTCTCCAGCGAAAAGACCGACGAGCTTTGGAAGTCGGTGGATTCGGCTGTCCACAAGATGGAACAGCAACTGCGAAAGTACAAGGAAAAAATCCAGGGACAGAATCGGGGGCCAGTCGTCGAACCAAAGGAGCCGGAAACGCTCTAGCGGTGCCGGGGTGGAGCGTCCAAGCCGTGTCTGACAGGACGTTTGAAAGTCGCAGGTCGGTTGGATCGATCCGCCTTCCCATTATAACAATCATTGTCTGTTGAAAATAAGCATTGCCAGATCAAACAAAAAGCACATCGAAACAGCTTATATCGAAGTCGTGCGGATGAAAGCAGCGCAATTCGAAGTAGCACCAATTCGAGAGTGGCGAGAAAGGAAACGGGCGAATGAAGTTTGCCGATTTTGTGAGTGTTGAAGCGATTCGTGCGGATTTGATAGCCGACACCAAGGAGCAGGTTATCCGCAAGATGATCGATTCGTTGTTGGCCGCTGGAAAGATTCAGGCGGGCGATGCCGAAGGAATTGTCAAAGCGATTATGAAACGCGAGGAACTAGGAAGCACCGGTATCGGTCGCGGGGTGGCGGTTCCTCATACCAAGCATCCGAGTGTTGACCGCTTGGTTGGTACGGTGGCGGTCAGTCACGAAGGAGTGGACTTTGAAAGCCTGGATGGCGAAAAGGTTCAGCTTTTCTTCCTGCTCATTTCTCCTCCGGATCGTCCGGGTGACCACTTGCGAGCTTTGGAAAACATCTCGCGTCAGTTGCGCGATGATACCTTTTGCAAGTTCCTCAAACAGGCCAAAACTGCCGGAGATATTCAGCATTTGCTGGAAGAAGCAGACAGTCACCAGTACGGTGCATAATCATCGCACGGAATAGTGTGGGCAGATTCAGTCGAACTGGATAAGAATCAAGTCAAAGACCCGATAGCACAGTAGGAAGGTACCGAGGGCAGGAAGTGTCACAGCCAATTTTTACGATAGGCATGGATGACGCGGCCTGGCGGTCAACGATGAACGATCAGAAAATTACCCGCAATGTCGTCGTTTTGAATCCGCAAGGATTGCATGCGCGGCCAGCGGATTTACTGGTCAAAGCAGCCAAAAAGTTTGAATCGAAAATCGAGTTAGTCAAAGACAATCAGCGCGTGGATTGCAAGAGTATTCTCGCAATTTTCACGTTAGCAGCAGTCGAGGGAACGCAGCTTGTAGTCGAGGCCGAAGGGCAAGATTGCGAAGCCGCGCTGGCAGCCGTGTGCGAACTGTTCGACATCGGTTTTGCCGAGATGGAAGAACCTCATTAATCCAATTTAAGTTACTAGGATCAACAGCCCAATCCTGCTCTCGTTGAGTTTTGTGCAAATGGTTTCAAGGCAGGTTGTATTGAACGCGGTTTGCAAATCAACGCAGTGAGAGTTTCAACAGGGTTCGGACATGTGATTCGCCAGTGCCAGCCTGGATCAACAGGCTGGTTGGGACGATGTGCCGGTCGGTAGAGTTGCTGTGCTAAGCAACCGTAGGCCTGACCGATTATTCGTTCGCGATGTTGTCACATGCAAAAATTACAAGGTATCGCGGTTTCGCCCGGCGTAGCCATTGGCGAGGCTCTAGTCGTGGACACCGAGGGATTTCGCATCCCGCGGCGGTTCGTTTCGCGCGATGCCGTCGTGGACGAGCTTGAACGCCTGGGCAAGGCCATCGATGCCGCCAGCCTGGAGATCGAGTCCAATCGTGACGCGGTTTCCAAGGAACTGGGCACCCAGTACGGGGCGATTTTTGAAGCGCACTTGCAGATGCTGCGCGACCCTCGCCTGCGTAGCGAGCTGGAAGCGATGATCCGTGACCGGCACTATTCGCCCGAGTACGCGGTCAGCCGGACCTTGCGCCGCTATGCCAAGGTTTTTCAAGAGATTCAGAGCAGTTATCTGGCCGAACGGGCCAGCGATATTTTTGATATCGAAAAACGCCTGCTGCGTAACCTGCTGGGCCGCCGCCGCGAAGAACTTTCGCGTGTGACTTCGCCGGTCGTGGTACTGGCTCATAACCTCACGCCGAGCGAAACCGCCAACCTGGATCGCAAACTGGTTCGTGGCTTTGTCACCGAAGTCGGCGGACCGGGTAGCCATACGGCGATTGTGGCGGAAGCGATGGAAATCCCGGCCGTGGTCGGTATCGGGCCGTTTTTGACCGATGTATCGGGCGGCGAACTGGTCATCATTGATGGCGACAACGGCCTGATTATTCTGCAGCCGGACGAAGAAACGGTTGCGCGTTATCGCCACGAGGCCGAACAACAAAAATCGCAAGCCGTCAAGCTAAGTGAACTGCGTGACGTTCCGGCCCAGACCGCATGTGGCCAGCGATTGCATTTGCTCGGCAATATTGAATTCCCCTACGAAGTCGATCATTGCAGTGAACGCGGTGCGGATGGCATTGGTCTGTATCGGACCGAGTTCCTCTACCTGACCAGCGAGCAGGAACCGACCGAAGAGGATCATTTTCAGGCTTATTCACGTGTGGTGAAAACCATCGGCGACCGACCGGTGGTGATCCGGACACTGGATCTGGGGGCAGACAAGCTGAATCGCCCGCTCAGTCCCGAGGAAGAACGGAATCCGTTTCTTGGCCTTCGCAGCATCCGGCTGTCGCTTCGCAATTTGCCGCTGTTTCGTACGCAGTTGCGCGCCATACTGCGGGCCAGTGCTCTGGGGGACGTCCGTGTGATGTTTCCACTGGTGACGACACTGATGGAGCTGCGCCAGGCCAAAATGGTTCTGTCCGATGTGATGGAGGATCTGGAGGAGAATGGGATTGCGTTCAATCGCGACTTGAAGATCGGAATGATGGTCGAGGTGCCGGCGGCGGTCATGATGATCGACTTCTTTGTGGAAGAGGTCGATTTTTTGAGCATTGGCACCAACGATCTGATCCAATACACGATGGCGGTTGATCGCAGCAATAAGGAAGTGGCGTCGCTGTACAACTCATGCGATCCGGCCGTGCTCCGATTGATCGACCTGACGATGAAGGCCGCCAATCGCCGGGGCATACCGGTGAACTTGTGCGGACAGATGAGTGGTAGTGTGATCTACACGCAAATCCTACTCGGTCTGGGGCTGCGTACGTTCAGTGTAACGAGTAGCGCCATTCCTGAGTTGAAGCGAATTTGCCGATTGGTCACGCTGGAGCAGTGTGAGGCGGTCGCGCGACATGCGCTAACGATGGAGAACGCGCGCGACATTAAGAACTATTTGCGAGAAGAACTGAAGAAGGTGGCTCCTGAATTCGCCGCTTAGGCATATTGCCAATAGCAAGCGGCTTAGTTCCGGGGAGTAAGTGAAATCAACGTGGAACTTGTGTCGCGAAATAACTGCTAAAACAGTTGCGACATAAAAGAGTATAGAGCCAGTCCTAGCATGCGTCTGCGGTTACCATTCGGTCCGCTCAGATGCACTAGAACTGAGCGCTAAGTTTTTTCTGGTCAACGGCACCGTGTTTTTAGCACTGCGTTATGAACACTGTGACCTTGGCCAGGTTTTGCGTCTGGTCTGATTTTGGACTGGACGCTGCACCATTTTGAAGGCCCGTTTGCCTCGGCGGCACTCGGGTAACACAAGAACCGATGGTCCGACAACGCGTCCGCATCCGTTTTTCCAAGCAAGGTGATCTGCGATGGATCAGCCATCGAGATCTCATGCGCACCTGGGAGCGAGCTTTTCGCCGTGCCGAAGTGCCGTTGAGCATGTCCGAAGGGTTTCATCCGAAACCGCGGATGATGTTTCCATCGGCATTGGCCGTAGGAATCGCAGGCCTCGACGAGGTCATGGATGTGGATTTGGCACGTACTGACAACGCGCAGCAACTAGGTACCGATTTGATACCTCGGTTGCCCCCCGGTCTGGCGATTCATTCGATTGAAGTATTGCCAGACGAATCCAAAAAAGCTCAGGCGGCTGGTGTCGCCTTTGCCGTTACCGTTCCAACAGAGCAGCACGAACAGGTCCAACAAAAAATCGAGAACTTGCTCGGTCAGACCAGTTTTCCGATCCAGCGCCCTGGTCGCAGCCAATCGCTCGACCTGCGCCCACTGGTGAATGCTCTGAATTTGGACGGCGACACACTGCGGATGTCATTACGGGTGGACGGAGATGGGAGTGCCAGACCACGCGAAGTGCTGGCGGCCATTGGTCTTGTGGATGTGGAGTCCGAAGGACTCATCATTACCCGAACAAGGGTTGAACTCCATGCATAATCACCCGCCCCAGAGGCAACGTCGCGAACCATCGCGGTCCGCGGCGTCACGCGAGCAAGAATCCAAGCCCGCGAAGCAAGAGATGTTGATCAATGTATCGCAGCCAGAAGAATGCCGCATCGCAATCGTCGAAGATGGAATTCTGGAAGAGCTGTACATTGAGCGAACCAGTCAGGACAACTACGTAGGGAACATTTACAAAGGTCGCGTCGTCAACATTGAGCCGAGTATTCAGGCCGCATTTGTTGACTTTGGCGTCGGCCGTAATGGCTTTTTACACATTAGCGACCTGGAGCCGCAGTATTTTCGTCAGGGTGGCTATGACCCCGACAAACCGATTGACGATGGTCGGCCACCCCGCCGCGACCGTCCGCCGGTTGAAGAAGTAGCGGAAGACGATGACGAGATTGTCGATGAGGATGGCTCGCCGCCGGCACGTGGCCGCCGGCCTGGCCCGCGCCCTGGTGCGCGGCCGCGCGTGAAGCCGCCGATTCAGGATGTTTTGCGCCGCGGCGATGAGCTGCTGGTACAGGTCATCAAGGAAGGTATCGGCACCAAAGGTCCGACGCTGTCGACCTATATCAGTATCCCTGGTCGGTATCTGGTGCTGATGCCGGCGCTAGGGCGCGTTGGCGTCTCGCGCAAGATCGAAGACGAAGACGCACGGCGCAAGCTGCGCGACATGATGCTGGAACTGGCTCCTCCCAAGGGGCTGGGCTTTATCGTTCGCACCGCCGGTGTTGATCGTACGAAGAAAGAACTCTCGCGCGATCTGGCGTACCTGTTGCGTCTCTGGAAGGTCATCGTCCGCCGGATCAAAAAACATCCGGCACCGATCGACATTTATGAAGAGAGCGACATGATTATCCGCACGATCCGGGATATCTTTACCGGAGACGTGGATTCGATTCATATCGATGAGCCGGCCGCCTACGAACGGGCCAAGGAATTTTTGCAGATTGTCATGCCACGGTATGCCAACCGGTTGCATCTGTACGAAGGCAAGGAGCCGCTGTTCCATCGCTATCGGCTGGATGAAGAGATCATGAAGATCCACCAGCGCAAGGTGCCTCTGAAGCAAGGTGGGTCGATCGTCATCGATCCGACCGAAGCGCTGGTGGCCATCGACGTCAACAGCGGAAATTTCCGCGCCGACGATAATGCCGACGAAACCGCTTACCAGATGAATTGTGCTGCTGCCCGCGAAATTGCCCGTCAGTTACGACTGCGCGATCTGGGTGGCGTGATCGTCAACGACTTTATCGATATGCGTAAAGAGCGCCATCGTCGCGGGGTCGAGCGTGCGTTGCGCGAAGCGGTTCGCCGCGACCGTGCGCGGACGAAGATTCTGCGGACCAGCCCGTTCGGTCTGATCGAGATGACGCGGCAACGGATTCGGCCAAGCCTCAAGCGCAGTGTGTATAAGGACTGCCCTGGCTGCACCGGCACGGGCGTAGTAAAAACCGCCGAGAGCATGGCGATCGAAGTGGTGCGATTGTTGATTCTAGCTAGTCAACGCGAGGAAATCTCGCGGATCTCCGTCACTGTGTGTGACGAGGTGGCGACCTACCTGAACAACAAAAAGCGGCGGGAAATTTCACGACTGGAAGATGACGGCGCGATGAGCGTACAAATCTTCAGCCGCGAGGATGTCTCGCCCGAGCATTTGTTGGTGGAGTGCCACGACCTGACCGGGCGCGATGTGAAATTCGTATCGAATTAATGTTCTGCTCAAGTAGCGTTAGCTCATACAACTGGCCGGCGAAGGAAACTTCGCTGGCCTTTTTAATGGATACCGCGGGGGATTCTGGCCGGACTATGCCACTAAATCTGGTGTTTCCGCCTGTCGACAGGGAGCGTTTTTCCGAAGCTTGACGGTTTTTCTCGTAACCTCGACTGGTGCCATAGGCTCCCGACCAAATGGCCCGTTGTAAGCTATTATTCTCTAAGACGTTGCGCGAACCGGATGGCCTCCAAAGTGGTCCTGCGGGTGCGGATCTAGTTTTACCGCAATCAGCCGGCATTTTTGGTCCGCATTGTCACAAACCGTGGCTTGGCAAGATACAGGAGAGAGACGGTTACTCGATTCCGTCGCCGCGATATGAGATACTAAGGCGGACGATCCAAGATTTTTGCCTGTCACGCGAATTACTAAACAAACACGCTGTCCACCAATTTAAGGGGGCCACCCATGGAAATGATGTTCCTCGTCTGTGCGGTTCTCGGCGGTACCATCATGGTCTGCCAGTTCATTCTGACCGTCATCGGTATTGGCGGCGTGGATGGCGATTTGGATGGTGGTGGTCATGGCGGTGATTTTCATGGCGGCGATATGCACGGTGGTGAAATGCACTCCGGTGATGTCGCTACCGATGGTTCCATTGATAGCTCGGGTGATATGCATGGCCTGCAGCATGCCCCTGGCCACAGTGATGGCAACCTGCACACGCATGAGCATGGGCACAGCTCGACCTGGTTCTTTGGTATGCTGTCGTTTCGGACGCTTGTCATCGCGGTGGCATTTTTCGGCATGGCGGGCATGGCAGCGCGAAGCGCTGACATACCCCCGTCAGCGACGATTGCTATCGCACTGGCCTGTGGATTTGCTGCGATGGTAGCGATTCACAAGCTGATGCAGTTGATGCTCAAACTAAATTCGGATGGAACGGTATACATCGAGCGCGCAATCGGCAGGCCGGGCGTGGTGTACCTGCCAGTGCCAGCCGCCAATAGTGGTGTTGGCAAGATCCACCTCAACCTGCAAAACCGGCTGATGGAATATCAGGCCACGACTACCAGCGGACGAATACCGTCCGGTGCCAAAGTCATCGTCACGCGGATCGTCGGTCCCGACACGGTTGAAGTCGAACCTCAAACCGATGCGGCGTGAACGCAGTTGCCGCCTTTCGCTAACTGAGCATCGCAATCCAATCAAACTCAGTATTCAATTCATCACAGATTTTAGAATCCAAGTAATAGGGGAGACGTTATGACAAATTTTGCATTGATGGCGGACATTGGTCCCGGCGGTTGGGTCTTGATCATGGCCGTGGCGGCTGGTATTGCCGTGACCATGATTCTGATGCTGCTGATGACGCGATATAAGCGCTGTCCGAGCAATCGCATTTTGGTGATCTATGGAAAGACGGGTGCCGGCAGTGCGTCCAAGCCGATCCACGGCGGGGCCAAGTTTGTTTGGCCACTGGTCCAGGACTATGCCTATCTCAGCCTGGAACCGATCCAGATTGAGATTCCGCTCCGTGGCGCATTGTCGATTGAAAATATTCGCGTGAATGTCCCCAGCGTGTTCACGGTTGCCATCGGTACCACGTACGAGGTCATGCAGAATGCCGCGATTCGATTGCTTGGCTTGAATGTTGATGCCATCGAAAGTCAGGCCGAGGAAATCATTTTTGGCCAAATGCGCCAGGTGATTGCCTCGATGCGGATTGAAGATATCAACCGCGACCGAGAGACGTTTTTGAATCACGTGCAAAGCTCGCTGGAGCCAGAACTAAAGAAGATCGGCCTGGTCCTGATCAACGTTAATATCACCGACATCACGGACGAGAGTGGGTACATCGACGCTATTGGTCAGAAGGCTGCATCCACGGCCATTCAACAGGCGCGCGGCGACGTGGCCGACCAGGTGCGGATCGGTGAAAGCCGTGTGGCCGAAGCCGAACGCGAAAAGCAGATTCAGGTGGCCAATGCCAACAAGCTACGCGAGATCGGTACGCGAGAAGCCTCGCGCGAGCAGGCGGTCCGCGTGGCGACTTTAGAGCGTGAGCAAAAGGTTGCCGAACAACAGGCTGCCTTTGAACGCGATGCCCAGGTTAAGCTGGCCGAGCAATCGATGCGTATCAGCATTGCCGATGCCAACGCCAAGGCGGTCGAAGGTGAAAACCACTCGCAGGCGATCATTGCCACGTCGCAAGCCGAACTGATGGTGAAGCGAGCCGAGGCGTTTCGTATTGGTGAATCAAGTAAACGCGAAGCGGAAGCGGCGGTGCAGGAAATTCAAAACCGTGCCATGGCCAAAGCGGCACTGGCCGATGCTGAGCGCGTGGAGGCCGAACGCCGTGCCGCCGTTGAAGCTCCAGCCAAGGCCGAAAAAGCACGCATCGTGGTTGAAGCCCAGGCCGAGGCCGAGAAGCGGCGCATTGAAGCCGAAGGTGAAGCCAGCGCGATCTTTGCCAAGCTGGAAGCGGAGGCTCGCGGTCAGTACGAAATTCTGGCCAAGAAGGGTGAAGGTCTGAAGCGCATCATCGAAGCGTGCGGAGGCTCGAATCAGGCCTTTCAGATGCTGATGCTCGAACACTTTGACAACCTGGTCGATGCCAGTGCCAAGGCAATCTCGAACATCAAGTTCGACAAGATCATTGTTTGGGAAAATGGTTCCGAAAAGGGGAGCAACACGGCTAACTTTTTGCAGAACATGGCCCGTACGTTGCCACCGATGATGCAGGTGATGAAGGACATCGGCGGTGTGGAGCTGCCGGAGTCGTTGATCAAGTTCAGCAATGACGCGGCCGAGCAGGCGGTGGCCAACGGGGACCGACCGATTCGCAACGGTGCCGTGGATGGAAAGACTAGCTAGTTGCGGCCGTAGATTGGCACAATGGATGCGCGGCATATGCATGTGCCGCGCATCGGTCGATTCTTCTAGCCAGTTACCTCGGCAATTGCTGGGGGAATTCTCCTTCAGCGCGTGATTCTCACGCATCGGGCTGTTATAGTAGGAAAAGGCCTCTTAGCTCGTAGCAGTCCTTGCGCACCGGCAACGTCGCGCAGGATGATTCGAGCTTTGAGAATCTCCCGCCAGATTTTCTATGCCACCGTGCGCTGAGGCGCTCACCGGTATAGCTCCCACGCAAATTCATTCATCCGCTAAGTGAACTATTCAGGTGATTCATGAAGTCCTGTTTTGACATACGGCTAATGAGCCGATTCTCTTGTTTGATCGTCTGTGTGATATGTTTCGGTTCGATCTCGCTGCTATCGAGTAGCACCATACGGGCTGCAGAACCTGAGCCAGTGGTTGCGAAAAAAGCTCCCACAGAGAAATCAGACAGCCGGCCGAATATTCTACTGATCGTGGCCGATGATCTCGGTTGGAGCGATGTCGGCT
>JAWXCH010000166.1:0-6751 GCA_034440595.1 Planctomycetota bacterium | reverse complement strand
GGACAATGTAATTCGGCTTCTGCTCGTTCGGCAAGTCGCTGAAATGTATGGCCAGGTTCCGTGCCTGTTGAGCCATCCAGGTTCCGTCCGGGTTGGTCGTCATGCCGGCAATATGCACGCGCCGCGTATGGACTTGGATGAAGAAGAGTACGTAAAATGTAACGGGCCCGCGAAGAGTCCAGACTTTAGCTGCGAAGAAATCACAGGCCCACAGGGTCTTGAAATGCCGCTGCACGAAGTCATGCCAGGTGCCCCGGCTGCGCTGTGGACCGGTCTCAAATCCATTCTCCTGCAGAATGCGGCGGACTGTTGTTCGCGAGATATTATGGATGCCGAACTTTCGAAGTTCCCCGAGAATCCGCTTGGTTCCTCAACCGGTGTCCTTGGCCATCCGGAGAATCAGTTCCCTGATTTCTTCGGGCTTGCGACGGCGACCCGCCTTTCTCGCTGTCCGTCCACTCTTCATGGCCTAGACCCAACGCGCAAACGACCGTGGATGGACGATCGTAATCAGTTCTTTAATTGCTGGGCCAACGCGAAGACCAAGTTTGACCAGCCTGGACCGTTCCGCGAAAGTAACGGCAACCCGCTTTGGCAGCTTGCCACGCAAAATCCGATTCTCGGCCTTGAGATATTCAACGTACCGGACCAGTTCCTTATCCGTCGCCCGGGCGACCAACAGCAGCAGAGGGTGCAGGATTCTTGCCGTGTGGTAATATTCCACAAGTTGTTGAATGGACAAGAGATGACATGGTTTCGGCACCCCGCTGACGAGGCTGGCGGCGAGAGAACGACTGGTTCACGATCGTCGACAGAAGCGGAGCCCATCCAGATTTCGGACAGGCTGATTATACGCCGGCAGTCTGCATGATCGAGCTACTTGCCAGAAAACGAGCTGGAAAATCCAGTCACCTGACTCGTCATCAGGTGCCCCGCAAGCCTCGGTACCCACCGAGTTCGCAACATAGACGGCGATCTATACCTCGTATGTCGCGGGAATACAATTGCACAATCGCGGCAAGCAAACTGTCCGTATTTGATATTGGCGCCCACTCCTCAGGACAGCATGTGCATCAAACCGCTGCTGCTTCGATCGACGCGACGTCGAAGTGGCCGAAGTGCAATCGTCGTGGTTGTACGGGCCGCACACAAGCCGATAAGAGAAGGAGCTTGATATGTCGAAGGAAGTGTCGACGCCAAAACAGAGCGGTGGTGGCGGGTACACGTTCGCAGACAAGATAGCTGCTTCATATCTCCTCAAGATGCTAGCAGGCAGTCCACCCCTCAATACAGAGGCCGGTCAGATCGAATCAGTGCGATTCGAAAAACGAGTTGATGGCTGGTTTCTCGACGACCTTGTTCTGTTTTCGCGAAGCTTCAATGGCAAGACTACTGTCCTTGCAATCTCGGTCAAGAGCAACGCGCAGATTACTAGAAACGGCTTTCCCAAAGACTTCACAAAAGCGATCTGGGAGCAACGGCTCCATGTACAAACAGATAAATTCGATCCAAGGACCGACTATCTTGCCTTGGCAACGTCTCCGCTTGATAGCGACGTGAAGTCCGCGTGGAACGGCCTACTCACGAAAGCGATTGATGCCGACCCGATCGAGTTCGCCGATCGTATCGCGACTGTCAACTACGACAGTGAAATCGGTCGGTCCATATTCAAGAGCCTACACTGCCCCAACGACGTTAGCTCATCGAAGGGACCTACTGATACCACGAGCCTTCTGAAAAGGCTTCGGCACTTTCAGTTCGACTTCGAAAGTAACCCGTCAGCCGACGAAAACGACTGTGTGACGCGCTGTAGTGAGCTTTTGCGGGATGGTGGGCAGGTCGACGCATCGCACTTATGGGCGCACCTGCAACAGATTTCGAGAACTCTTGCAACGTCCGGTGGCGATCTAACGCGGACGCATCTGGCTGACCGACTGCGTGGCAGGTTCTCACTCAAGGAATTCCCGAACTACGTGTCAGATTGGTCCAAGTTAGCAGACGATTTCAGAATCCGAATAGAGCGCATTCGAGGGACACTTGCAGGGAAGCTCGCGATCTCTCGGGATGACACAATCGCCTCATATCCTGAACAGCGATTGACGGCTTTGGTTGGCGAAAGCGGATCCGGCAAGACCGTTATTGTGAGGACAATTGCGGCCGCGGCGGCTGAGGGCGGACACATGGTCTGGCTTACTTCTGCCGATTTGAACCTGAACAGCATTTCCGAACAGTTCTCTGCCCTCGGAATACGACACGCTTTTCCTGAGCTCGTGGCCCAGTCGATCGGCCATCGCGGCCTCATAGTCGTTGATGGATTTGAACGACTCAACCAATCGGGACTGGCGAATCTTGCCGTGCTGTTGCGTCGAGCCAGAGTTGAAACAGACACTTCCATATGGTCTTTTGTCTTTACGTGCGTAGTTGATTCGTGGGATAGAGCTTTTCAAGCGCTGCTGAGGGAGTACGGCGGAGGCCTAAACGTCAAAGTGAAGCCAGTCGCATTTTCCTTCAAGGACCATCGTAGCTTGGTGCTGAAAGCATTCCCCAACATGGCACGTATGTTGCAACGGCCCAACCTGTCGTCACTATTCGGAAACCTGAAGATACTCGACCTAGTGCTATCCAACGCCAATGAAGCAACGAATACGACTGCATGGGTCGGCGAATCAGATATTCTCGATTGGTATTGGATTCAACACGTTCAATCGACCTCAGATGGTGTGGCGCGATCGCGATTTGCTCAGAAACTGGCTTGTCTTGAAGCGGACCAATTCTTGACTGCGGTGCCGATCAATGATTTTGACAGCGACGAATGCCGTTTGGCGACGGGCTTGGAGGAGGATCTGGTGATTTGGAGCCGCGATGAGCAATTCGGCTTTGAGCATGATCTCTTGGGGGATTGGGCTCGAACGCGTTACCTGATAAGTCGCCAAAATGAAATCATTGAAACGGTGCGGGATAAGGCCCTAAATCCGCGGTGGCATCGTGCCATTCGGCTCTACGGTCTTCGTCTGTTAGAGAATAAATTGGACAATAATCAGAAATGGTCTGAGCTCATTGCAGAGTTGTCACCTGAAGGAAAACACAACTTAGAAAGCGATTTGATTCTTGAGTCGGTTGTGTTTGCTGCGAATCCTGAGCAACTTCTCCGGCATGTATGGACTCGACTAGTCGAGAATAACGGGGAGTTGCTAACTCGGTTGCTAACGCGCTTTCTGCATGTAGCGACCCTACCTGATCCGCAATTCGAAGGACTGTCATACGAAGTGGCGGCAGCCGCGTTGTTTCGCGTTCCGTATTGGCCTCTGTGGTTGCCGATGCTTCGCATACTACATGAACATCGAGCGGAAGCCATTTCCTTGGCAATCGACCAAGTCACGACAATTGCCGACCATTGGCTGAAAAACTCGGGCGATACCTGGCCTCTCCGAGGCGAAACCGCAGAGATACTCTTGGATGCAACACATTATGTCGTTGAAGAGATTTGGCAGCAGGACTGGTCCGTCGATCGTGAGATGTGCAAGAGTGTGTTCACACGTCTCTTGACGGCTGCAACCATGCGTCCTGATGAAGTAGCGGAACTCGCGTTGAGCCTCGTTGAGCGGCGTGAGCAGTCGCCTTTTGCAACGGAAAAAGAAGGTGAACCGACGGAAGTTGAGGAAAAGCAGAATCACGAGGGCAGTGTCGCCCATATTTTGGGGTTCCGAGGCCCCCTCGGCGCCGCGTGGCCAGATGGACCTCTCCGTCGCGTTAATCACGAAGTGCACGATGGCTTTCTCTCGAAAAATGACCCATTAAAGTTTCTCTTTGCAGTTCGGCCGGATGCAGCAACGGAAGTGTTATTGGCACTCTTGATACGAGAACCATTGCCGGCGACAAGCCGTGCGTTCCATAGTCCATTAGACGAATTCTTGTATGTTGACACTGAGCGCGATTGGACCCCCGCAATATTCTTTCACGGTCCGTTCCTCATGTTTCTCCGAATGAATTGGGAAAAGGGCATTGCAGCAATCGTTACGTTGATCAATTTTGTCACCGACCGCTGGATGGAAAACCGTGACTCGGCGCCACCATCTGTATGTACAACCATTGATGGTGAAGGCGTTGAGTATTTCGGTGCGAGCGACGCATACTTCTGGTATCGCGACTCTGTGCGCTCTCCCAGGGCTGTTGTGCCGGCGCTTATGGCGTTGGAACGGTGGCTTTATCTCTGCCTTGAACACGGAGAATCGATAAAGCCAGCCGTTCGGCAAGTCCTTCGATCGTCAAGAAGCACCGCTCTATTGGGCGTGCTTGCCGCCGTAGGCAGAAAGCAGCCCGGGCTGTTCAACCATGAATTGCGTGAACTGTTCCCGATTTGGCAGCTTCAGGTGTGGGAAGAAAAATACAGACTTGAAGGACTGGACTCGCTGCTGGGCATGACAATGATGCAATGGGTTCGTTGGGGCGAGGCAATTTTCAATCTGGTTAGAGACTGGCACACTCTTGGCCATCGTAAGACAACTCTCAGCGACGTCTTGTGCAAACAGTTTGTTACAGATTCTGAGTTTCGGTCATTAATGAAGATTGTCCAGGCGGAATGGAGCGATGAGCTTGCCACGCTTGGCGACTCTGATGATGCGGGCTTTCTCGAACATATCACCATTCGATTTGACGAAGATAACTGGAGAACGCGACAGGTCGAGAATGGCATTGTGTTGGACTTCGTCGAACCAGAGGAACGAACTCGAAGACTTGCTCACGTCCGACAAGATAATGAACTGCATATGGCGGTGCTAACCTTTCCATTGACATGTCGCAGACTGATCGATGAACGAAAGGTGATGACGAACGAAGAACTCGAACAATTCTGGCACCAGCTCTGTAATATTGGTGAGGATGCTGAGGATGCGAGAAAACGCGGTGACACACCAGAGCATGCGATCATGGGCGGGATCGCGGCATTAACGATTCTGCACCAACCGTGGCTCGCCGCTAACCCAGAACGGGACACGTGGTGTTCACAGCAATTCGTGAAAGTATTTGAAGCACCACCGCCTCATCCGGAGTTCCACGTGGCGGAGTCGGTAAGTAACTATCACTGGAACAACTTCGCAGCGATGCTCATTCCGCGAATGCTCGTCGAATCTCCCGCACACGAAGCAATCCGTTCGCTTTGTGCGGAGTTCGCGCTCGCGTTCAACTACACCGTTATTCAGGACTTGTTGAGTTTCGCATTTGAATACCGTGACAGACTCGGTGACGATTTTGGAAGGCTGCAGCACCTCATAATTGTCTCTTCTGGAATGCGGAACGTGAAGGAGGTCGTTCACGGCGGCAATAACGTCTGGGGCTGTCCCAAAGTCGCGTTTGACATTACGGCACGCTTTACCGAACTGATCAGACAATTCGCCAGGTCAGAAACGTCGTCGGAAGTTCCAAGACTAGTCGATATTGGAGGCGAAGCAAACAACACGATCGTCGAAATGGTCCGTAAGCAGGACGAGATGTCAAACGAAAAGCCGACGAGCAAGGACGTACAGGAGTCAATTGCACATAGAATCAGACGAGGTCGCGGATTCGAACCCCTTCACATTCGTTCAGGCTTTAGCTGGCTAGAGAAGTTCGAGGCTGCCAAAGATACCGCCGAACGGACGAACTGGATTGACACACTTGAAAACTTGATCCGCGGTTTTCTCCGACCTCTTGGGGGCATTGAAGAGGCACTTTTTGATGACGATGACGACAATTCCTTCTTCGCAACACCTGGACAGTGGGACACTTGGATCTTCGATTTGACGGCTTCCGTCATTCCGAAGCTTGAGGAAAGCGAATCCGCGTATCGCCTCTGGCAACCGATCCTCTCTTTTGGGCTCGATCGCATGCACTGGGTGGATACGTTCATATCCGCATGGTTCATCCACGGCCTACGAGTCGAGGGGTGCGAAGCAAACTTCTTCCGTGAATGGAAAGCGATGATCACATACGCCTGGACGCGAGATAACTGGCGACAAACAGCCGTAAGAAACCATCACTCGGATGACGAGTTGTTCCGCCATCTGATGGGCTTTAGCAGTTCCGGGCACGGTTACCTTGAGGACAAAACGTATCGAGTACTTATTGCAGCTATGAAGCCTGAATACGACAAGTGGACCGACGTGTTCTTCCCGCATCCGGAAGCAACAAGTGCTTTTGCAAACTTCCTCACCTTTCCATCATCTGTCGATTATCTTCGGGATGGTGTTCGACGCTTGGCCGACGCTTCGTCCCAGTTTCAGGAATGGCATTGGCGCGACTTCTACTACTTAGACTACGCCTTGCTCAAGGTATTGGAGTACGATTGGCGCGAGAACTCCGCACTGATCAGCAAAGACGCAGAGATTCGCTCGCAGTTTTCCACGATTCTGAAGACGATGACGGATCGTCAAATCCCCCAAGCAATGGAATTGCAGGACAAAATGATACGAACGAACTAGCCGTCTTGTCGGAAACGCCCCGTTTCCTGCTGGTTTGTTTTTAGATGTTTCTGCTCTTTACACTGTTAGGTCTGGGAATCGACCGTGGTCGTGGATCAATACCGTCGGGCCGCCCGTACATGACGGCAGAGGAGATCACGACCTTCGGACCGCGAGACGTTGGCCGAGTCATTCCTGGTCGTGACCTTGGAGCGGCAACGGGCGTCGGTAGTGACACGCAAATCTTGTTGGCTCCCATCATGCATCGGCCGCACGAGCACCTGTGGCCGATGGCTTGTTGCCTGCACCGTATTCGG
>JAWXCH010000165.1:0-5329 GCA_034440595.1 Planctomycetota bacterium | reverse complement strand
GTCTGCTTAAAATGCTCAAACGAACTCCGTACTCGCAAACAACCCAATGCGCAACTTCGACGTGATCGTCATCGGCCTGGGGGGCATGGGCACCGCGGCCGCCTATGAACTGGCGGCACGAGGCTTGCGCGTGCTGGGTCTGGAGCAGTTCAGCTCAACTCGTCACCAGCAAGGTAGCTCGCACGGCGAAACGCGCATTATTCGCAAGGCGTATTTTGAGCACCCCGACTATGTGCCGCTGTTACAGCGTGCCTCTGAACGGTGGCACGACCTGGAACAACTTAGTCGGCAATCGCTATTTACACAGTGTGGATTACTGAGCATTGGTGCTGCGGAGTCAGAATTGATCACCGGAGTGCAACAGTCCGCGCGCCTACACAATCTGCCGGTCGAAGAGCTAACACAGGCAGAGTTGCGCCGCCGGTTTCCGCAGTTTCAAACGGACGACTCGCAAACGGCCATCTTTGAACCGCAGGCCGGTTTTCTGCGCGTTGAGCAGTGTGTGGAGGCGCATGCGGCTGCCGCGACGTCGCATGGCGCAGAATTGCGGTTCGACCAGCGCGTAGTGAGTTGGCAGGCTGACAAGACTGGTGTCACGGTCCAAACGGAGCGCGAGCGGTTTAGCGCCGCGCGGCTGATTATTACCGCCGGCCCGTGGGCCACGCGGTTACTGCGCGATGCCGGTATTCCATTGACCGTGATGCGGCAAGTGGCGTGTTGGTTTGACGTGCCGCAGGCCGATGACTATTCCGCAGCGCGATTTCCCTGCTACCTCGTTAGCACTGACGGTCAGGCAGAATGCGCTGCCGGAGAGTATTACGGCTTTCCGGTGCTGGATTCACTCGGTGCCAAAGTCGCCAGGCATTACGGCGCGGCAGAGCAGGAGTTTCCGGAACAGATTGAGCGTGAGCCAAGCGACGCCGACAGGGAGCCACTGGCCGGTTTCTTGCAGCGATACCTGCCGGGGATTTCTGGCCCGGTGCAGCGGACTTCCGTGTGTATCTATACGCTCACACCAGATCGGCACTTTGTGCTCGATCTGCACCCGGCGTATGATAACGTTTGTATTGCCGCAGGATTCTCTGGACACGGGTTCAAATTCGCCAGTGTCGTCGGGGAGATTCTGGCCGATCTGGCCGAGCAGGGAAGCACGCAGCTTCCGATTGAGATGTTTCGTGCGGGGCGATTTGCAAATCGCTAAACTGTTTTGTAATCGGCCGATTGTGTGCCACTGGCTCCGCCAGTGCAGTGGTAAGAACATAGATCGCTGAGGCAATTCTAGCTGAAGCACTCTTTCGCGGAGCGAAAGGCGACTGTGCGTAGTTCTTGGTACTTTCCACGCACCGAATGATCGAGCTGCAACCAGTTAGCAAGAACCGATGCAATGAGGTGTGCAAGCTCAAACGAAATGTGTGGTGCGTTGCACGTCCACTACACTACTGCTTCTCCTTAAGTCGCACCGTCAACCACGGATCGATCCGGCCAGCAATGCCGGGCCGCTTCAGGTCGTAGCTCGCTACCGCCAAGGTCTTGCCGTTTTCGTCCAGCCCAGCGATGGAGATGGGACCTTGCCAACCGGCAGCGTCAGCAGTTGCCTTTATTACCAGATTGACCGCCGTAGATGGTTTTCCCTTGTTGCTTGCGACACATGGCCCAAAGCTCACGCCGGCGGGGAGGCCGTTGGGGATAAAGCGGACGGTCTTATTGAATCCGCCAGCGCGCTGCAAGCTAATGGGAATTGTCAAAGTTGAGCCAGCGGTGATTACAAAAGACTCTCCTGCTAGTTTAGCTGTTATAGAAGGTACCACGGGGGCAATCGAAAGCTGATAGACGAATCGACTGCCACCGCGCTGGTGCAGGTCGCGGACTTGCACCCGGTATTCGCCGTCGGCCGGTGCGGTGAAGTCGATTGACGACATGAGCGTCTTCTTCTTGAGGTTGGCCTGCACCACTTCGGCTCCCTGCTGATCCAAGATCCTCAATACGGCAGCCACTTGCTGACTGGGACCAGCGGAATTCACGCCAATCGAAAGTTTTTTGTTTTTCTTGGCAGCGAAGCGAAAGGTATCCACTTGCCGAGGGGCATCTAACCGAGCATGAATCAGCGCCGGACTGGTGACCAACTGGCCAAGCTCAGCACTGGCGTCATCGTTCTCGATTTGCCGAGGCAACGGTACACGCGAGAGCCGAACGTAGCCCGCCAGACCGTCTGCGTGAAATGTCAAAACGTCCGGGCTGTCCACCGACTGCGATAGAATGCCCGGCGCGGGGGGCGAATTTTCGTCCGCAGAGTAAACCTCAAACTCGGCGGGCCACTGATTGGCCGCGGCCGCCAGTAAAGCGTCCGTATTCAAAGTCGATGCCACCGGAAACGCATAATCGACCAGACCGCCAGTTGTCAGCGTCAACCGGTAAACGAATCTCTCCCCACCAGCAAATTCGATATCGCGCCCGGGGCTATCGGGAAAGGCAAAAACTCTTACCAGATACTTGCCAGCGCGAGGAACCTTCCAGACAATCAGCGGGTCCAGGCCGCGGACATCGTGCGCCTGCTGCAGGACATAAGCCTCGATCTGCGGCGACTTGTCAATTTTGCTGGACGGTTTTCGTTCCACCAGTTCGCAAATTTGCAGCAGGCCATCCATTGGGGAACCAAGATTTTGATAGGCCTGCAGGCTGGCGGTCAATGTCTCTCCGCCGTTCAGCTCGACGATAAAGTTATCCACGTCTCCAGCGGTCTTCAGTTGGCCATTCACGATTGCAGGCAGAGTGACAGCCTGTGCGGTGTTAGGTTCGGAGTTCGGCTCTTGCTCAACGATCTCTGGCAGCCGATCGACAATAAACGGTACCGGTCCGGTCGCACCATCGCTGTTGTACGCCCGCCACCAATAAACTCCTGGTAGCAGCTTTTCGTCGGCCGCTATCCGAAAATGCCCCTTCTTTTCCAGTGGGGTCACTTGCAAGCGCGTTTCAGGACACCAGACCTTCATTGGCCAGGTGGTGAACGGCTCCACTGAGACCACGTCCACCGACTTACCAGCCTGCACACCGGCCGGAAACACTCGTCGCATTTCCGATGGAGGCGCAGCCACTAGTTCACCTATGCAGATTAGCAGCACGCCGAATACTGCTACACATGAGGCGCAGCGCAAGTGGGTTCGTGAATGTCGCGACATGACTACCCCATCAGCTCGGTGATAGGCGTTGGGTCGGAAACGAGGTGCATCGGTCGACCGTCCGGCGTGTGGTAGATCTTGTTCGGATCGATGCCAAGTTTAGTGTAGATCGTCGAGGCAAAGTTCTCTGGCGAGAGCTTACGTTCCACCGGAGCAAAGCCGTGTGCATCGGTGGCACCGATCACCTGCCCGCCGGGTGTGCCGCCCCCCGCGAACAACACGCTCATGGCGTTGGACCAGTGGTCTCGTCCACCGCGTGAGTTGAGGTGCGGGGTGCGACCGAACTCACCCAGGACTACGACCAGCGTGGATTCCAGCATGCCACGCTCCGATAGATCCTCGATCAAGGTCGCCACCGTATGATCCCACTCGGGAAGCCGCTTCGCAATTTCGGTAAAAATGTTGCCGTGGTGATCCCAACCGGTATTCAGCAATGTGACAAAGGGAACTCCGGCCTCGACCAAACGTCGCGCCATTAGTGCCCGTTGGCCAAACGGCGTCCGGCCATATCGATCGCGCATGGAATCCGGTTCTCGCCCGATATCGAACGCTTCTTGAGCGGGCTTGGAAGTCACCAACTGGTAGCTTTGCTGATAATACTCATCGACAGAGCGAAGCGGATCGGCGGATGCTTCATCCGCCAACCGTTGCAGCCGGTCCACCTGCTGGCGGAGTGCCTTGCGCTCTTAGAATCGCGCGTCCAACAGTCCCTTGGGTACCGCCACGTCACGAATCTGAAAGTTCGGGGCATTCGGATTGGAACTGACTACAAATGGTGCATATTGACCCCCGAGAAAACTTGGACCGCCAGACCGAGCCATGCTTGGTATGGAGAAGTACGGCGGCAAACCGGCCGGGGCACCGATCTCTTTGGCAACAGCCGACCCTAAACTTGGGTGATAGCTGACAAATGCTCCACAGCCGACTGGAATTCGTGTCGGCCTGCCGGTCATCATGTAATGGTTGCCGGCACCGTGATTCCCCTGGTCGTGGCAGATCGAACGGACGAGCGCGAACTTATCGGTGCACTCGGCAAGCCGCACTAGATGCTGCGAGAACTGCACTCCGCTCAGCCGTGTGGCGATTGGTTGGAACTGCCCACGAATTTCGATCGGGGCGGTTGGTTTGGGATCAAAAGTTTCAAAGTGCGATGGGCCACCATCCATCCAGATCAGGATGCATGATTTAGCCTGCGGTTTAATTGCGGGCGAGCCACTCGACGTTGCTGCCATGGCGCGCAGCGCTCCGGACAAGCCGCCAGCAAAGAATCCCCCTAGTCCCAGCCGCAAGCAATCGCGACGCGAAAATGGTGGGTGGCGTTCATTGCGCATAAGGTTCCTCCCGGATCAATCTTTAAAGGCGAATTCTGGCGTGTTGATCAGTGCCCAAAGCAAATCTTCGACTTGCTGTTGGCGACTTTTCTTCCCATCGTCAAATAGCGTACGACCAAGTTGCCGCTCCTCCTCAACGGGAGTTCGACCATATACCAGCAGATAAATTTCCTCAGTCAGTTCGTCCGCATTGAGATTGCTGGCCGCCATTTTTGCTGCACGCCCTGACTTGTGCGTCAGGCGGCTGTACAGTTGCGGCGAATTCATCAGATGCAACGCCTGCGTCACGGTCGATTCGACCAGTCGCTCGCAGGGTGGATCCTGGTTCTCGTTCTGCCGACCAAACGTATCCAACAAGACCGAATCGACACGTGTTGTCCAGATTTGGTTGGCGCGGGAGCCATTTGGCATTGCCGGAAAACTTTCTGCTCGACCGGTGATATCCGACAGCGCATCGGACAGAACTTCCGCACGCAGCCTGGTCCGATAGTGTCGCGAATAATTCACGCGATCCGCTTGATTGCGCGAGTTCGTGAGCGAGCCGAGTGCGTAGACTTCGGACGCGACAATCGTGCGCAATAGCTCTTTTACGTCGTAGTCAGATTTTTGAAAGTGCGTGGCCAGCGCATCCAATAATTCCGGGTTCGTTGGCGGATTGGTCGCGCGCAGATCGTCCACCGGCTCGACAATACCGCGTCCCATCAGATCAGCCCAGACGCGATTTACCAACACCTTGGCAAAGTACGGGTTCTGCTTCGATGTCATCCACTTAGCCAGTACCTCGCGTGGATCTGCATCGGCAGGAATCGCCGGCATCTTGCC
>JAWXCH010000164.1:0-15633 GCA_034440595.1 Planctomycetota bacterium | reverse complement strand
TGGTCGTGCCGATGTGCTTGCTCTGCTCGGTGAGTGGCATGCTGATCGCAGGCATGCCGGTCGATATCTTTGTGCAGATCGGTTTCTTGGTACTGGTCGGTCTGGCGGCGAAGAACGCAATCCTCATCGTCGAGTTTGCGGATGAATTCCGGCAGGCCGGTATGTCCCCTTTCGATGCAGCCATGGAATCGTGCCGCCTCCGTTTACGGCCGATTATCATGACCTCATTTGCGTTCATCCTCGGCGTGGTGCCGCTGGTCTTAAGCGAAGGTGCCGGTGCCGAAATGCGCCGCTCACTAGGTACAGCCGTCTTCTCTGGCATGCTCGGCGTCACGACGTTTGGTATCTTCCTAACGCCCGTGTTCTATCTCGTCATCATGCGCAACGCGAAGGTTGGGCAGAAGATTGAGACGACGAGTTCGGAAATGCCGTTGGCCGAGTCGCACTCGGACCAGTAAATCGACACTTGTCCGACGCAATCAACTGATTGTTGAACTTCCTCTGTTGAGCCAGCGCCAATACCGTATAATCGGTAGCGATGGTTACTCGCTGTATCACGCTCAGGGCCTCTCTATATTGGGAACGTACAATGGACTCCGATGCAAATTTTTTTCGGATGACTCGTAATCCTCCTTTCCGGTTTGCGGTGTTGAGTCTTGCTCTCTTCATCTTTTTGTTATGGCTACTATTGCCGTTGTATGGCGATGGATTGAAACCCGAGTCCTTATCTGACGTTTTGCTCAAATACAAAATTAGAAAGCTTCAGTCAAAACCGGGCCTGACCAGTGGTGCCGAGCCGATCATCTACTACTACCCATCGTTGGGAGAAATCAAAAGCAGTGACGGCATTTTTTACGATTACACAGGATCAACTTGGATTTCTCTGGATGCTTGCGGAGGTGATGTTTATCAAACTCGCAAATTGATCGTAGTTCATCTCAATTCTTCAAAGGATCAGGCCAGGCAATTCATGTTCAGTGATCGACCGGAAATTCGGCTGGCCTCACTGGATGCCGTTGCCAGTAGTTTTAATCAACATGCGACAGAACATTTGACCAGTGATACGCTGGAGGTTCTGAGCGATTTAGCAGAGGAAACCGATCCTTTCATCGCCGGTTTCCCTATCGTATGCCTGGAGCGTGGTAAGACATGGTCACGGGAAACCTTTCGTAAATCAACAGTCCATCCGGTGGCTGTCGTCCGCGCGCAGGCAATCAGCTACTTCGAGTTCATGCACGAGAGAATGAGCACGAATGATAAGCTAGAAGCAATGGAACTTTTAGTCGGACTTAGAACGGATCCTCACATCGGTGTTCGACAGCTCTGCATTCATGCATTGCGGAAAGGCTATCTAGAAGTTTGCCAAAACCACTCTGCTCAGGTTCCCGCCCTGCTTGCTACGGCTGATGACCTCAGCAGGAGTTGGTCCGACGGACGGCATGATGCTCTGCGTTTGTTTCAGGATGACTGCCGCGCGGATTCTGATACTTGGTCTGCACGAATTCAGGAGTTAAAGCAACTGACTTCGCCGTCAAATTGATTCTCCCTAGGCAGCGGAAACTCTTCTACTTTGAGGTAGCCATCGGAGCACGCTTCTACCTCAGAACAGAATTCCTCCCAAGCTTGGCTTTACTGTTACGGTGAAGTACGATAAATCTCAATCGGCAAGCGTCTAGATTACACAACAGCGGCAGTTCAATTTCAATCACCGTTTTGAATGTGTGACTATGTTCGGCATGTTCTCCGCAAAGTGCCCTGTCGATCAGATCACCAAGGATTGGATCGAGGACCGACTGCATTGGCTCGGCAAGCAGTTCGGTTACGACGTTTTTCTCCGCCGCGCGGTGATATTGCCACTGGCGGAGTTCTTTCCCGACCGCTTCGATAAATCGGTGGAATCAGTCCAGGCGATGTACGAGCGGATCTGCCGCTACATGGATATACCTGAGCCGCTTCCGGAGTTGAACTTCTTCCAGGGAACAACGCCGTTTTTAGTCAACGGTCAGGGGCACGCAGTCGCCGCCATGGCTGGTCTCTATGACAACGATGGCGAGCGGGTAATCATCCACCTAAAACTATCTGAAATTGAAGATCCGCTTCCTCTGGTCGGTATTCTGGCACACGAACTGGCACACCATCGCTTGCTTGGTGAAGATCGCCTCTATGGAGACGAGTTCGACCATGAACTGCTGACCGATCTGACCGTCGTGTTCCATGGACTGGGTGTATTCCTAGCCAATGCGCCGCGCAGTTGGCTCAGCGATTTTTCGCAGTGGCCAGATGGTACTCCTGGGAAACCAGAATACATGACCGCGCCGATGTATGGGTACGCGATGGCTCATGCGGCATGGTTGCGTGGCGAGCGAAAAACGGTTTTGGCCAGACACTTGCGGAGTGACGCTAGTTGCTGTTTCAAACAGAGCCTGCGATACTTGGAGAAAACGGGGGACTCGACGTTCAATCCGAAGAATACTAGACACTGACGAACTACTCACAGATTTCTCGCACCAAGGTTTCCTAATGCTCAAACAGTTCCTACTCATCGGACTGATTCTACTGGCGCTAGTAGCTCTACCAATCAACGATCTGTCGGCGGCCGAACCCGTCAAACTCAACATCGCTAAACCCAACATCATTGTCATCCTGGCCGATGATCTCGGGTACTCTGATCTTGGATTTCAGGGGTGCAAAGATATTCCCACTCCACACTTGGACGCGCTGGCCGCCAGCGGAACGCGATTCACCAGCGGTTACGTGTCGGGGCCATATTGCAGCCCGACGCGAGCCGGACTATTGACTGGCCGATATCAAACGCGCTTTGGGCATGAGTTCAATCCGGGCAAGTTCCCCGCACATAGCGAAGTGGGGCTGCCGCTTACTGAGAAAACCATCGCCGATCGGCTGAATGCCGCGGGCTACGCAACGGGCATGATCGGCAAGGGGCATCTCGGCTTGGCACCGCGATTTCATCCACAGAAGCGCGGCTTCGATGAGTTCTATGGTTTTTTGTGGGGAGCGAATGAGTACTTGCCGGCCGAGAAGGATGGGTCAATACCGAACATTCTGCGCGGAACCGAACCCGTTCGCGAAACGGCTTACCTGACGGACGCATTCGCGCGCGAAGCGGTTTCGTTCATCGACCGCCATCAGAAAGAGCCGTTCTTTCTGTACCTGTCGTTTAACGCCGTCCATACGCCGATGGAAGCTAATCCAGAGCGGCTCGAAAAGTTTGCCTCGATCAAGGACCAACGACGCCGTGCCTACGCGGCAATGACATCGGCTATGGACGATGCGGTCGGTAGTGTTATGGCAGCACTCAAGAAAGACAAGCTCGAAGAAAAGACGCTGATCTTTTTTCTGAGTGACAATGGTGGTCCCAGTGTCGTCGGAACCACGCTCAATGGCTCAAACAATCTGCCACTACGCGGCTCGAAGAAACAAACATTGGAAGGTGGCGTCCGTGTGCCATTTGTCGTTAGCTGGAAAGGGACGGTCCCCGCTGGACAAGTCTTGAACCAGCCGATCATTCAACTCGACATTTTACCAACAGCACTAGCTGCGGCGGGCGTGGATCTATCTCAATCGCCTGAGTTGGAAGGAGTCAACCTATTGTCGCTGTTGACGGGCAAGACGAAGGAGCCACCGCACGAGGCGCTGTATTGGCGGTTCGGAGATCAGATGGCAATCCGTCGCGGCAAGTGGAAGCTGGTCCGATACGACGCCGATCTGCGCCGGACTAAGAGTGAGCAATCGACGCAGGACAAACCGGCTGCTCAACTCTTTGATCTGGAAAACGACATTGGCGAGACAAAGGATCTGGCCAGTAAGCACCCAGAGATTGTGGCGGAGTTGCAAGCCAAGTGGGACAAGTGGAATGAGAAGAATGTTCCGGCGGCATGGGCCGAGCGACCGGCTGCAGTGAAGAAGGAAGGGGCATCGAAATTCACCTCTCCCGCGCGCGGGAGAGGTCGACGCCCCAGCGGCGGGTGAGGGAAGTGTTCCTCACACTCGCGCGGCTACTCCGCTCAACCGTTCCCATACCGCTAGAATTGCTTGTTCTCCTAATACCGGCTCCTGACAGGCAAAGTCCTGGCAAAGATAAAGCGTCGGCTGGCCGTTTTGCTGTGCTCGCCCGGCGAAGAGCGGATCGAGCGGCATCGCCGGGGGGCCTTCGTCGCGAATTCCGCTAGCCGGAATTACTTGCGTTCCGTCGCGCAGTGCGACGACCTTGTTCGGAATAAACCGCCGGTGCAACTCTGCCAGAATCGTCTGCGTCGATTTCTCGGACCGATCAGCCAACAGCACCAACTCAAATGTTGGACCTAAATACATGTCGAGCGCCAGCAGCATTTGACCGGCCGCGCTGGGGTAGCGTTGCATCAAGGTCGCTGCGGCGCGAATCGCTCCCTCGGCGGCGGTCAGGTATTCGGTTCGCCCGGTGAGTTTGCCAAGACGTAGCAGCGCCGTGGCCGCCATCGAGTTTCCGCTTGGCGTGGCGCTGTCCTGCATATCCTTTTGCCGCGCGATCAATTCCTCATGGTCATCGGCGGTGAAGAAGAATCCACCTCCGTCTAGATCGGAAAAATGCGCAAGCATCTGATCGGCCAGTTCCGTCGCGGCACTGATGAAGCGTTCATTAAAGCTCGCTTCGTAAAGGCTGACCAGACCGTTGATCAGGCAGGAATAATCGTCCAAATAGGCGTCCAGTTTGGCAACATCACCGCGCCAGGTGTGCAACAGCCGGCCATCGGTGCGGCGCATTTGTGTCAGAATAAAATCCGCCGCAGCAGTCGCCGCCTGCAAATAGCGAGGTTCATCCAGCACCGTCGCCGCCTGAGCCAGGGCATCGATCATCAGCCCGTTCCAGGCGACGAGGACTTTGTCGTCGCGACCAGGTCGGACTCGTTTTTCCCGTTCGCCAAACAGTTTGCAGCGGTCTTCGGCCAGTTGCTGCTTCAGTGTCTCGATATCGAGCTTGCGAATCGCCGCACACTGCTGGAGTGTCTTGGGGAGGTTGAGGATGTTCGTCTCTTCGAAGTTACCCTCTTCGCTGACATCGTACACGTAACAAAACGTCGCGGCACGGTCGGCACCGAGAACCTGTTCGATTTCGGCCGGTGTCCACACATAAACTTTCCCTTCGTGTCCTTCGCTATCGGCGTCTTCAGTACTGTAAAAACCGCCGGCGGGGTCGTTCATGTCGCGCAATACGTACCCGATCGTCTCGCGAACGATCCGTGCATATTCTGCGTTTCCGGTCACCAGATATCCATCCAGATAGGCATTGATCAACAGTGCATTGTCATACAGCATCTTTTCAAAATGCGGCACCAGCCAGCGCTCGTCGACCGAGTAGCGATGAAAACCACCACCGAGTTGATCGTAGATGCCTCCTGCCCCCATCTTGTCCAGCGTGTGAGTCAATATCTGCAACAGCGTATCGCGCTGACTGCCGCGAACTGACATCGCACGTTTTGATAGCCGTGCCAACAGCCGCAAATCCATCGGGTGCGGAAATTTTGGCGCGCCACCAAAGCCACCATGCCGAGCATCAAAGTTCCGTTGCAGTTCGGTGCCTGCTGCATGCAGCAACTGATCCGACAATTCAATCTCACCGGCGGCAGGTGTCACTGACGCGCGCAGGTGGCCGGTTAGCTCGGCTGCCTGTGCGACCACCTGATCGCGCTTGTTTTGCCAAAAATCAGCCACTCCCAGCAAAATCTGATCGAAACCGGGCATGCCCATCCGCGCGGTAGGCGGATAATAGGTCCCCCCATAGAACGGCTGCAAATCGGGCGTCAAAAAGACCGACATCGGCCAGCCACCGCGCTGTGTCATCAGTTGAACCGCCTGCATGTAGATGGCGTCCAGGTCGGGGCGTTCCTCACGATCGACCTTGATATTGATGAAATGCTGATTCATCAAGCTGGCGATCTGCTCGTTCTCAAAACTCTCATGCTCCATCACATGACACCAGTGACAGGCCGAGTACCCGATCGAAAGAAAGATCGGTTTGTTCTCGTCGCGGGCACGACCCAGTGCCTCTGGCCCCCAAGGATACCAGTCGACAGGGTTATTCTGATGCTGAAGCAGGTACGGGCTGGTCTCGTGTTGTAGGCGATTCATATTCGTCCTGAATGAATGATTGCGACTGCCGAGCAGATTTACTTGAAGTAGTACTCCTGAGTGGGAAACTCACCGCTGCGGACCTCGGCCTGATAAGCTTGCACGGCACCAGTGATGACATTCTTCAAATCGGCGTACGCTTTGACAAATTTTGGCACGTACCCGCTGGTGAGGCCGAGCAGGTCATTGATCACCAGCACCTGGCCGTCGCAATCTGGCCCGGCACCGATGCCGATGGTTGGGACGCGCAGCGCCGCGGTGATCTTTTTAGCCAGACTGGCGGGAACGCATTCCAGCACCACGCCAAAGGCACCGGCATCCTGTGCGGCGGTTGCATCGGCCATGAGCTGTTGTTCGTCGCGCTGGACTTTGTAGCCCCCTAGCACATTGACACTTTGCGGGCGCAAGCCGACATGTGCCATGACCGGAATACCGGCCGAGACGAGTGCATGGATGACATCGGCCTGTTCGGCCCCTCCTTCCAGCTTGACCGCCTGGCAGCGAGTTTCTTTGAGGATCCGCCCGGCGTATTCAACCGCCTTGTATGGGCCAAGATGCGTGTACGGAAACGGCATGTCGACGATGACCAGTGCATGCTGCACGGCACGGCCGACCATTTCGGCGTGGTAGATCATCTCGTCCAAGGTGACCGGCAGCGTGCTGCTGTGTCCCTGGACGACCATCGACATACTGTCGCCAACCAGGATTGCCTCGATACCGGCTGCATCGATCAACTGCGCCATGGGATAGTCATAGGCGGTCAGCATGCTGATCTTGCGGCCGGCGGCCTTGAACGCGGCAAATTGCGGAACTGTGATTCGAGATTCTGACATAGCGGAAGTCTGTGGAGATAACCATTGATTGCGGAATCTCTGCATTGTATCCAGTCAGGGACGCTGGGGGGATGCGTTTGACAGCCAGACGACTATCAATTTGGCCGATTTTGCTTCGCCAAACTACTGGCAGCGGTTATGCTGAGGGGGGAGAAGTGGCACAAAAAAATCTTTAACGGGTTAATTGTATGCGCTGCAAATTCGCGGTTGGAAGTTGTCGTCGTTTTGGAATGTTGCTGTTGAACGAAGCGCTCTTGTACGCCGTGTTGTCCAGTGGCACGCTGCTTGCGCAACTGCCTGGTAACCGGCAACAGGCGATGGAGTACTCGGGCGAGGGGAAACTGGAAGCGGTTCAAGGTCAGGTACTGAAAGTCACGCTTGACGGCAAGCCGTGGCTGGTGAAGGTTGGCCCAGCCACCAAGCTCACAATAACCGGGACTGCCGAGGTCGAGTTTCTGCGGCCAGGGTTAATTGTCATGGTGGTTGGCGAGTTTGAACATCGCACCGGCAAGGCTACCGCGCCGATCGCTGAGATCTCGATCATCACTCCAGACCCAGTAACCAATCCGCCAGGTATCACCCAAGAAGGTGCGGATGCGTTTAACGATAAGCCGCGTGATAACGCACCAACCGGGAAGTACAAAGTTGTTGGCCAGTTGTCTTCGATCAAAGGAAAGAATATCCAGATTGGAAAAATGAAAGCCGAGTTGGCCGACGATGTGAAGATTCCGGTTGCGGTCACCGATCCACGGTTCATGTCAATTGGCGATTCGCTGACTATCAAGGGGTGGTATTACCGCGAAGGTGAACTAGCAGCGCAATCCATCGAAGCCGAAATGGCTGCACCGTTGAAACCGCCCAGTGATAAATCCAAAGGTGCCAAGTCCGCAGGCAAACGGGGTAGCGTGCGCGATGCGCAAGATCTACGCGAAAAACGCCGCGACTTGAATCGCAAGGGGACAGGTAAAGATGACGATGTTTTTGATCCAGACGCAGATAGTGCGACTGAAAAGAGTGCGCCTGCTGCGAAGAAACCCGTGAAGAACCCTTAGCGGATAGTGTGCCACTGGCTCTCCATATCGGACTGTGTGCCACTGGCTCTGCCAGTGCAGTAGCGCATTAGTGTTTGACCGTGTGCCACTGGCTCTGCCAGTGCAGTTAGTGAGCAGATCATATTAACCCGATGCGCCAGCGAGGCGCAGCGCGTTCGACGAATTTCCTCGCTCGCGCGTCGGGTTGAAAGGATGATTTGAATGGACGCTTTCTGGCACGTGCCCTACAGGCCAGTGCTGCATCACAGCTAAAATTAGGAAGTAAACGAATCAGCCGCATGGCGCTAGCCACCGGTTTTTGCCTCTCTAACCGTGGGCTAGCGCCCAACGGCTGATACAATAATTAAGCCGTGACAATGCTCTAAATCCCCATCCGTCCTAAGGCATCGATCACGCTACCCAGTGTCATGGAAAGCTGCGGGTGAGTGGTCTCAATATCTCGGGCGACATCGCTCAGTCGCCGGGAGAGTGGTCCCTCCGGCTCATTATCGTTGCCAGTTACCGGTAGAGGTTCAAGTTTTGTAGTGGCCAGCGCCTGCTGAATATCCGTCAGAGTCTCTTGAAGCTGCTGACGACTGTCGTCGTCCAATGGCCCGATATCTGTCAGCTCGCGGTGGAGTTCCGTCAGTGTCGCTAGTAGTTGTTCGCGTGTTGCCGTCATGGTGTACTCACTTTCTTAAATCTTGCCAATTGGATCAAACGGCTCGGACCACTCTCTCTGTATTTTACTCGCTTGGCGAAACCGGTCTCAACTGAATTGTATGGAATTTCGCAATCGTGGACTTACTCGCAGGCAATGATCCAACCGTTGGCGCGCAAATCGCCGAAAAACCACGGGGACTTCAAGCGGTCCTTCCGCCTGGGATCCAGGGGTACGACCTCGCGGATCTTAAATCCAGCTTGCCGCAGCGTCCGCAGCAGTTTGCGCCGTCGAAATACATGCAAAAACATCCCAGGTATGCCACGATAGTCAAAAAACTTGTCGCCGATGTCGTAATCTTTACGAAACGGGGCAGACAGCACGCTCTTCATGACCCACCAAGGCCCCCCCGGGTCATACAAGTTGTACCAGAAGTTATGCACATGCAGGACAAATACACCACCCGGCCTGAGAATCCGTCGCGTTTGTCGCAGGACTGCCAATCGATTTGCTTGCCCGCAAATCATGCCGAGCGTACTGAACAGGCAGATGGCGTAGTCAACCGAATGATCGGCAACACAGTCCAGTTGGACCAGATTAGCCAGCAGCACATCAATCGGCAGATGCTCATCCTCAGCCTTTTCTCGCACTACATCCAGCATCTCGGTCGACAGATCGATGGCCAAACCGCGATGGCCATTACGGACCAACGGCACCAGCGCACGCCCGGTGCCACAGCCGAGATCCGCAATTAGGCCCGGTTTGCGAAAATGCCGCGCCAGCACACTCTGGTCAAATTCAAACAGTTGGTTGCCGGCAAAGTAGTCATCGTAGTCGCGCGCGATATGTTCGGCCTGCGCATAGTCCCACAGGCTGTGTGTGACCCCTGGAGGGAGTTGCCAGCGGGATCGCTTGGAGGGGGTCAAATCGAGATACCAGAGAAATGAGTCTGCGTTAGGGTGCAAGGCGAAACCGACAAACCCCGGAAGCGGAAATTCAATCGCACGACAAGGTTATGGTCGAGTATTTCATCGGCATTTCCGCCCCTTCTCGCTCTTCGCCGGCACCGCTATAATACGCTGCTTACCCCTGGACTGATAGGTGCGTGCTGGCGCTGTTGGATTTGATCCGCAGCGTCCCCCCGGCTCGATGGCCGGCCACGCGCGAGGCTCGCACCGAATTCTTGCAAGGAGCTATTGCTGTGGCAATTCGAGTTGGTATCAACGGTTTTGGACGTATTGGTCGATTGGTGTTTCGGATTCTGGCCGAGCGCCCTAAAGAGTTTGAAGTGGTCGGTATCAACGACCTGACAGACAACGAAATGCTGGCGACGCTGTTGAAGTACGACAGCAATCACCGCCGCTTTAAGGGCACGGTCGAATTCGACGCCGAGAATCTGATCGTCAATGGCAAGAAGATTCGCGCCCTAGCCGTGAAAGACCCGGCACAACTCCCCTGGAAAGAACTCGGTGCCGATATCGTTATCGAAAGCACCGGTATTTTTACTGCCCGTGCAAAGGACGGCAAGGCGGGTTACGACACTCACCTGGCCGCTGGTGCCAAAAAAGTCATCCTCAGCGCCCCTGCCAAAGACGGCGCTGACCTGACCTGCGTGATCGGCGTGAACGACGACAAGCTAACCAAGGAGATGAATTGCATCTCGAACGCCAGTTGCACCACCAATTGTCTGGCTCCTGTGGCCAAGGTGCTGCACGAAACATTTGGCATTGAAAAGGGCTTGATGACCACCATCCATGCCTACACGAACGATCAGCGCGTGCAGGATCTGCCACACGCTGATCCGTATCGTGCCCGTGCCGCGGCGATGAACATCATCCCTAGCACCACCGGTGCAGCAACCGCCGTCGGTCTGGTCATTCCAGAATTGAAGGGCAAGCTGACTGGTATCTCGCTGCGAGTTCCGGTCTCGACCGGTAGCGTGGTCGACCTGACCGCATTGATGAAGAGAAACGTAACCAAGGAAGAAGTCAACGCCGCGATGAAGGCTGCCGCCAACGGCAAGCTGAAGGGGATTCTCGACTGCACCGACGATCCATTGGTTTCGACCGACATTATCGGTGACTCGCATAGCTCGATCTTTGTCACCGACTGGACGCAGGTCATGGACGGTAACATGCTGAAGGTTGTCAGTTGGTACGACAACGAATGGGGCTATAGCTGCCGGACAGTCGACCTGATTGAAAAGGTTGGTAAGTTCCTGTAAGCCAAGGTTGGTAAATCCAAAAACGTGCTTTGCGTCGCCCTCGGTCAGTCTCTGGCCGAGGGCTTTTTTGCGCTCTTTTAGCCCGAAAGCCGACGACGAATGCGAACCGGCTGGATAGTTTTCGCCTCCTAAATTTTCGTCGGGCATATACCAACCCGACAGTTTCAAACTATATTAGGTAAGAGAGGGGGTATTTTTTCTGAGTGCAAGATTGTGAAAAAAATCACAATATAACCCAGTAGGCAAGCACTTGAGCCACGGTTACCCAATGATCCAGTCGACCAGCTTAAACGCACAAGTTGCCAACTCGCGGGTGCTCCTGCACCTCGACAAGATCGGCAAGACCTACCAGATGGGAGAGGTCTCGGTCGAGGTTCTGAAGAACATATCGCTGGAAATTCTGCACGGCGAGTTGCTGGTGATGGTCGGTCCTAGCGGTTCGGGCAAGACTACGATGCTGAACATCATCGGTGGGATGGATATCCCTTCGCACGGCCAGGTCTGGTACCGCGATCAAGACATTGCACAAGCCACGCCACGCGAGCTGACTCGTTTTCGCCGCCGGTCGGTTGGCTTCGTGTTTCAATTCTACAATCTCATTCCGAATCTCACCGCGCGCGAGAACGTGATGGTCTCGACCGAGATCAGCGAAGACCCGCTCGATGTGGATGACGTGCTGGACATGGTTGGCTTGTCCGAGCGCAAAGATCACTTTCCGGCACAGATGTCCGGCGGAGAGCAGCAGCGCGTGGCGATTGCCAGGGCGCTGGCTAAGAACCCCGAACTACTGCTGTGCGATGAACCGACTGGGGCACTCGACTTTGATACTGGCAAGAAAGTTTTGCGCCTGCTGGTCAATCTGAAGAATCAACTTGGTAAGAGTATCCTCGTGATCACGCACAACGCGGCCATTGCCGACGCAGCCGATCGCGTGGTCCGAATTCGCAGCGGAGAGATCATCGACCTGCACAAGAACGAATTTCCTCGCCCCCCTGAGGAGATCGTTTGGTGAAAGTTCTGGATCGCAAGCTGCTGCGCGAAGCGAAAGCGAGCAAAGGCCTGATCCTGGCAATTACCAGCCTGGTGGCCGTGGGCGTGATGTGCTTTATCTATATGCGATCGGCGCATCGCAATCTGACGATGGCCAAGGACCAATACTATGCACAGTGCCGGATGGCGGACTTTTGGATCGATGTCAAGAAAGTCCCCATCGCCGAGCTGCCTGAGCTATTAGAAATTCCCGGCCTAACTGAAATCCAGCCGCGGATTCAGTTTTTTGCCACGGTCGATCTAGAGCGAGTTAAGTATCCACTGAATGGCTACGTTCTGTCACTGCCCGATGATCGGCAGAACGTCATCAATGACGTCGTGCTGAAGCGTGGCAGTTACTTCACCGAACGCCGCCGCAACGAAGTGTTGGTCAATGACGCCTTTGCACGCAAACATGGGCTGCACCCTGGACAATGGATTCATCTGATTCTCAACAATCGCCGCGAAGAACTATTCGTCGTCGGCACGGCGATTAGCAGCGAATTTGTCTACCTGGTCAGCCCCGGCTCGATTACGCCAGATCCAGAGCGGTTTGGCGTATTCTATATCAAACACAGCTACGCCGAAGAAGTTTTTGACATGGACGGCGCCTGCAATCAGGTGGTGGGATTGTTATCGCCGGAAGTTCGCGAGCGCCCGGACGAGATCCTCCGCCAGATTGAAAACAAGCTCGACTCGTACGGTGTTTTTTCCAAAGTCCCTCGCAAGGACCAACCTTCCAGTCGATTCTTGAACGATGAAATTCGCGGGCTGGGGGTCTTTGCTACGATCATGCCGGTGATCTTTCTGGCAGTCGCGGCATTGGTGCTGAACGTGCTGATGGCACGACTAATCGATCAGCAGCGAGTGATTGTCGGAACACTAAAGGGCCTCGGCTACAGCAACCTGCAGATCTTTGGCCACTTTACCAAGTTCGGCGGCCTGATCGGATTGATCGGCGGCCTGCTCGGCTGTTTTTTTGGCTACCGCATGTCGATTTTTATCACCGAACTTTACAAGCAGTTTTTTGAATTTCCGAACCTCTCCAATCAGGTTTCGGTGCCGCTGTATGTGACCGCAATGATCATCAGCCTGCTTTGCGCGCTGATCGGCTCGGCACAGGGAGCGTACGCGGCATTGAAACTTCGCCCTGCCGAAGCGATGCGCCCCAAGCCGCCACGCCAAGGTGGCAACATCTGGCTGGAGCGATTTCCGCGATTCTGGAACCGCCTTAGCTTTGGCTGGCGCATGGTCCTGCGCAACGTCATCCGCAATCGACTTCGGTCCTCCGTTGGATTGTTCGCAGCAATCATGGGTGCGGCGCTGCTCAGCACCGGCTTTACACTGCAATACTGCGTGCGGTACCTAATCGATTTTCAGTTCGAGATGATCTCGTGCAGCGATATCGATCTGACGTTCAAGGACGAACGTGGCCCGGACGCGCTCGATGAATCGCGCCGGCTGCCTGGCGTGGATCGCGCCGAACCAACTCTGGATGTTGCCTGCGAACTGTTCAACGGCCCGCACCATCGCAAGGCGGGCATCACCGGCCTGGCCAGCGACGCGCGACTGACACTTCCGCGCGACCTGGATGGCAATATCATTCGCGTTCCCAAGACCGGCCTGCTGCTGACGCGCAAAATCGCCGATCTGCTGAATGCCACGGTCGGCACTACCATCACCATCGTCCCCACCAAAGGCCTGCGCACCCCGCGTGATGTGCCGGTGGTTGCCATCAGCGATAGCTACATCGGGCTGGGCGTGTATGCCAAAATTGATTACCTGAGCGGCCTGATCGATGAAGAACTGGCCATGACTGGTGTGCAATTGGAAATGGACCCCCGTACTTCGGCGTACGATCGATTCTATACGGAAATCAAACAGCTTCCGGCGCTACAGGCCTTCAACGAACGGGCCAGCAATATCAAGAACTTGATGGAAACGCTGATCAATACGCAGGACATATTTATTGGGCTGATTACGCTATTTGCGGGCGTGATCTTTTTCTCCAGCCTGCTCAATACTTCGTTGATTGGTCTGGCAGAGCGACGGCGTGAAGTCGCCACGCTGCGCGTGCTCGGTTACAGCCAATGGCAGGTCGGTGGTTACTTTTTGCGAGAGAGTATGATTCTCAATATATTGGGGACCTTGCTCGGCCAACCGCTAGGATACTTGCTGGTGCGATATCTGACCGTGGTTTACGACACCGAGATGTTTCGTTTTCCGATGATCTGGCCGGCGAGTGTGACCATCAAAACATTATTGCTCGGGACGGCGTTTGCTTTGGCCGCACACGTTTTTGTGCAACGCGAGATCAACAAGATGGACTGGCGCGAAGCGCTCAACGTTAAAGAGTAGACAATCCGCTTGTAAAACTATCGACCTATTATTCATTATCGAACTGACTGACATACAGACGAGTTACCTATGCGTAATTACATCATTATTGGAGTGGTAGTAGCGGTGCTGCTCGGCGCGGCCGCTAGCTTTTTTATGAAGAATGGCACACCGGTCGAGGCGGCCGCGGCCAAGGTCGGTCCTGTTCGCGAAACGATCGACGAACGTGGCAAGACGCGACTGCCGCGTGTCTACGACATCAGCATGCCGATCAACGGGCGAGTGGAGGCGATTAACCTGGTCGAGGGAACTCCGGTCAAGCGAGATCAGGTGGTAGCACGGGTGGTTCCTGCCGATCTGAAGCTGACGGTTGACGCTGCCACTGCGGCAGTCGAACGGCTGGACGCATCGCTCAAGGAAAACGACGACGCCAGCGTGGAGAATGTCTCACTGCAGCAAGCTTATAAGTTTGTGGAATCGATGGATCGCACTGTCGAGGCAGCCAAGGAGCGAGTTCGAGCCGGTGCCGCACGACTGGAATTCGAGAAACGGCACTATGAACGCATCGATCAGCTCTGGAAACAGAAAACCCAGACCGACGAGCAGCATGACCAGGCCAGGCTGTCGCTGGTGCAGGCGGATGTCGAGTATCAACAGGATCAGCTCGTTTTGCGGGCGATGGAGGCGATGCGCGCCGCCACCTTCCTCATGCCAACGTCCCTCAAGGAATACATCGGTCGCAAACAACTGACGCATGGGGTGCTCGAACGGCAAAAGAAAGAGGCCCAGGTCGAGTTGCAGCAGGTCGAACAGGACGTAGAGCGCGGCACGATGCGCAGCCCGATCGATGGCGTCGTGCTGGAGCGAGCCTCCAGCGAAGAACGTGTTGTTACCGCCGGCACAGTGCTTCTGAAAATCGGCAATCTGAACGACCTGGAAGTTGAGGTGGACGTGTTAAGCCAGGAAGTCGTCAAGGTGAAAAAAGGCCAGCCGTGCGAAATCTTTGGCCCGGCGATTGGCGATATGCCGCTTCGCGGAGCCGTGCAGTCGATCTACCCCGCCGGATTCACCAAGGTCAGCTCGCTAGGTGTCGAGCAGCAACGCGTGAAGGTCATTATCCAATTGAACTCGGAGGATAAGAAACGCTTGATTGAGCAGCGCGCGACCGGCACCTGGGATCTTGGTGTTGACTACCGTGTGCGTGCCAGAATCATCACCGCCGAAAAACCGGATGCACTGTTCGTACCACGCTCGGCCCTGTTTCGCGGAGCCGATGGGGAGTGGCAAGTGTTTGTCATTCGCGATGGTAAATCGAAGCTACAGGCGATCACTACCGGCCTGATGAACGATCAGCAGGTGCAAGTTCTCAAAGGAATCGCATCTGGAGAATTG